>DASTGU010000158.1:0-40553 GCA_035718845.1 Gemmatimonadaceae bacterium | reverse complement strand
TCCTGCTTGACCGCCTCTTTCTGGTTCGTGAGATTGGCGTCGGTGATGGCAAGGCTGCGCATGCGATCGGATTCGAGCCAGAGCGCCGTGCCGAGCTTGTTGGAGGGCAGGACCTCGTAGTAATCGGTGAAGTCGGGATGGGTCGAGCCGTTCATCACGCCGCCGTTCGATTCGACAGTCGCGAAGTGCATGCCCTTGGGAGCATTGGCCGAGCCCTGGAACATCATGTGCTCGAACAGGTGCGCGAAGCCGGTGCGTCCCGGCTGCTCCATCTTCGATCCGACGTTATACCACAGTAGCACCGCCGCGACCGGCGTCGAGTGATCGACGTGGTAGATGACGTTCAGCCCGTTGGGCAGTGTCTCCTGGGTATAGTCGATGCGCACCTCGGGACTCTTTCCCGCTGGCGACTTTTTGGCCTGCGCGCCGGCACTGGCCGCGACAAGACACATTAGAGAGACCGCAAGTACGCGGAGTCTCATTCGACCTCCATTGGTTTTGTTGAGTGCGGGCGTTGGACGGGACCGCGCGCGGGGGACGACCAAAATAGGATTTGGCCTCTTTGTGGGAAAGGGTCTTTTGCGGGACTGAGGACTGAAAGGCGGCTCGCGCTGGTAGCTGATAGCAGCTTGCTATTGGCTATTGGCTTGCTGCAAGGGACAGATCTCATGGCATGAACGCGAACAGATCGCGTTTCCTCTAAGAGGTCGCGATCTGTCCCGTCGTCTGCAGCTATCAGCCATGAGCCAGCTGCCATCAGCTACCAGCGCGAGCCGCCCTTCAGTCCGCAATCGACGATCTATTCGTACCGCAGCGACTGTATCGGATCCAGGTTCGCAGCCCTCCTCGCCGGCCACACCCCGAAGAGTATCCCGACAAACCCCGAGAAGAAGAACGCGAGCAGGATCGAGGAGGGGGCGACCGACGTGTTGAAGTTGCCGAACTTCGCCAGTGCAACGGCGCCGACCCAGCCGAATACGATACCGCCGATTCCGCCAAGCAGGCAGAGCACCACCGCTTCGATGAGGAACTGGAGCAGAATGTTCTTCGGCGTCGCACCGAGTGCTTTGCGCACACCGATCTCGCGCGTGCGCTCCGTCACCGACACCAGCATGATGTTCATGATGCCGATTCCGCCGACGAGCAGACTGACCGCGGCGATTCCCGACAGCAGGAAGGTGAATATCTGCGTCGTCTCGCCAAGGGTGTTGAGGAAGTCGGCCTGGCTGCGAATCTGGAAGTCGTCCGGAACGCCGACGCGCAGACGATGCTCCCGTCGCAGCACTCGCTGGATGTCCGCCATCGCATTCGGTATCTGAGCTTCGGATGCAGCCAGAACTCCGATCTGGCGTAAGCGATCGGTGCCGAAAAGGCGGAACTGCGCGGTAGTGATTGGCACCAGCACCTGATCGTCCGGATTACCGAATCCGCCGCTATTGCCTTTGCTGGCGAGGACTCCAATGACCTCGAACAGGAATCCGCCGATCCTAACGTTCTGTCCAACGAGGGTCTGCGCGGGAACGCTCAGGTTGTCGGGAATCGCGGCACCAAGCACCGCGACGCGCTTGCTCGCGCGATCGTCGCCTTCGGTGAACATCTTCCCGTACGCGATCGTGTACTTGCGGACATCCAGATAGTTCGCGGACGTGCCGAGCACCGTGGTGTTGGTGTTGGTATTGAGATATTGCACCTGCAGCTGCTTCTGCATCTCGGGCTCGACCGCGGAGATGTTGTCACCGGCGAGCGCGGCGGAATCGAGCGCCTTTGCATCGGCAACCGTCATCGGCGCGCGATCATTGCCTGAGGATACGCCGCCCGGCGCGAAGATCTGCCCCGGAAACACCGACAGCAGCGTCGTTCCGAGCGAGGCGATGCGGGCCTGCACCGACTGCGACGCCCCGCGCCCAAGCGCGACGACCGCGATCACCGCCCCGACACCGATGACCACGCCGAGCATCGTCAGGAAGGAGCGTAGCTTGTTGGCGCGCAGCGCGCCGATTGCAACACCGATCGTTTCGCCAAGTAGCATTTACGGTCCTCCTCTGCCGCCGCCTCCGCGGCCTCCACCACCAGCACCGCCCGCGCCACCAGCCGGCGTCTGCTGTTGCTGCAGTCCACCACCGGTGCCGGCGCGTACGCGAGACTGCAATTGCTCACGCTGGGCCTGCAATACCGCCGGGCCGAGCAGCGCTACCATCTCTCCCTGCTGCAGGCCGCTCAGAATCTCAGTGTAATCGAAGTCGCTGATCCCAACGCGCACCAGCCTCGGCGAATATTTATCGCCTTTTTTCACGAACACGAACATCGGCCCGCCGGTTCCGCCGCCGAAGCTGCCCGTCGCGCCGCCGAAACCACCAGCACCGCCACCACCACCCTGTCGATTGAACCCGCCGCCGCCCGCACCGCCGCCACCGCCACCGCCGCCGCGCTGACCGAACTGGGAGGGTGTGCCGGAAGCGGCACCACCAAACCGCCTGCGAACGCCCGTTGTATCACCGGGCGCGCCATTGCCCTGCGCGGTGGATGACGCGGTTCCCCCGCGACCGCCGCGCGCACCTCGCGCCGCAGTCACCGCGGCTCGAATCGAATCGGCGGGCACGCCCAACACCGGCGCTACCGTGGATGCGTCACGCGAATTCCTGATCGCGTCACTCGGCACCGCGAGAACATTGTCGTGGTGCGCGATGTCCATCGTCACCTGACCGTTCATGCCGGGCTTGAGAGCATTGTCGAAATTGTTGAGCGAGACGAGCACCGGAAACATCGTCACGCTCGACTGCACCACCGCTTCCGGCTCGACCTGCTCGACGAGTCCCACGAATCTGCGATTCGGAAATGCATCGACGGTCACCACTGCGCTCTGGCCAGCCTGTACGCTGCCGATATCCGTCTCGTTCACGAACGCGCGCATGCGCACCTTCGTCAGGTCAGCCATTTTCAGAATCGTCGTACCACCGCTAGCCGACGACGTCGCCGAGCTGATCACCATTCCTTCGGACACCGGCTTCTCGATGATGGTGCCGTTACTCGGTGCACGCACCGTCGCGTCTTCGAGTCGTACTTTCGCTATCGACAGGTTCGTCTGCGCCTTGATCAGGTTCGATTCAGCGTTGGCGTAATCGAGAGTCGCCTGATCCATCTCCTGTGCGGTGATGATTTTTTCCTTGAACAGTTCCGCCGAGCGATTGCGATTCGCCAGCGCAGCGGCGCGCTGTGCGGTCGCCGATGAGACATCCGCCGCCGCTTGCGTGTACTGATTCTGCACGTCGCGCGGATCGATCTGCACCAGCAGGTCGCCGGTCTTCACGTTGGAGCCGATATCGACAGGCATCCGCACGATCGTTCCCGACGCTTTGGATTTGACTTCCACGATATCGACGGGCTCGACGGTTCCGTTCGCCTGGACGCTGAGCGCAATCGTTCGACGCTCAGCGGGCACCGTCTCAATGACTAGCGCTGGATCAGTGCTCTTCTTGCAGCCACCAGCAGCGAAAAGCGCCGTCAGCAACAGCACCTTGCTTCGGGTCGAGGTCAGTTTCGTTCCGTTCATCGTCGTTCGTTCAGTTTCGTTTGGTCACTGCAGATCGCGCCCAATCAGTGCTTCCAGCTGCGCACGCGCGATCCGGTAGTCGTACCGCGCCTGAATCAATGCCTGTTCCGCGGTCGCCAGCGCCGCTTGTGATGTGATCAGGTCGAGCAGCGTCGACGCACCGATGTTGTAGCGCTGCTGCTGAACCCGCACGTCTTCCTGCGCTGCCGTAACTGAGGCGAGCTCCACGGCGACTCGCTGTGATGCGCTGCGAATGGCGCCGATGTACTGAGTCAAATCCTGCACCGCGGCCAGCTGCGCGTCGCGAAGACCCGCCTGCGCATTCACTTCAGTAACACGCGCGCGCACGACGTCTTCTTCGCGCTGGAAGTTGTTGAACAGCGGATAGGAAAGCGAGAAGACCAGTCGGCCGCTGTATGTAAACGGATCGCTACCAAGACCGAATCTTGGATCGGTCCCGCTTCCGCTCCGTGAGTAGCTCATACTCAGCGACGGGAGATACTGCCCGCGCGCCGCTTTGCGATTCTCCGTTGCCGCGTCGAGGTTGGCCTGTGCCTGTTCCACCGCCGGTCCATTTAGCGCCAGCGCCGCCAGCTGGGCGCTATCCGGAAGCGCCGTCATGTTTTCCTGCACCGAAGTCGGATCAGCAGTCACGGGGACGGATGATCCCACGATGCGGGTCAGCGCTGCATCGGCTGCTTCCTTGTTGCTTTGAGCGGTGATGAGCGCGAGCTGCGCGTTGCCAACCTGTATCACACCGCGCAGCGAGTCTGATCTCGTCGCTACACCGGCTCTGACCCGGATAACGGAGCTCTTGAATTGCTCCTGCGCCTGCGCCATCTGCAGCCTCGCTGCGTCTCCGCTTTCGATTGCCGCGAGGACGGCGAAATACTGCTGCTTCACTTGCAGCGCGACGTTGTACTTCACCGCCACGCGATTTGCCTCTGCCGCATTTATGTTCGCCTTCGTGGTGCGGAGAGCATAGAGACGCTGCCCGCCGTCGAACAGCGTCATGTTGAGATTGAGGCCGAGATTGTTGGTTGGCTGCGATGCCACCGTCACCTGCTCACCGTTGGCGTTGAGTCGGGTTTGACCGCCCCCCATCTGGATGGTGTGGCCCGCGCTGATCGACGCGCTTGGGAGGATTGCGCCAACGGCAGATGTGTGCGCCGCTCTGCTCGTGCGCTCGGTTCCCTCGGCGGCGATTGCCTGCGGAGAGTTCTGCTGCGCCATCGCCACGGCTTCCTGCAGCGTGATCTTGCGCGCGCTGTCCGGAGCCTTGGTGAGGCCCGGTTGCAGACCGGGTTGAAGAACTTGGGCCGCGACGGAGCTCGCGGCGCTCATCAAGATGAAAGCGGAGACTGCCAGCAGTCTCGCCGAGGACGGAAGATTGGGCATTGACCGAGTACTTATTCGGTTTAAACAAAAGGCCGCACCTGACAGCGGCCCTTCAATAACTACGCCCAACTAAACCTGTGTGCTGAGATTCAAGCTTACTCCACGATCTCAGCCCCGGGACTTCCCGGCCTAGCGTGCGACCGTCGTCAGCATCCTCTGCTTCAGTACCGACAAACGCTTGCGCAGCGACCCGTCGATGACGGTGTCGCCAACTTTAACGATCAAGCCGCCCAGAATCGCGGGGTTTGTGGTGATATGCGGCACGACCCGTTTGCCGAACAAGCGAGACAACTGGCGGGCAAGTGCATCGCGCTCCGGCTCGCCAGGCTCGCGCGCAACGGTGACGTTGGCGTGCAAGCGGTTCTCCGCTTCGTCGAGCAGTGCCTGATACTCCGTTGCGATCTCCGGAATCAGCATCTGGCGCCGCTTCCGTATGACTGTCTCCACGTAGCGGAGGAAGAGCGGCGGTACTCTTCGTCCGAGCGCCTTCTCGAGGATCTCGATCTTGTGCGATGCTGCAAGCTTCGGCGATTCCAGGAAGGTGCGCAGCGTCTGATCGTCGCGCATGGCGTCGGCGATTCCGTTCAACAGCCGGCCGTATTCCTCGATTTGGTCGCTCTTACGGCCCAGCGCCAGCAGCGCTTCCGCGTAGTTCCGACCGATCGTCGACTCGTTCATCAGCGGGTCGGATCGCCGGCAGGAATCGAGGCGAGAAAGCTCTCCACGATCTTCCGATTGGACTGATCGTCGAGATTCTTCTCGATGACCTTGCTGGCGCCCGCGATTGCCAGCTCGATCGCCTCTCGTCGCATCTCGGCGATCGCGCGCGTCTTCTCCTGCTCGATCTCGCGGCGCGCAGTCTCGAGCATCTGTTGCTGCTGCTGGCGGGTCTCCTCGATCAACTGGGCGCGCACCTGCTCGCCAGTCTGGCGTCCTTCGACGATGATGCGCTGTGCCTCGTTGCGCGCGCCTTCGATCTGACGCTGCTGCTCGGCGAGCGCTTGCGCCGCGGCTTCGCGGTCACGCTTGGCGCCTTCGATTGCTTCCTCGAGCGCTTTCTCGCGCGCCTCGACGGCCGCCGTGATTTTCGGGAAGACCAGTCTGGCGAGGATGACGAACAGGACGATGAAAGTCACCAGCGTCCAGAACATCAGGCCGCCGTTGGGCGTCAACAAATCCCCGGATTGACCCGATTCCTCGGGCGCGACCTGTGCCGCCTGCAGCAATGTGAAGATCAAGAGATTCATATAGGTAGAGTGCTCGAGGCGACGTGTCGCCGTTACTGTGCGTTTCGAGACCGCTCGGATCGCAGCGCCCGGAAGAGCGCTGCAATCCGTCGTGCCACAATTAGAACTTGAACTTGCCCTGAATCAGGAACGAGATAACGATCGCGAACAGCGCGATTCCTTCGATCAGCGCGGCAAAGATGATCGCACCAGTCTGAATGCGACCAGCCATCTCCGGCTGGCGCGCCATGCCGTCCATTGCCTGGCCGGCGAGACGTCCAATACCGATGCCTGCACCGATGGTGGCGAGGCCAGCACCAAGGCCGGCGCCAAGCAGCGCCCACGCACCCGAATACTCCCGGGTGAAGCTCGCTGCCGCCTGAAGCAGAGGATACATCGTAACCATTGTCTTACCCTTAATCCTTGTAGCAATCGTGATTGATCATGCTCGCGATCACGACATCGCCATCCGTCAACGGAGCTTTCGCCCAACGGAAATCTCCAGCCGGCTCGGCCGGATACCTACACGGAGTTGAGCAGTCTCCGCGTCAGTGCGCACCTTCACGAATCAGCCCGATAAAGACGCTGGTCAGAAGCATGAAGATGAACGCCTGCAGGAATGCAACGAAGATCTCGAGCAGAGAAATGCCGAGCGCCATTGCGATCGGAACCGGAACGAGAATCCAGGTCGCGAACGTGAAAATCAGGCTGATCAGCGCCAGCAGCACGACGTGGCCGGAGATCATGTTGGCGAAGAGTCGAATCGCCAGCGCGAACGGCTTGGTGAACTTTCCGATGATCTCGATCGGCGTCAGGATCGGAGAGATGAAGATCTTCATCCCCAGCGGCATGTCGTGCGGCCAGAACACTACGGTATTGATGTAGCTCTTCCCGAGCGCGCGCATGCCGGCGATCTCGATCACGATGAAGCTGACGATGGCCAGCATCGCCGTCACGGAAATATTGCCCGTCGCGGTGGCGCCGTAGGGAATCAGCCCCAGCAGATTGGCGAACAGAATGAAGAAGAAGACTGACAGCAGATACGGCACAAACGCGTTGCCGTGCGCGCCGACGTTGGGCAGGATCACTTCGTTGCGCAGGTAGAGCACCATCGCCTCGAATCCATTTCCGACGCCGCTCGGCGCTTTGCCTTCGCGGGTCCGGCGGTTGTGTCCACGCAGCGCCAGGAGCGACACCAGCAGGCAGAGAAGCGCGGCTACCCACAACATCACGACGTGGCGAGTCGGCGAGATATCGATCGCGAAATTGCCGATGTGAATTGGCTGCCAGCGCGGGAGCTCGTACTCGCAGACAAAGCCTTTGTGAAAGCACGGCAAGTCCAGCGTGTGCGAGTCGGTGATGTGCGGTGTTATGAAATCTTTTTCGTCAGCGATCATATTCGAGCAGCAGTGGCTCTGCCATCATTGTCAAAAAGAAAAACGTCACCAGACTCACGAGCGCCGCTTCCAGGGAGAGATTGAAAATTCTCGCGATCGGCGCGTACAGCACCAGCACCACCAATCTCAGTCCTGCACCCAGCCCCCAACGGATGAACAGCTCTCCGGTGGGCTCGTCTCGCGTGCGCGCCGGTCGAAGCAGCGCAAAAGAGCCGAGTTGTACTGCGAAAGCCAGTCCAGCTGATACCAGCATCGCGTCATGCTCCTCGACGGTCCTGAAGTAGGTCCTGAGGATGATTGTCGCGACGACTATAAGACCAGCGGAAATCCCTGCGAAATAAGCAATCGCACGTTTCTGTCTCACTGACCCGGCGTCCGACCGCCGTCGTTGCCACGTCGACGTGCCGCTCTTTCTGCGTCGTCCTCCTTCTGCGCCGCGCTGATCTTGCGGTACATGTTGTAGAACGCCGCGACAGCACCAACAAAAACGCCGGCAATGGTGAACAACCCGTTGGTACCAAGTCGTTTATCGAGCCACTGGCCAGCGAAAAGGAAAACGATGATTGCGAGCGCGAACTGCATTCCGACGCCAGCGAAGTCGGCGCCGGACAGGCCTTTTTTTTGGCTCTGTTGCGACCGCTTTTCGTCTTCCATTCGCGGAAGAAATTAACCGCTTGTGAAGATTTTCACAAGCGACTGATGGGGCGCTTTCCGAAGGTACACCGAAGATTTGTAAACGACGCAAGTCGAAGACTCATGCGAAGTTAGTCTGTGACTTGATCGTTGACCGTTCGTCTAAGTGTCGATAAGTTGGGCTTCTCGGAAAATGTGAGAATGACCCGCTCGCTCTTCATGAATCGCCGTTACTACCTTGGATAACCGCCTCATTCTCCCACTGCTCTGCGCAGCGTCAGTCGCGTTCGCCGCGGCTCCCTCCTTCTCACACGACGACAAGCCGATTGCCACCGCGAAGCTGCATCACGATGCAGACAACAGCGCGCCAATCGTCACCAAATTTGATGTAACGAGACCGAACAACGATGCCAACAAGCTTCGTTTCACTCTCAACATCAGGAACAACACGAGCAAGATGCTCGAGCTGCGTTTTCCGAGCGGACAGACTCACGATTTCGTGGTGAAGGATTTCGCCGGCAAGGAAGTATGGCGGTGGAGCTCTGGGCACATGTTCACGTCGGTGATGCGCGCGACAACGATCAAGGGAAAGAGCCAGGCGAGTTACGTCGAGAGCTGGAGCACCAAGGGACAGCACGGGACGTTCACCGCGTTCGCGATTTTGAAATCCGACAATTATCCCGTGGAGTCCAGCGTTTCGTTCGTCCTCCCGTAACTACGGACTTAGGACTGCGGACAACAGCCACTGACTAACGCGCTCTTACGAGCGCGTTTTTTTGTTTGATTAACCAAAGGTGGCAGTTGGCAGAGATGCACAGATCTCTGTTAACAGTTGTCCTACACGCATTCTCAGTCTGACGCGCAATCTCGCAGGGTTTCTCCGCGCATCTCCGTTACGCTTCGCACTTCCCGCCTCTCGCCTCTCGCCTCTCGCCTCTCGCCTCTCGCCTCTCGCCTCCCGCCTCCCGCCTCCCGCCTCCCCCTTCCCGCCTTTAAGTTTTTCTCCATGAGACTCCACCCGTCACTTATCGTTGCGCTCGTCGCGTGTGTGCCCGCGATCGCTGGCGCACAAGCCAAGAATTCCGTGGTCATTGCGTCGGTGACCGATGCGAAATCCGGGCAGCCGATTGCCGATGCTCAGGTAACTCTCGACGACCTCAACATCACTGCCAGGACCGACTGGAGCGGCGAGGCGCGCATCGCAGGCGTCGCCGGCGGCGAGCACAATTTCATCATCGTCAAACCTGGCTATGACTCGATGGTCGTCGCCCTTCAGGTTCAGGGTGATTCGGTCGGGCCCGTCTTCCGCCTGCTCAAGTCCGGAACCACCACGGCGACGCTCACGCCCGTAACGGTGCCCGCGAATCCAGCCACCTCGTATCTCGCTGACTTCGAGAGACGGCGGCAGGAAGGTCGCGGCAAGTACATGACCGCCGACGAGCTGGAGAAAAAAGCAAACCGCTCGCTGGTCGCAGTCCTCGCGCAGGCCTTCGGTGGATTGATGTCCACTCCGGATCCCGCGCGACCCGGTCACAACATCCTGATGTCTCGGCGCACCCGGCCACGCCTCGACCGGGCCGACATCCACTGCGGCATCGACATCTACCTGGACTCGTCGCCGTATCTCGACGATCTCGAGGCGATTCGTCCGAGCGAGCTCGCCGGTGTCGAGTACTACCCGATCGAGAGCGCGCCGGGTGAGTACCGCAAGCTAAGCGACAATTGCGGCGTGCTCATTCTCTGGTCGAAGAAGTAGTCACTGCCCACCCTGCGGCGTCGGCGGCTTGCTGTAACTAACGCTGCCGCCGCCGAGGCTGGTGCCGATCCAGATCGCACCACCGGTAATCAGCGCGGCGAGCAGCACCGAACGCCCGACCTGCACGCGCTTCTGCGACACCGCAACGACGTACCGGGGCGGAATCAGTACAGTCTCGCCGCGGTAGCTCTGATCTTCGGCATCCACTCGCCCGACTTCGCTCGCCGATATCGCGATGCCCGAATCGGACACCGAGCGCACCCGTCCTTCAATCGATTGAATCTGTGAGCCGAGCTGGCCAAAACTCTGGCCCCGCGCATCATCGCTGAGCGCGAGACGCACCGTCCCAACCTGTGGTGCGGTCTGCAGCGTTATCGGCGCGTACGTCGAGCACGCGCTCGCCCCGAAAAACCCGAGCGTCAGCGAAGCAACAAGTTTACGTCTCATAAACTTCCCGTCTAAAGAGAAACCGGGTATGCGTCATCACCGACAACGCATACCCGGCACGTCTGCTTCAAATCAACACACTACCCAGCCAGACACGGCTGGCCAGTTCCGTCAGATACAGTGTTCGGCGGATCGTTTGGATTTCTCGATCCGTTGAAGCCCTGCCCTGCCGGCGGAATGTTCGTATTCGTGAAGCGCTCGTTCGGATCGTAGTACATGCGACCGGGCATCTTCTGTCCCGCCTGGGTTGGCGGGAAGTTCGGTGTGCACGTCCGCTTGTAATCGTTCCACGCTTCGTGACCGAGCTGGAAATCTGCGATGTACTTCTCGGTCAGGATTTCATTGAGCAACGCCTGACCAGCGACTGCTTCGGGAGCCAGTCCGTGGTTGTCGCGCTCTTCGTTCAACTTCGCCAACGCGGTCGCCTGATCACCGGCGCGATAAGCTGCCTCGGCCCAGATCAAGGTGTTCTCGTCGTACGAGACGAAAGTCTGCGGATAGTTAGGAGCGAGCCGCGAACCGCTGAGGTTAGTCGCTGCGCCGTTGAAATAATCCTGGCGCCGCGGATCGCCCCGCGTGTTGAGCAGACTCACGAACTGCGGATCTGGAATCAGATAGCCGCCGCGACCGATCGTCAGCTGGAACTGATAGTAGAAGTTCGTCTCATTCGTATTGCTGGTGAACGCGCCGAAGTAGTTCCCCGCGTCGGAGCTGATTCCCTGCTGCGCCTCGGCAAGCGCTGATGCGTACGCCGGCGCGCCGCGAACTTCTGCGGTGTGCATGTAGAACCGCGCCTTGAGCGTGTGCGCCAGCGCGGTCCATGCGCCGACGTCACCACCGTACACCAGATCCGAAGCGAACGGCGGCGAGTTCGTCGACGCAGTGCTCGCCAGGTTGGCGATGGCGGCGGACAACACCTTCTGAACGGAATCATAAACCGCGAGCTGATTATCCAGCGGCGGATTCGGCTCGTTCGTCAGCGCGTGCGAGTAGACCACGTCGCCGAACAGATCGGCGCCGGTGCCCATCGTCATCGCCTCCTGCACCTGCAGAATGCCGAGCAAGTTGAAGTTGCTCGCATCCTGGGCGAGCTTCTCCGCGCGCACGATGTCGACCAGACCACCGGCGGCGTAGAGCCCGATGTTGAACCCGCTCTGAATTCCTTCGTCGTACAGGTAGTTGTAGATGCTCTGATACTGGTTCTGACCGCCGGCGAACTGGCGAGCCCACATTCCAGTCACGCGTGCCGGATCGCTGCCGAGCAGCGCCCAGATCGCCGCCTCGGCGCCGGCGAACAACTGGTTCGCCGTCGCCACCTGCGGCCGATTTGGATCGTTGCTCAGATCCCCACCGGTCAGGTAATCACCTTTGCAACTCGCCGCCGTCAGCCCGACGGCAACGAGCGCGAGATATCGAAGTTTTATCACTGCAATTCTCCTTGCGTTACCGGTTTAGGCTGAACGACAGCACGAACGAACGCGACTGCGGATTGGCGAACCAATCGAGTCCCTGCGTCAGATACTCGGCGCCGGCGTTGTTCACTTCCGGATCGAGCCCGCGATACTGCGTCCACGTCTTCAGGTTGCGACCCGAGATGCGGATGTCCGCCGAGCTGAACCCGGTCAGGTTCTTCAGGAACGGCTTGTCGACATTGAAGCTCAGACTCAGCTCACGCAGCTTGACCCAGCCCGCGTCTTCCATGAACTGCTCGCCAGGTCCGGTGAATCCGCCACCGGTGCCGACGATACTGAGCCAGTTCTCCCAGTCGCGTTCGTTGTTCAGACCGACGACTCCCTTACCCGGTCCTGCGACATCGGGATAGGTCTTCGTATCCCAACTGACGCCGTACTGTCCGGTGCCACTGCGCTGGTCCGTGTCCTTGTGCGTGCCGAACACATACAACGCTCCACGCGTGCCGTTGTACTGAGTGCCGCCCTTCTTGACATCGAGCAGGCCTGACAGCGTGAACCTGTTGAGAAGCTTGAGCGAGGTCGTGTACGACATCGTGTACTTGGGATGCGGATCACCGAGGACCTTGATCGCCGGATCGGCGACGGGCAAACCATTCGGACCGAGGAACAGTGCGTTCTTCTTGTATCCGCCCGGCGTTGCCGCGCAAAGCGCGTCGATGTCCTGAGCCGCGTTGCCCATTCCAGGAACTGCGATCTGAGCTCCTGTACCGCAGTGCACGAAACCAGTGCCGATGATCACGCCCGGTGCGTAGCCAATGACGTCAGCACCTTCGGCTTCGTTCGCTCCGAAACCTTCGAGCAGATCGAAGATCTCAGCGCCGCCGAGATCCGTGACCTTGCCCCGATTGCGCCCGAACTGCACGCCGAGCTCCCACGCCAGATTCTGGCTGGTGTACGGCCGCGCATTGAACGAAACCTCGATGCCCTTATTGGACAGCGCGGCGGTGTTCTGGAACGCGCTGGTGAAGCCCGTCGCCGCTGCGTTCACGGTGATCGGCAGAATCACGTCGGACGATTTCTTGTTGTAGCCGACGACTGACAGATCGACCTTCTGATCCAGGAAGCCGAGGTCAGCGCCAACTTCGAATTCCTTCTGCAGCTCGGGACGCAGCGCTGGATTGCCCAGTCTCAGACTGCTGGTAACGCCGGGCACGCCGCCGATGGTGGTGCGCAGAACGTCGCCGTAGGCCGATCCAAACTGGACGACCGTACTCAACGCGTTGAGCGCTGCGTAGACGTCCGGCTCACGTCCCGTCTCACCGTACGCCGCGCGCAGCTTGCCGAAACTCAGCAAGCCCGTCTGCTCAGACCCGTGCAGCAGATTGCTGAACGTCCACGCCGCCGATGCTTTCTTGAAGGTGTGCCGACGCTGCGAGGCCCCGAACGTCGAGAACCCGTCGTTGCGCAAACCAGCCGTCAGATAGAGTTGATTGTAGAAGTTGAACTCACCCTGACCGAAGTAGCTCTCGATGTGCCGGAGCGACTTGTTCTCGATTCCCGCCTGCGAGATGGTGTTCTCGAGCGCGAGAGGCGTCGGCGCGATCAGCCCTTCGCCCACCGTCGTGTGCTGACGATAACGGCGTGAATTCAGGTTTTGCCCGACCGTAAACGTCGTGTTGAAATTCCCACCGCGATCAAACGTCGCCGACGCCAGCAGGTTGTGATCGATGATCAGGTTGTTCTGATCGCTACGAATGACGTTGCCTGCGCCATCGTTGGCCGACGTCAATGGCAATGCCTGCAGTCGCGAGTCGGTGTAGTAGTCGCCACCGATCGTTTCCTTGACGTTGAGCCACGTCAGCGGACGCCATTCGACGTTGAAGTTCGAGATGGCGCGACCGACTTCATCACGATTGCCATTGCTCGACGCGACGAAGAACGGATTGTCGTAGTACGCGCAGCAGCCGAACGACTCGACGGTCGTCGCGTTCGGGAATCGATAGCTGCGCTGCTGACCGAACTGATTCAGATACGGCAGGTTGTTGAACGCTGGTGGCGTTCTCAACGCGCCGAGTAGCAGTCCAGAGACGTCGTTTCCGCGCTGCACGAAATTGCCGCGTGCATCGACGTAGTTGAAGTTGCCGCCGAGGGTAAGCTTGCTGCTGACTTCCTGAGTGCCCTTCAAGCGGAAGCTGGCGCGGTTGTACTTGTTGTTCGGTCCCTCGATGATGCCGTCCTGGTTGGTCAGACCGACCGACGAATAGAAAGTCGTGCGATCGTTGCCGCCCGAGAGCTGAATGTTGTTGTCGGCAGTCAGTCCCGTTTTGAACAGCTCACCGAGGTGATCGTAGGTCGTCGTACCCGCGGGCAGTTTCGCGCCCCACGATGTACGACCGGCGGTTGGCGCACAGTCAGGCGTGTCGCCGCAGGTCGCCGCAGCATCCGGAATCGGCCCCGCGCCTCTCGCCAGTGATCCCTGTGCGTAATCGTGCTGCAGGAAATCAACCAGCCTTGGCTTGTCCCACGAGAGCGTGGAACCGATGCTGATGCGAGTCGGTCCGCTGCGACCGCGCTTGGTGGTGATCAGCACCACGCCGTTCGCCGCGCGAGCGCCGTAGATCGCCGCCGCCGCCGATCCCTTGAGGATCTCGATACTCTCGATGTCCGAGGGATTGACGTCAGCCGCGCGATTGGTGGTGACCGTACCGCCCTGTCTGTCGGTGACGGCACCGCTGCCGACACCGATCGCCATCGTTGCCGGCGAAACGGTCTGGTTGTCGATCGGCTGACCGTCGACCACGAACAGCGGCTGATTGGTTCCCGTCAGCGATGCTTCGCCGCGAATGACGACGGAGGCAGCCGCGCCCGGCTCGCCCGACTGAGTGCGCACGTTGACGTTCGGCGCTTTCGCCGCCAGCGCCGCAATCACGTTCTGCGGCTCGTTGGCGCGACGCAGCGTGGAGCTATCGACGCGATTGATGGTCACGCCGAGTCGTTCACGCGTCGTTGTCGTCCCTGCGCCCGTCACCACCACCTCGCCGAGGTGAAATGGATTCACCGGCAACGTGAAGTTCTGGCTGATGCTGCTGCCCGGCGTCAGCGCGATCTGCACTGACCGCGCGGTGTAGCCGATGACGCGCGCAGTCAGGGTCGCGGTGCCACCGTTCGCGCGGCTCGACGGAACGATGAAGGTGTAGCTGCCGTCATCGTTGGTCGTAGCACCGATGTTGGTGCCGGCGAGGAACACGCTTGCGCCCCCGAGTGGCGCGCCCACATCGCTCGTGACGCGGCCGGTCACGGTCGTTCCGCTCTGCGCGAACGCCGCCGATGCCGAGAAAGCGAATGCGGTGACGAATGACAAGAGTTGTCTTCGCATACTGCTCACTCTCCTTGAGTGTGGATGAGCGCAATGTGAGAGTGCGCGCAGATGCGTAAAAGACTTTTTGCAGTTCCGAACTGGTTAAGGAGTTGTGCTCGATTTTTTACAAATCGCATACACGCCGGGCGCGTCGTAACGCAGGCAGCCGCGCGTACGCCATTATATCTTCGCCATTACACCCGTCATCACATGTCATTCTTACGTCGTATGCGAGCATACGGAGCCCGCCCGCTGTTGCTCGGTGGTGCGCTGCTCGGAATCGTGATCGTCGCCGGACTCGCGGCACTGGAGTCCCATCGCAGCTTCGTCGCGCGCAGAGCGGTCGCGGAGCGAACGGTGCGCGACTACGCGATGTTCGCCGCTTACCTGTATACGACACGCGCGTATCTGTTCGCGCGCGAGCGCACCTTCATGCCGTACGCCGTTTTCCGCGATGGGCCCTACACCCGCGGCCAGCTTCCTCCGCTCACGGCGATTCCGGCGGTTCCCGATACTACCGAGAAGTGCGGCCCGAACTGGTCGGTCTATCGCTTCCGGCTCGACCTTCCCGAAAGAAGAGTTCAGTACCTCGGGGTGCCCCCGCAGCCGAATGTCGCCAAAGTCATCACGGACACCCTGCCGATCCTCGCCGACAAACCCTGGGTCAGGCGATCGGGCTTCGGCTACAAATTCGTCGACACTCCGACTGGGCGCGAAGCAATCTCGTACGTGCGGGTGATGGATTCGGAGGAGAAGACCCTCGCGATCTACGGCTACCGCTCGTGTTGGGCGGTGCGCGACACCAGCGACTTCAGCCTGATGGTGAAGATCGTCCGGGTACTGCCGCCGATGGTTCCCGGTTACGTCGAGGACTCGGCGGGCTCGCCGCGCGGACTGTACTGGAGCAGCAGCGGGGTCGCGAACTCGGGGAAGCAGGGCAAGCGACCGAGCTCGCAGCGCGCCGAGGAAATGACGGGCAGGTGGCCGAACGGCATGCCCGCCGACTCGTTGCTGATGCTGACGGTGCGGGACGATCAGGACCGCATCATTTACCAGGCGCCGAAGCAGAAGAAGGTGTCCGAGACTTACGGGATGTCGCCGGCTGCGTTCATCGGCGGGACGACTTATTGGGTCAATCTCCGCCCGAACGTAGCGAAATACCTGGTGACGGGCGGGATCCCCGAGTCCCACGTCCCGGCGTCGCTGCTGCTGTTCGCGGGTGCGATCGTACTGGCGATCGCCGGCTTCGCCTCCCTGCGCAGCGAGGTGCGGCTGGTGCGTTCCCGCGAGCGGTTCCTGGCCAACGTCTCCCACGAGCTGCGGACGCCGCTCCAGCAGATCCTGCTGTTCGTCCAGTTGGTCCGGCTTGGCCGAACAAGGAGCGAAGCAGAGAAGGACAAATCCCTCGAAATCATCGAGCGGGAGACGAATCGCCTGATTGCGTTGTCTAATTCCGTATTGGCGGCGTCCTCGAAGCCAGAGCTGCACCTGGAGTCGAGCCCCGTCGACGTCGCGGGCGTAGCACAAACGGCGGCGGACTTCTTCACACCTCTGGCGGAAGCTCGCAAGATGCGGATTGAACTGGACGTGCAAGAACCGGCGGTCGCGCGCGGCGATCCCGGTGCGATCCGGCAGATCCTGATCAATGTGCTGGACAACGCCGCGAAGTACGGTCCCACCGGTCAAACCATCAAGATCGGAGTCCGCAAAGAAGGAGCACTCGTCAGGCTTTGGGTGGATGACCGAGGTCCAGGGATTCCAGTCGCCGAGCGTAACAATGTCTGGAAACCTTTCGTAAGGCTCGGAGGGACAGTCGACGACAGCACCGGTGGCGCGGGACTCGGCCTGGCGATCGTTCGCGATCTGGCCACGGCAATGGATGCGCACACGGAGCTGTCCGACGTTCCCGGAGGACGGGGAGGCACGCGCTTCACGCTGGATCTACACGCGAACCAGAACGGGGCCCACTGATGACACAACCAAGTACTTCCTGGCAGCCTTCGCATAATGGAGACGCGGCGCCCAGCCGCATGATCCTCATCGTCGAGGACAACGAAACGCTGGCGTTCGGTCTGCGCACGAGCCTCGAGGTCGAGGGCTATAACGTCGAATGTGTGGGCGACGGCAACGTCGGACTGGAGTGGCTGACGAATCACACGCCGGATTTGATCGTGCTCGATCTGATGCTGCCGGGTCTCAACGGATTCGAGGTTTTGCGTCGCTATCGCTCCAACGGCGGCAACGCCGCGGTGCTGATTCTCTCGGCCCGCGATCAGGAAGTGGACAAGGTGCAGGGCTTCCGCATCGGCGCCGACGATTACGTGGTGAAGCCGGTTGGTGTGCTGGAATTTCTCGCGCGCGTCGAAGCGTTGATGCGGCGGGTGAGCACTCCCGCGCGCGGCGGTGAGTCGGGGCGCGGCTCGCTGCACCGGTTCTCGGACGTCGTCGTGGATTTGCGCACCCGTACCGTTACGCGCAACGGTAAGCCGGTCGATCTAAGCCCGATGGAATTCGACTTTCTCGCCTTCCTCATCGAATCTGGCGGCGACATCGTCTCGCGCGACACGCTGATGCAACGGGTGTGGCGCTACACTACTGGCGTCACCTCACGCACCGTCGATCAACACGTCGCGCGGCTGCGCAACAAGCTGGAGCCCGATCCCGCTCAGCCTCGGCACCTGATAACGGTGCGCAAGGCTGGATACCGATTTCAGCTCTGAACTGCTAACTGAAAAGTACCAGCTGGCGGCTGGCGGCTGATGGCCGGCAGCTCTGAGCGTAGAAAAACGGCCAGCAACCTCGCTGGCCGTTTGGTTTTTCCGCTGTAGCTCGAAGCCGCGGGCTGAGAGCGGCCAGCCGCCAGCTGGTACTTTTCAGTTTGTAGTTGACCGCCGGTGGTAGTAGAAATCGTACTCCGTCTTCCACGTCTTGCCGCCGTCCTCCGACATCTCCGAGTGCTGACGGACGGTGTCCTTGTCGATCGGCGTGAAAGTCAGCCTGATGATATTCTGCGTCGCTGCTGGCGGCTTCCAGAAAAAGACGAGACTGTTGCCGTCGCTCTGACTCTCGCGATACTCGTGCACGTCGCCGTCCGAGCCGATCCAGAACTGCTGCCACTGTTTGAGCCGCGCGTTGTACGAGTTGAGACTCTTGCCGGTGCCGCCTCTGGCTCCCGTCCAGTTCTCCAGCACCGCACAGCCGTTGCTGGCTGTCTCGATGAGGCTGTCGCCGACATGAGTGCCGCCTTCGGTCTTCACATCCCAGGCGCCAAGCCAGAAGTCGAAACGGTGGCGCTCCGGATCGTCAGCGCATGAGTACGGTGCCGCGCTGGATGCCGACGTCGCGGCCGACGACCCAGTGCTGGAATTCGTCTGCGCATTCGATTGCCGCGCGCCAACCAGAGACAATGACGCGATTGCGATTGCTGCAAGGATTTTCACTATGCTTGTCTCCCTCCTTATGCGTGACCAAATGATCGCCGAGCAAAGCGACGGAACGCTCGGGTTGATTGGGCTACTTATAGACATCGGCACATCGCTTTGCTCGGCGCGTAATCAAACAGTGGCTGCTGATGCTCGGTGCGCAGTTTCGCTTCCCGCTTCCCCCTTCCCGCTTCCCGCGTATATCCGCGGATGATACGGCCGCACGACCGGCAGATTCGTTGCCTTTCGCCACGCCAGCCACAAATCGCGCAGGAAGGTCTTTTCCATTTTTCTGAGGGCAGCGAGATGACTGCGTTTCGCGGTCCAGCCGGAGCGCTCTGCGCGCAGCCTTTCACGCTCGGCGTCGTAGTAAGTGCGGTAATCGCTGCCGCAACGCAGCATCGAGACGCCGATCAGATAGCACGTTTTACGAGCGTGGGCGTCGTAGCTGTTGCGACCGCCAACGGCACTGCGGCGCGGAGCCACGCGCGTCGCCCCGCCCTGAATGAGCTCGAGGTGGCCGCTGCAGAGTCGTGAGCCGGCGCGACTGAAATGCGTTTCGCCGAGTTTGTAGCCGGCGGGAATTCCGATCTCGAGATTGCAGCGCGGGCATTGATAGGCGTTGCCCGGTATGGTGGCGAGCCCGCAGTAAGCCCAGAATGCAGAAGGCGTTCGCGCGCGCTCCACGTCGAGGCGCGATAGCAGTCGCGCGGCTAGCAGCTCCCCGACGCCACGCTGCTCTGACATCCATCGCCATGCCGGATGAGATGTGATCTCGACGCGTAGCGCGGCTGCCGCATCGTTCTCGTCTTCCGTCGCGCGCCAGTACGCCTTCTCCAGAACGCGGGGCGCACCGACAGTCTCGCCGCGGGCGATCGTCTTTAGGAGCGAGTCCGGATCGCCGGCGACCGTGCCGGCACCGTCGAACGATCGCCCCTGAAAAAGTGCGCGCAGCCGCTCGCCGTGCGCGATGCGGGAGCGCTGCGCGTCTTCGTAAAGCTGATAGAGGAGTCGAAGGCCGTTGGTGCCTTCGCTCGAGTCTGACAATCGCTGAAGTGAGCTCGCCATGCTGATGGTTGTCTGACCGTTTGGTACAGGCAACGCTACAGCGCGATACATCAGCACATTGTTTAAGTACAGTAAAGTTTTGGTGGCAATTACTGCCGAGCGCAACCGGAAAACCGCTCGACGAGCGTGCTGCCAGAGGAAGAATGGCTCATGCCGACGACCGGGTTTCCGCCGACCAGCCACACCGCGTCGCGAAACACGACCGCTCGCGCATAGTTTCTCGGCGCGCGCATCGGCGTCGTCGGCTCCCACACATTCGTCGAGGGATTCAGCCGCAAAACTTCGTCGAGCGTGGATTTCTTCGCTTGCGACTCGCCTCCGAAGACATAGATGGTCCCGCAGTAGAGCGCAGCGCCCGCGGTTCCGCGCGGCTCTATGGGAGTGCCGGCCGTCCAGGAATCCGTTTTCGGATCGTAGATCTCGACGTCGCCGAAATCAGCGGGTCCGCTGCGACCGCCGATCGAGTAAAGCTTGCTGTTGTATGCGACAGCAGCCGGACTTCCCTTTGAGCGTGCCAGCGGCGCGCGCTCCGTCCATCGGTTGGTCGTCGGATCGAATTCGGAATGATTGGCGAGAGTGCTCCGTGAATTCCCGCCACCGATGACGTGAATTCGGCCATCGAGCACTGCTGCGGCGTGTCCACCGCGCGGCTCGCCGAGCGGCGCAGCGTTGCCCCAGCTATGCCAATCGATGTCGTAGACGAGCACGTCGGAGCTCGGCACGTTGGTGGTGGTCTTGAAACCGCCGATGACGTAAATGCGCCGGCCGATCGCGACTGCTGCTGGCGCGTTGAGACCTTCACCGGGCAAGCTGGTTTCGTCGCGCCACTGGGTGCCGTCGAAGCGCTCGACTTCGAGCACTGGCTGTCCACCGGCGCCCGTTCCTCCAATCGCATAGATCGCATCGTCGGTGGCGACGACGGCGTGCGCCGAGCGCGCGTGCAGCATTGGTGGTGCGGCGTACCAGGCGGAAGGAGTGTACTGCAGTGCCCGCGTGCCTCCCGTAGCGCAGGCCATCGTGAGGGCGACGAGCGCCACTGGGCGCTTGGTCCTGTTCATCCGGTCAGACGATGCGCATGTAGCGGCACGAGTTGAACAGCACCAGCGTCGTCAACGCCAGTGCAATCAGCGCCGAGCCGGCTAGCACGAGAACGTAGCCCAGCTGCTTCTGAATCTGGGCGCGCAGCGCCACGTTCACTCCGACAATCGCCGCGGTTCCATTGCGCGCAACAGTAAGGCCGGTATCAATGGCGCTCCAGCCGATGGCGCAGATGATCGCGAACAACACGCCCACCTCGAACCACAGATACAAGCGCAGGCCGCGAAAACCCCAGTGTGAGATGATGAATCGATCCGCTGACGAGAAGCCGGTGAGATCGAGGGTCAGGGCGCCCCCAAGCACAGCGATCGCGACAAATCCGGCCATCCATAGGAGCAGAATGCGCAGTCTGCTTTTGTCGAGTGGAGCGACGAACGTACTCATATCTCAATGGGTGACGACCGCGGTATTACCGTGCAACGTAAACGTTGTGCCTATGAGTCGCTGGTTTACGGCTGTGGCACTCGGGGTTTGTCGGCGAACGTGATCGGATGCCCGAACTGCCATTGGCTGTTCTCGCGCTCTTTTTTCGTCGTCGCGACCATGGCCTTCACCATCGGCATCAGCTCGCGTTGCGCGGGCGTCAGGATCTCGCCGACGGAGTCCGGTTGCTCCCAGAAAACCTTCCAGTACAGTTTCTCGGTCGCCTTCGCGGTATCGAGCTCCGCCTTCCCCGCTGCGCCAGCCCCTCGCGCCAGATACTCGCCGAGCGGGCGATATAGCGCGCGCACGCGGTCCGTGAAAATAGAATCGGCGTGATTGAGCGCGGTGATCTGTGACCGCGTCAGGAACAGCGAATCGGTTTGCTCGAGAATCAGTTTGTAGACGTCGGATGTCCGCGACAGATAAAAGGCGGTGAGTGAATCGGCTGATCTGCGCTGCCACCCCTGGGCGCTCTTCACCGGCTCGACCGCGCGCCGCAGTTGCTGCAGCGCATAATCGGTCGACAGCCGCAGCCTGAAGTCGATCACGATACGGAACGGATTCCGCAGCAGGCTGTGCCCCGGTCGGGTGTCGGCAAATCGCGGATTCACATCATAGTTGAAGCGACCGTTGGCGGCATCGAAGCTGCGGGGTGTGAGCAGCACCGGATTCGGCGTCGCCGGCGAGCCCCAGCCGCGCAGATTGTCGCCGTGAAATACCTGATCGACTCCGGCGAGGACGTTCTGGAAATAGACCGAAGGCTGAACGCGATTCGCCCACTTACCTGGGACAGGCGGGCTCCACTGGATGTTGAGTGACTGCGTCCAGGGACCGCGACAGCCGTTGCGCGGCACCACTCTGCCCAGGTTCTCGCGCAGACAATCGCGTGCAGTCGAAGAGCCGCCTGCGAGCAGCGCGCGCAGCTGGTCGCCGAGGTTGGTGTCAGTCGTTGTCGCCGGATTGGGAATGAATGCGCGATCTCCGGAGCGACCATCGCCGTTCACATCGCCCTGCACAATTGGAGTGAACGGCAACCCGGATTGCGCGCGCCCGAACAGCGTCACCGTGCCAGTCTTGCTCGTGGAGAATGCAGTGGTCAGCACGAAGATGTGGCGCGCATCGTTCGAGCTCGCTGCCCATTCGCGCAGGCGCGGATCGCCAAATGCCGCGCCGTCGAATCCGCGATACTCACGCTTGCTCGACTGCAGCGTATAGGCCAGCGATCCGAAGAACGACGCGCCGCTTCTGAATTTGAAGACGTCGGGCGACACCGCGAGGTTCAGCTGGCCACCGTAGCCTCGCAAATCGCTGACGCGAACGCCGACGTTGCCATAGCTGGTTGACCGGCGCGATTCGACCGGTGATACCGCGCCACTGTTTTGGTCAATTGACGCCGCCGAGACGAAGACGGGCCGGTTGGCCTCACCGGCGAGATTCATCTGCGGAATGCCATTGAAATTCGCGTCGACCAGACCGGGCTGGGACAAATCGTAGGACACCAGCGTGCCGACCCGGTAGAGAATTCCGTGCGTGCTGGTGTTCCAATCGAGCGATGCGCGCCAGCTGCGCGGGACATCGTACGACGGATCGATCAGCGTCGCCGCCGGTGTCAGATCGCCAAGCACCCCGCTGCCGCTCACGCATTGCCCGGGGATCGACGAGAGATCATTCGCAAACTGGGTCCAGTCCGGCTGTGGCACGGCGGCGCCAACGCAGTTGAGATAGGTGCTGCCATTATCGAGCCCCGTTGCGGCCGATGCATCAGCGAGAATGTTTGGGCGCAGCAGATCGCGGAATTCGCCGATTCCACCGCGCAGGGTCCCTGACATGTACCGATAGTATCGGCCGGTCTGGTTCTGCATCGTGCCCTGACCGTTGTCCTTGTCGCGGTTGTACGTAAAAGTGAATCCCACTCGCGGACTGATGTGCACGCGCGATGGCGCTGCGCCGGTGCGCACACCGAGCGCCTGCTCGAGTGCGGCGTTGCGCGGCGGTGCGCTCCCGAATCCGTCTGCTTCCAGACGCGCACCGTACTGAAGATTGAAGTAGCGGGTGGCTCCGAAGGTGTGCGCGAGCGCAGTCGCTACGTTCCAGACCTTTCCCTCGCGCGGCGGCTCGCTGAGCGTTCTCGAGAACGTATTGGCGCGTCCGGCAACGAAGTCATCGATCGAATTGAAGGTGTAGGTTCCGAGCGCGTTGCCGAATCCTTCCTCGCGCAGGCCATCGACTCGTCCCCACAGCAAGCCCCGGAATCGATGCGTGCGACCGTGCGCGTTCCACGCGGTGAGGTTCCCCGCCTCCAGCGTCCAGTGCGATTCAATGCTTGGCAGCGAGCCGCCACCAAGACTCACCGGAGTAACGTCGGTGCCGTCGCCGAGGTTGTCGGATCGCACAAAAACGGTCGCGCCAGGTAGTGACTGGTAGGGCGACGTCGTGGTGCGCACGCCACTCAGCGCAATGCGACTCTCATTGAGTGTGCGGCGCCCCGGTCCGAAATAGGTGCCGAAGGTGAGCTGCGCTCCGAGATTGCGCTGGCGCACTTCGCTCGCCGTCGATGGCGCTGCGAGCGGTCTGAATCCGACTGCGCCGTCGCGCGTGAATCCCGCATAAGTCGTCAATGCGCGCGTCTGCAGCGTGTCACGGGTATCGTCGAATCGCCCCAGCCACGTGATCGCATCGTGCACGTGATTGCTGGGGATGTTCCCGCCCGCCAGCGGCAGTCCCATTGGAACCGCGAAGGCAAGCAGGCGCGAAACGGAATCGGGCTCGATGCCGGCGTTGAGCAGGGCTTCCTGGTCCGCGTTCACCAGCGTCGACGGATCACTCAGTGATTTGGCGAGATCGACGGCAACGTTGTACGTCATCGCCTGGCGTATCAGCTCACCATTCGCGCCAAAGCTTCCTCTCGCACCGCCACTCGGCGCACCGAGTGCGCGACCTGTTGCGTCAGTGAACTGCAGCACCCGCGGATCGAATGTCAGGTACCCATCGCGTTGCTGATAGAATCGATCTCCGGGTCCGAGTTGCACGTCGACGTTGGCGCCCGAGAATCCTCCGCGGGTGACGTCGTACGTCGCGCCGGTAACGCGCGTCTCAGTGTGCGCTGCGCGTGGGATCACTCCGGCGGCCATGCCAGTGCCGTTCAACGTATTCAGATTCGATTCGGAGCTGGATCCGAGGATGCTCGGACCAGCGCCAGTCACAGTAACGTTGGATAACGTGCCGGCGGTGGCGTTGAGATCGCCCGCGGTCGTCGGCGGAACTTGCCCGCTTACGCCGTTCTGCCACGATTCGGAAGACCCGGGCTCCGGTTGCTGAGGACGAACATCGATGTTCGCGCGCACCGGTTTACGCCCTTCGATTTTCACCGCATCGAGGCTGACCACCGGCGCCGGATGCAGCACGAAGTTCGCGACAAGCTCGCGCTCATCGGCCTGGCGCTGCACTCTCCGCCGAGCGGGCATGAACCCGTCCGCTGTCACGTAGACCAGGTAGTCTCCGGTTCCCTGCTCGAACCGGACGCGAAAATTCCCTGAGCTATCGGACGCCGAATTCTTTGTTGCGCGATCCGGTCCCCGCGTGATCACGATCGTGGCGACGATCGCACGCGAAGAGTCATCGGTGACTCGGCCGCGGATGACGTCGGTCGTCGAATCCTGACTGTGCGCGACGCTCGTGAGGAAGGAAAGAAAGAACAGGCCCAGTGTCAGCGTCCCAGCGTAACGCGGCATCATCGAGTCCAGTACGGGTCCGGATCGCAATTGTTTCGCAAAGTGACCAGGCTCAAAGCACGAGTGGCCAGCGTTGAGAGTAAATCTCAACACGGATACTTCAGCGACTTACAATTTGACAGGAAGGCCAACGAAAGCGTTCACCCAAGCGGCGACGCCGGGCTCAGGTGAATCCCTGGCGAGTACGCGGTCAGGCGAACCGGGGATGGATGATCAGCGGGTTCCGCGCTGGAAAGTGTATGATCTCGGGCTCGAAGCGAACTGGATGCCGCAGCCACTCCTCGGCCTCGTCGCGGCTCTGGAATGCGCGCACAGTGACTTGGCCCCGGTCTGTCATCGCTTCGATCATGCGCGCCTTCCCGAAATCAGCGGCGGTATGTGTCACGATCGCCCATGCATGATTCCCAACCTGTTCGCCGAGAATCTGCAGATAGTAGACTGCGTCGCGGAGATATTCGACCGTCGCGGTGTTGGGAGTACCCGGTCGACGGTCCCAAAGAAAGTTCATACCTGGCTTGAATTCAGGATCCGCGACCGCATTCTCGACAACCTCACGCAGCTGCTCCAAAGTCGGAAATTCGTCCCAGTACAGTGAGACGAATCTGCGGTCTACGTCGATGCTATATACGGGATCCATAACGATCCTTGGATGTTTCTGCTCGTATATGGCAAAGTTGGCGCCAGAAGTGACGGCACGCTAACGCTTTACATGCGTTTGTTCGTTCGTTGTTGGAAGCAAGACGCTCGTTGGCGTCCTGTATTGAATCAGGCCAGCGCGCGCTTCACCGCTTTCGCCGCCGCTCTCCCGCTGCCGATTGCGCCGTTCACCGTACCGTTCCGTCCTTCGGCATCGGCTGCCTCACCGGCGAACCAGAGCGTGCCCTCGACTCCCTTCGCCAGCTGCGCGGCGGCGTTCTTACCACCGACCATCGAATAGCTGTAAGCGCCGCGCGCGAACGGGTCGAGATTCCAGTCGTGCGTCCACATCTCCACAACCTGCGATTCGATACGCCTCTTCGTGACGCGGAAGTTCTTCGCCAACGCTGCGATGGCCCGATCTCGCTTCTCTTCGTAGGATTTCCCGGCGAGACGCAACGCCGCCGGGCCGCCCGCCCAACCTACCATCGCCGGTACATGCGCGGGATAGAGCGTCCACCAAACGGGATAGTCCTCTGAATCTCCGTATAGAAAACTGAGATTCTCGAGCGAGCCTCCTTTCGGCACCGAGCCGAGCTTGTCCGTCCACCATCGCTCACGAAAGAGAAAGACGGCGCGCTGCACCGATCCCACCGTCAGCTTGCCATGAATTTTCTGGAGCACACTCGGCATCGGCCTGAAGTCGAGGGCGCCGCTCTCCGACGGCGGGCAGAAAACAACCGCCAGCGGTGCCGTCACGATCGCCGCTCGCGCATTGACGTTGACAGACTGTCCGCGCGAGCTGCGCGACGAGATCGCTACGCGATGCCGTTCCCATTCGATCGATTGGACAATGGTCTCGGTCATGATTTGCGACTCGATGCCGCGCGCGAAATACTTCGGCACGCCTTCGTAGCCACTCGGGATGCGCATGATCCGCTGCTCCGCCGGATCCTCACTCGGCGCGCCACCATCGGCGAGTGCTTTCGCGCTGATTTTCTGCGTCTCGGCGGCGTGGAATCCCTGAACGAACTGCTTCGCCAGACGCCGTGCTTCCGCCGCGGTCGGGCCTCCGGGCCCACGATCGAGAAACTCGGCGAAGGATTCGTCAGGGCCCGAGTCCGGGAGATAGCGCATCACCTTGTGCAGCTCTCCCCAGTAATCCTTCGCTTCGACCAGCTTCCGCCCGCGCGGCCGCCGGCGATCCCCTTCGATGATGAAGGGCGTCAAACCGGCTTCGTTCACGATCTCCACGAGCTCCGGCGCACTGCCGTGAATGAATTCCGCGCCCAGCTCGATTGCGTGGGCCAGTCGCGGATCATGCAGCGTGTATATTCGGCCGCCGATGCGATCGCGCGCCTCGAGTACGCAGATGCTGTGGCCGGATTCCTTCAGTGAACGCGCGGCGGCCAAACCGGCAACTCCAGCGCCGACGATTGCGACGTCGACGCTCACGCTGTCGGATGGATTCACTTCTGTCCTTCGGGTAGATAGGCGCGCACTGCATCGATCGTATCAGCTTCCGATGGCCTCTTGTCGGGTCGATATCCTTTCACCCGCGCAAATCGCAGCGCGACGCCGCCCGGATAGTGCGGGCTCTTCTGAACCTCGTTGAATGCGACCTCGACGACGAGCTCGGGCCTCACGTGCACGATGTGTCCTTCGCGACCCACCTCGCGCGCCAGAAACTCCTTGGTCTGCCATTCCAGCATTTCGTCGGTCATTCCCTTGAACGTCTTGCCGAGCATCACGAAGCCCCCCGTCGCCGGATCGCGCGCGCCGAGATGGATGTTGCTCAGCCAACCCTGCCGGCGCCCCGATCCCCATTCGACGGCGAGCACTACGAGATCGAGGGTGCGCGCGGTTTTCACTTTGATCCACGCCGATCCTCGCCGCCCCGCGGCGTACGGCGCCGAAAGAGCTTTCACCATCACGCCCTCGTGTCCGCGCGCCAGCGCGTCGGCCTGGAAAGTCTGTGCTTCGTCCACGGCGGCGGTGACAATGCGAGGAACTCGCCACGAGCCTGCTGCGATGTCGTCCAGTCGCTCGATCCGCTGTGAGAGCGGGTGATCGATCAGACTCTCACCGTCGTGGAGCAGCAGGTCAAAGAAGAACGGAGTGAGCGGCAGCTCGTCGCGCAGCTTCTCGACGTTGATGCGCCGGCCGAAACGGCGCATGGTGTCCTGGAAGGAGAGCGGCCGGCCATCGGCGGCCAGAGAGATCACTTCGCCATCGAGGATCACTTCGCGCGCGTGCAATCGCCTCACCGCGTCGACGACTTCCGGCACCGCATTGGTGACTTCGTTCAAGCTCCGCGTATAGACGGCGACGTCGTCACCGCTGCGGTGCACCTGAATCCGCGCGCCGTCCAGTTTCCATTCGACCGAGAACGGGCCGCCCTCACTGAATGCCTCTTCGATGTTCGAAGCGGAGTCAGCGAGCATTGGCTGGACCGGACGAAAGACCTGCAGCTGATATTTGGCGAGCTCGGCTTCGCGGTCGTCGCCGAGCGCTGCTTGCGCGACGATACCAAGGTCGCCGGCCATCATCGCCGCACGACGAATGCGATCGGAGGGCATCCCGCTCGCCTTCGCCACAGCCTCGAGCATCACGCCCTCGAGCGCGCCCTGGCGAACCTCTCCGACGATGAGTCCGCCGAGGAAGGTCTGCTCTTCCTCAGTGGCGCGCGAGAAGAGCTCGCCGAGTATTCGTGTGCGCTCTGCGCCCGAGTTCTTACCGCGAACTTTGGTGAGCGCGGAGAACACCTCGTCGACGTCAGTCAATTCCAGGCTTGGCTTCTCGGCGGGAGCTCCACGCGAAGAAGAGATCGTCGACCAGCCGACACCGATCTTTCCCTGCCGCGGCGAGCCGATCAGAAATCCGATCGCGATCGGAACTTCATCGGGCGAGAGGCGTGATAATAGCGCGGCGAGCTTCGAGATTTTCTCGAGGCGTCCAGACGTCGCAGCGACTGACCCGGACACCTGAACCAGCTCTATCAGCTTCATCTACTTCGGCCGCCACTGATACGTCGCCAGCGGGATGCGGCCGCGCGCATCGAAGCGAATGCCTTCTCGCTCGAGGAGCCGTCGCTGCCAGGTGCCGTTCTCACCTGGAATGCTGATCTCGCCTTTGGCGCTGACGACGCGTTGCCATGGCACCCTGGAGCCTGTTGGCAACGCATGCATCGCGTAGCCGATCAGGCGCGCCTGTCCTGGCAATCCGGCGAGCCGGGCGATTTGTCCGTAGGTCGCGACTCGTCCGCGCGGAATTCGCTCGACGACGCCGTGGATCCGAGCATGCAATCCGCGCTCGTCGTCAGCCAAGCTTGCGGCCATGGAACTCCGGGATGTCCGCGACGCCCCACGCGCAGAGTGACTTGTCGGCGTACGATCCGCCTTCCTCGTCGCACTCCTCGACGATCGTCAGTACTGGCCGCGGGAACGAGAACGGCGAGGCCTCGAAGTCGAGGGGCCGCCAGTCACCATCCTCGACATCCTTGTTGTCGCCGCGTCCCGGGAATGAAGTCATCAGCAGATAGCGAATTCGCGAGCGCCGCACATTCTCGAGAACGCGCGCAATGTTGCCATAGGATAGATGCACGAGGCAATCCCGGCATTGCAGCACGTCCGCGACTGGCAAATCGTCACTCGTGAGATCCAGCTCGATGAACTTTCGATCATCGCTTGCGTATTGCTGCTGATTCGACTCCACGATCGAGTGCACGATGTCTGCGCCGATATACTCAATGCCGGACAGATCGACGTGATCCATCCAGGTGAAATCGCCGCACGGAACGTCGAGCAGCGTGCGGGTTCCAAGCTGATGCAAGGCGCCGGGCAGCTTCTCACGCAGGACGCGCGTGGAATCGAGACTCGATCCGGTTCCGGAGCGCGTCTCCGGATCAGACCAGAGGTTGGTGTGATAGATCCGCTCGAACCGCTCCTGCAGTCCGAGCTTCGACAACTCCTGCCGCTGTTCCGCGAACCGCCGCTCGGCGACGGTAAGAGCACGCTTCCGCATGCTCTAAAATTAGCAGCAACGGCGGACCCGTCGCCGCCACACCGCGGGCTTAATGCGATGCGATGATGGTGATCGGGATCATCGCCGTCGGCTGACGTCGCACCGCGAACGTCCCCTGCTTGGTGCGATGATCCGTGCAGCCGTCGACGTACTCGAGCTCGCCGATCAGATCGCGCCCGTCGTTGGCCGGGGTGCCACGCATCTGCATGGTGCCCGAGCAATTCTGCGCCGGCACGGTCCAGCTCACATCGGCGGTCACGCTGTCGCCGCTGACTCGCCCGCTCCCCTGACCGATGACGCGCAGACTCGAAGTCTCGAAGCTGACGTTGGCGGCGGATCCGCTGACGATTAGATCGAGCGAGATTGGCAATCGGGTGCGATCGAGCATGATGTGCCCGCGATAATGCCCCGACGCGACCGGATGCTCATTTACAATCGGCTTCACGCGACTGCGCAGCGCGAAGGCGACGATGTAATCACCGGGCTTGTCGCGAAATTCGCGGTGACCACCGGCGGAGACGACCACGTACTGATCGCCATCGGCGGTGACATAAGTCATCGGCGAGCCGTGGACCCCGGCCGGCAGCTGCGTCGACCAGAGCTCGGTGCCCGTCTGGATGTCGTAAGCGTGCAGGCTCTGGTCGAAAGTGCCGCCACCGAAAATGAGTCCGCCGGCGGTAATCATCGTCCCGCCCAGATTCGGCGAGCCCCATTTCGCGCTCTCTGGGTTTTGCGCCAAATGTCCGATGCGTCCGTACGGTCGCTCCCACAACGTCGCACCCGACTGGAGGTCGATGGCGGTGAGCACGCCCCAGGGCGGTGCGTTGCACGGAACGCCGTCGGGTCCGATCAAATGGGTGCGGTGCATCGCGTAGGGCGTACCCTGCTGCCCGGCGAATTCGTCGAAGCGCGTGCCGCCCATCCGCGTTTGCTGCACCATAGCGCGCGGGATTAGGCCGGCGACCGTGATCAGTCTGTTCGACGGAACGATCGCCACGCGCCGCTTCGGATCGATGGCGACGCCACTCCAATTGGAGCCGCCGATGTTGCCGGGAAAAATCACGGTGCCTCGTACCGACGGCGGCGTGAAGATTCCTTCGGAGCGGGCACCGGAAAGCTGCGACTCGCACCATGCGCGGCCGTTGTCACTGAGTGCGAAGACGGGAGTATCGAGCCGAGTCGGACCGAGTGGTTTGGGAAGCGTCGGTACCGGCTGGGTTGGCCACGCTTCTTCTCCGGCGACATCGCTGCGCGGAACCGGGCGTTCAACGACTGGGAGCAACGGCTGGCCGGTGAGTCGATTCAGAACGAAGACGTACCCCATCTTCGTGGTCTGGACGACGGCTGGCACGGCGGTGCCGTTGCGCTGCAAATCGACGAGCACCGGCTGCGCGGGAACGTCATAGTCCCAGAGGTCGTGGTGCACTACCTGGTAATGCCACAAGACTTTCCCGGTCGAGGCACCCAGCGCGACGATGGAGTTTGCGAAGTCATTGCGTCCCAGCCGCTCGCCGCCGTAGAAATCGGGACTGGCGCTGCCCGTTGGAACGAAGATCATGTGGCGCGCAGAATCCGCGCTGATGGTTGACCACGCGTTGGCAGCGCCGGTTTGATGCGCATTGGCACCTCGCCAGGTCGCGTATTCGGCGCTCGATGGATCGCGTGGCACGGGGTCCCACGACCACCGGCGTGCACCGCTGCGCGCGTCGAATGCCTGTACGACTCCGGCCGGCGCATTCGCCCGTCGGTTATCAGCGACGGTCGATCCGACGATGACGAGATTGTCGATGATGGCGGGGGCCGAGGTGACGCCGAATTCTCCTCTGAATTCGGGCGTGTTGCGCAGACCCGCGGTGAGATCAACCTGGCCGTTTTCGCCGAAGTCAGCGCAAAGTCGTCCGTTGCGCGCATCGAGCGCGATCAGCCGTGCATCCAGGGTTGCGATATAGATGCGACGGCGACATGGCGCAGACTCGGCGCGTCTTTGATCGAGCCAGGTCGAGACGCCACGATTGGTTGGATCGCCGTAGCCGCGCGAAAAATCCAGCTCGGGGTCGAACGCCCACAACTCCACGCCGGTGACAGGATTCAGCGCGCGCACTCCACCGAACGGCGTCGACGCGTATAAGACACCGTCGACAAACAACGGTGTCGTTTCATCGCGCACCGCACCGTCGCCACGCCCGAAATCTCCGGTGCGATAGGTCCAGACCGGAGCGAGCTCGCGCACGTTGTCGCGGGTGATCTGCTTCGCCGGCGAATACTTGCTGCCGCCGGGATCGCGACCGTACGAGGCCCACTCGATGGCCATCCCAGCGTTCTGTGCGGCCGCCGACCCAGCGGCTGCCGTAGACGTCTGTGGGCTCGCGACACCTCCCAGGGTCAGGACCGCGATCGCGACGTGTCGGTATGATCGGATCATACGCTCGCTCCCGAGCCGAACCGGCTCCGGTAATTGCTGGGTGACACGCCAAATCTGCGCTCGAAGGCTCGGCGGAACACGTCGGCGCTGGCGTAGCCGACCGAGCGCGCGACGGCATCAATGCTCACTCGGCGCCGGGATTCTCCGAGCCGGCGCTGTGCTTCGCCGAGTCGCGCCTCTTCGACGAAGGCGGCGGGAGTGGTGCCGAGCTCCTGCTTGAACGCGCGCGCAAACTGTCTCACGCTGAGGAAGGTGCGCTCAGCGAGCGCGTCGATGGAGAGATCCTCGCGCAGGTGCGAGTGAATCCACGCCGCGAGATCCTTGAAGCGGTCGACGGCTGCCGATTGAAACTCGAGCGGCTCGGAGAACTGGTTCTGCCCGCCATCGCGCTTCACGTACACCACCATCTCGCGCGCGACGGCGAGCGATGCGCTGGGGCCGAAATCCTCTTCGATCAACGCGAGCGCGAGGTCGATCCCCGCGCTCACGCCGGCTGACGTGTAGAACTTTCCCGATTTGAGAAACAGCGCGTCCGCCTGTACATCGAGCTTCGGAAATCTCTCCGCGATATTCCGGGCCGCGCTCCAGTGGGTGGTGACGGCGCGTCCGTCGAGCAAGCCGCTGGGCGCGAGGCCATAGATACCGGTGCACACGCTGGCGATGCGGCGAATCGATGGCGCGCGCTCGGCGAGCCATTCCGCGCAGCGCTCGCCCAATCCGTTCCGTCGGAGTCCAGCGCCGCCGGGAACGATGATGGTGTCGAAGGAGAGCGACGTATCGAGGCCGACGTGCGCCGCCATCCTGACGCCGCAGCTGGTGGTGAAGGTGCGGCGCTGGAGGCCGATGATGGTGACCTCGTACGGCCGCTCGCTGAATCCGGGCAGGGTATCGAACGCATCCGATCCAAAGGCGTCGGCCGGTCCAATGAGGTCGAGCGCCTGGACTTCGTCGAAGCCGAAGAATCCGATGCGCATTTTCTCCATGGCTTAAGGTCGGCCCGCGCGTCAATGGCCGCAATGACGTGGATCCGATGTTTTCGGCCAGAGCGGGAGGCGGGAGGCGGGAGGCGGGAGGCGAGAGGCGAGAGGCGGGCAGTGGGAAGCGGGAAGCGTAACTGCGCCAACAACTCCATTTCCGCGTTCTCGCCTCCCCGCCTCCCCGCCTCTCGCCTCTCGCTATTGACACCGCCGCGACCCGTCCCTAGAGTACCACTGTACTACTCCACTAGCACTATGACACTCTTCCTCAAACCAAATCCCGCCTCCGGCGTCCCGATCTATCTCCAGCTCAAGGAGCAGATCCGCCACGCCTGCGAGACGGGCGCGCTGCGGCCCGGCGATTCGCTGCCCGGCATCCGCGCTCTCGCCGAATCGATGGTCATCAACCCAAACACCGTCGCCCGCGTCTATCGCGAGCTGGAGCAGGAGGGCCTCCTCGAGCTACGGCACGGTGTTGGCGCCTTCGTCGCCTCCCGCGGCACCACCCGTTGGACCGCCGCCCGCACCGGCCAGATGAAAGCCGCTCAGAAATCCGCCAAATCATTCGTCAGCGAGCTGCGCCGCCGCGGAATCGAGCCCGACGAAATCCGCCGGCTGATCGATGCCGAACTTGCCACCAGTGACGGCAAAATGCCTATGGTTGGTTGACCCTGGGATCAGGCACCTGTGCTACCGCCACCTCTCACCGCGTCAGCTCCGAATCCGAGTACTGGTCCGAGCCAAGAATGGAGATAACGTGAAGCAGTCCTACGCAATCGAGACCGATAACCTCACCAAGTACTACGGCGACTTCGAGGCGGTGCGCGGTCTCACCATGCGCGTCCCCAAAGGCACCATCACCGGCTTCCTCGGGCAAAACGGCGCCGGCAAGAGCTCCACCATCCGCATGCTACTCGGTATGAGTCGCCCGACCCGCGGCAACGGGCGCGTCCTCGACTTCGACATCGCCGACGAAAAGCAAAGCATCGAGATGCGCAAAAGAGTCGCATACGTGGGCGAGGACAAACGGCTCTACGACTATACGACCGTGCGCCAGATGATCGACTTCACCAAAGCCTTCTATCCCGGCTGGCGCGCCGAGATCGAGCAGAAGCTGCTCGATGAATTCCGTCTGCCGACGGATCGGCCCACCAAGAAGTTGTCGAAGGGAATGCGCACGCAGCTGGCACTGCTCCTCGCATTCGCCCGCGGCGCCGAGCTGCTGGTGCTCGACGAGCCGACCGAAGGTCTGGATCCAGTGATGGCCGAGAAAGTGTTGGAGCTGGTTGTTGGCGCAGCGGCCGATGGCGCGACGATCTTCTTCTCGTCGCACCAGATCGCCGAGGTCGAGCAGATCGCCGATCGAATTCTGCTGATCGATCGCGGGCAGCTGGTCCTCGAGACGACTCTGGAATCGATCTCGACCGACTTCCGCCGCATCCGCGGAGTCTATGATTCCGCGCCCAAGCCGTCGGCGCTGGCGATCGACGGCGTGACGCGCATCGCGGTCGATGGACGCGTGGTTTCGGTGATGGCTTCTCACAACGCGGTGACCATAGCGGAGCGCATGAAAGCGTCGGCGAGCGCCGTCGAAGTCATGCCGATGACGCTCAAGGAAATCGTTCTCGAGAGCCTCAAGCGGGATCAGGCGTGAACAAGCCCCTATTGTACAAGTCCTGGCTGGAAACGCGAACGCGATTTCTCACCGCCGTCATCGTTACGCTAGCGGTGTGCGGGTTCTTCACGCTTGCCCACAGCTGGATCGAATCGATGTGGCATCGCGATCTGATCGAGCATCCCGGATACGACAATCCGCCGTGGTTCCTGCGGGTGGTGCGTGACTACCCGTTTTACCTCTATCACTACGTCTACGCCGATTTCTTTCAGAAGATCTGGGTTTTCCTCGCCATCCTGCTCGGCGTCGGTGGGCTCTCGCGCGAGGCTGCGCACGGCAGCGCTGGCTTCACACTCTCGCTGCCGGTGAGTCGCCTTCGACTTTTCGCGGCGCGCGCCCTGATCGCGGTTGCCGAGCTGTTTACATTGGCGCTTCTCGCCCTTGTCGCCGTTTCCATTGGCTCGTGGATCATGGGCCTGCCTTACCCGATCGATCACGGTGTCACGCATCTCGCGTTCCTCTTTCTCGGCGGCCTGATCTTCCTCGCGGCGTCGCTGTGTCTCACCGAATTCGTTGAGGGCGAGAACACTCCGGTAGTGATCGCCCTCGGCGGCGTTGGCCTGCTGTACTTCGTGATGCAGCCTTATGTGGACGGCGCCCCGCTCGATTGGTTCGCGATGCCGTTTGCGATTCCGAAGTTGATGGCTGGCCCGGCCGACGTGACGAGTGCAACCGACATCGCGTGGCTGGGTCTCTTCGTCAGTCTGACTGTCGCCGCGCTGCTCGCGGGCATCGCGATCCACCGCACCCGCACGAGCGACTATTGATGTCACCCGCCACTCGAATGCTGGTCAGAAAAGCGTGGCTGGAAAGCAAGGGGCGCTTCATCGCCGCCGCGATAATCCTGGCAATTCTCGGCGTTTCGACCGTCCTGCGTGCACCCGCCACCATCGCTGGCTGGGAGCGCATCCACCGCGGCGAGCAGATGTCGTATCCGCTCTACGTCTGGTTGTCTTTACCGCACGGGTTCCTGCAGTTCCTCTGGATCATTGCCGCGGTGGTGCTCGGACTCGGCGGATTGGTGCGCGAAGATGCCACCGGGTCCAGCGGCTTCACTCTCGCGCTGCCCGTCAGTCGCCGTCAGCACATTCTCACACGTGCCGCCGTCGGCGCATCCGAAGCAATCGTGCTCGGCTTCATCCCGCTACTGATCGTCGCGATTCTATCGCCACTGATCGGTCAATCGTATCCGCTGTCGCAGGCGCTCATGTTCGCGACGATGTTCGTCCTCGCCGGACTGATCTTCCTTGCCCTCGGATTCTTGCTATCTCACCTGCTGCGCGGGGAGTACAGCGTGCCGGCGGTCGCGCTCGCGGCGATCGCTGCATTTTATATCTTCACCAAGCTGCCGCGCTTCAGTGTCCTCAGCGTGTTCGACGCAATGGATGGGAAAAAAGTTCTCGTCGGCCGCACCTTCTTCCTTGGGCACGAATTTCCCGTCGCCACGATTGCCATCAGCCTCACTCTCGCAGCGTTGATGATCGCGCTGTCAGTGGTGAGAACGCGCTCGCGCGACTTCTGAGCAAGAAAAAGGGCCACGTTTGATCGTGGCCCTCGAGCGCTCAAAATCAAAGGACTAACTCCAGGACGCTACGCCGCCGTGATGTCCGCACGCGCCACGTCTGCTTTTGGCGTGTGAGTACTTGCCGTCTTTGCACCTGGCGATTGCTCCGGCCGGATTGTCGTCGTCGGCTGCACCCGATCCGACTTTCGTGGCTGCCGGAGCTGCCGCAACCTTCGTCTCTTTCGCTTCCGACTTGGCCGCTTTCGTCGCCGTCTTCGCGGTCTTGGTGGCTGCCTTCGTCTCGGTCTTTGCCACCTTCGCGTCAGCCTTGGTCTCGGTCTTCGCTACCTTGGCGTCAGCTTTGGTTTCAGTCTTGGCCGCCTTCGTCTCTGCCTTGGTTGCCTTCTTCGCTGCCGCCGCTTTCACCCCACCGTGACCCGAGCAGGCGCCGCGTCCGCTGGCAGTCGACTTGGTCCCATCCTTACAAATCGTTGACGCGGCCTGCGCGTTTGCCGACGCCGCCCACAACGAGCTCGTCGCCAACGCGAATCCGGCTGCATACAACCAGTTTCGTGCGGATAACACGCTTTCCTCCCCCGATTGAGTACCAAGACGCTAACCAGGGGAGATTACACCGCCATTACAGTTACTGGTGTGGCGTGTCCTGAACCTTGAAGGTTGGGGTCACGAATTCCGATTCCGTCACAACATCGGTGGAATCGTCTGGCGCCGGCATCGGCATCGCGAACCGGAAGGTGCCGCTGCCGATGTCCTGGGGAAGCCGGAACGCATGTACCACAGTCTGACCGGGATCGAGCAGACCCTCCGCGATCGGGCAGGCACCGCCCGGCTCGCTTACCGTAGTCCAGGATGCGCCCGTCTGCTTCTGCAGCTTCGCTTTGCAGAAATTGTTCGGATAGAACAGCGAGATCTCACTCAGATTGGCGATGGTGATGTTCACCGGCTCGCCCAAACGGTAAGTCTCTTTGGGAAAGAATGCCGCGACGCGCTTGCCAGGGCCCGGATCATATGGCCGGAGAGGGATGCATGCCGACATACCGACCATGACTACCATCAGGAAGCCCAGGTTCACCCGCCCCAACATTCCGCGCATCGTTCCCTCTCGAAGTTTTTCGAGAAGGTAGCTGAGCAATAAAGTTGCCGCGAGGTTTCGGCGCTACCTGCCAGCCGCTTCGCAAAGTATTCGGGAAATTTTGAAGCACTCGCGCCACAGTCGTGGCGATTTGCGGCGCAGTTTTCGGTGGAACTACCGACTACTTGTGGCCGTTCTTCCCGCGGCCGTTGCCGCCGTCACCGTTTTTACGGTCGAGAACCTCTCTCACTTTCCGCAGCAAGGCGTCACCGGAGAAAGGTTTCTGCAGGTAGTCGACGCCCGCTGACATCACGCCGTGACGCACGATCGCATCGTCGGTGTAGCCCGACATGAACAACACCTTCGCGTCCTTTCGCAGCGATGAGAACTCTTCACTCAGTTTGCGTCCGCTCATTTCCGGCATCACCACGTCGGTGAGCAGCAGATGGATTTTGTTCGATCGCTTGCGCGCAATCTCGAGCGCGGTTTTCCCGTTCGGCGCCTCGAGAACTGTGTAGCCCGCTTTCTCCAGAATGTGGCGCGCCGTGGTGCGCACTGCCGGTGAGTCCTCTGCCAGCACGATCACCTCGGTGCCGGGGCGCACCTCGGGCAGCAGCTGCATGTCTCTCGTCGCCACACTCGCCTCGGCCAGGGGCAGGTAGATCTTGAAAGTCGTGCCCTTCCCGATCTCGCTGTAAACCCAGATGAATCCGCCGCTCGACTTCACCGCACCGTACACCATCGCCAGGCCGAGTCCGGTCCCTTTGCCGACTGCTTTGGTGGTGTAGAACGGCTCGAAGATTCTTGCCTGGGTCGCTTCGTCCATGCCGCAGCCGTTGTCCGTGACGGAGAGAACCGCGTAGCGCCCGGCGGTGACCGACCAATGACTCGTCGCGTACGCTTCGTCGACGTCGGCGGTCTGGGTTTCGATGGTAAGCTTGCCACCCGACGGCATCGCATCGCGCGCGTTCACCGCCAGGTTGACGATCATCTGCTCGAGCTGGGACCGGTCGATCTTGACGATCGGATTCTCCAGCGTCAGCACCGTCGTCAGCGTGATGTCTTCGCCGATCAATCGCTTGAGGATGCTCTCGGCGCTCGACACCGTGCCGTTCAATTCGAGCAGTCGCGGCTGAATCATCTCCTGTCTGCTGAAGGAGAGCAGCTGCTGCGTCAGGGACGCCGCGGCGACCGATGCCTGCTTGATTTGCTGCAGATCTTCACGCTGCGAATCGTTCTCCTGCACATCGTCGAGCAGGAGATCGGTGCAGCTCATGATCACTGTGAGCAGGTTGTTGAAGTCGTGGGCGATACCGCCCGCGAGGCGTCCGACTGCGTCCATTTTCTGCGCCTGACGGAACTGCTCCTCCAGCGCGCGCTTCTCGGTGACATCGCGGAATGCGCTGATGCGGCCGGGGCGACCATCTATGTTGTGGATCTTGGTCATGCCCTCGAGCGTCAGCTTGCGTCCGCTTTTGTGGCGGCCAACGAATTCGTACATCCCCTCGTACTGATTCCTCGCGCGCTCTTCCATCGCTGCCATCGATTCTTCGGCGACGAAGTCGCTGATGGGACGGCCGATCACTTCATCGACGTTGTAGCCGAAGATGTGGGCGAAGCCGCGGTTTGCTTCACGCACCACATCGTCGACCACGACGTCGATACCATCGAAGGAAGCCTCGGTGATCTTGCGATAGCGCGCCTCGCTTTCCTCGACTGCCGCCAGCTGCTGTTGCAGCGCATGCTGTGCGATGGCGACACGATTGGCCATCGTCTCGAACGCGCGACTCAGCTCGCCGAGCTCGTCGGTGCGTGGCAGCTCGACATGTCTATAGTAGTCGCCTTCGGTGATGGCGATTGCGGCTTCGCGCAGATCGCTTAGCGGACGAGTGATGTTGCGACTCACTCGCCACAGTCCGAACGCGCCGATGGCGAGCAGTGCCGCGGCGAAGATCGTCGCGTTGCGCAGAAACGCATCGGCGGGAGCGAGCACTTCACGCCGCGGCAGCTCGACGAGCAATAACCACGGCGTGCGTTTGACTACCTGCTCGCGCGCGTATTTCTCCCCACGGTTGCCGCCGGCGCGAACGTACTCGGCGATGGCGCCTGACGTCGGCGGACTGCGTGGCGGCGCGCTGGCGCGATTCCAGAAGTCGGACCAGACATCGCGGCTGGTGTTGCTGATGAAAACCCCGGAGCCGGGGCCAATCAATTCGGCGATCGCTCGCGCGCCGCGCGGCGAATCCGAGAGCTTGCCGCGCTCGACGATGTAACCAAGCACCGCGCCTGAATGCATGATCGGCGCAGCAGCAATGAAAACCGGCGTGTCGGCCACGAGATGAATGCGGCCGACGATCCCTGAATCCCTGGCCGGGTCGACCCGCAGCAGATCTTTCCTGATGTCGGACGGTACGGCGGAGCGCGATGGCGGGGATGAGAGCACGGTTTCGCCACGAGTGTTCCACAGCTGAACATCGATCAGCTGCCGCGACCTCGCCGTCATCGAATCCAGACTCGCAGCGGCGCGCGAACGAGTTGCGGCGGTGTGCGATTGTAGAAACGCACTGTATTCCGGCCGCTGTCCTTCGCGCCGCATCGCGCCGCCCATGCGCTCTGCGCTGGTAGCGAGCAGGTCGGCGATCTGATCGGTCGCGCGCTTCAGTCGTTCGTTGGCAGCACTGATCGAGGAGCGTCGGACCTGCTCGTAGGCGAAGCCCATCGCGGCAATGACAGCGGCGGCGAGGAGCACTGTCATCGAAAGCGGCAGTCGCATTTGAATCGATTGGAACGTTGCGACGTGCGCGACTGCCGGCTCGATTTCTTGCTTGTGCGGCGCTCTGGCGAGGGCCGATGTACGAAGGATCGTGTCGCTCAACGCGGTCCTGATTATCCCCAACGCGTTTGGGGGTAAATGCCTAGGTTGCTTCGGGTTAGTGCGATAACAAGGTGCTTCGAAAGTGAGACGCGACTGGCAGTGTAAGCGCAACGAAGTGTGACAGTAGATGTCGTTTTTCTATCACCCTACTGTCGATTTTATTTCACACTCGTCGGGGTTTCTCTGTAGACCACTTATGATTGATGCTGTGCCAACAAAAAACGCGATGAAGCGCGCGGAACCCGTGATCTATTTCGCCGCCTCCATCCGCGGCGGACGCGACGACTCGGCGATCTACGCGCAGCTCATCGAGAAGCTCAGGAAATTCGGCCGTGTGTCGACCGAGCACATCGGCTCACCGAATCTCAGCGCCGACGGCGAAGCTGCTTCACCACGCGCGATCCACGACCGCGATCTGGATTGGCTTCA
>DASTGU010000157.1:0-22521 GCA_035718845.1 Gemmatimonadaceae bacterium | reverse complement strand
CCGCATGTACTTCAGCGATGTGACCGAAACGGAAGATCCGACGGACGTTTTGTTCGACGCGGAGCACGCCGAGGCGATCCGCGAATTCATCGAAGGTGCCCCCGAGTTCGATCGCATCATTCTGCATTGCAACATGGGTATGAGCCGGTCGCCCGGCGTCGCGCTCGGCCTATGCGATCTCCACGGCTGGGCAACCGCGGAGCTGGAGCGCAAGCATCCGGGGTGGAATCGGCTCGTGCGCTCCGTGATGCGCGACTCATCGACGGCTAACTAACTGGCGCTGAACGACATCGGCTGACCGCTGGCCGCCCCTGTTTGACCGTTGGCGGACTTTCTCGTCTGCTGTTACCAAACCGGCGCCAACCTTTTGAAACCGCGCAGCGTCCAAACCGTAGTGCGGTAAGACCAAGCCGGGGGTTTACCCTGCTCACCCGTCAATTAGCCGACCACTCCACACTGAGCTGGCCATGAAGCGCATCTTGTTCGCAGTACTCGCTCTCCTCCTGAACGTCGCCGCAGTACCTGTGTTCGCGCAGAATCCTGGAGCCAATCCGGCCGCCCAGGGCCAACCACCCGCTCCTGCCGGAGAAGTTCGCGGCACGATCGTCGCCGCCGACAGCAGCGGCCTCGCCGTCCAGCGTCCGGCGGTCGCCGTACGCAACAAATCGGATGGGAAGCTCGTCACCGGCACCTACGGCGCCGAGGACGGCACGTTCCGGGTGCAGGGCCTCCGACCCGGCACCTATTACCTGCGTGTCTCGGGCATCGGCTTCACTCCGATCAATACTCCCGAGTTCACCATCGCTCAGACCGCGCTTGTCGCCGACGTCGGCACCATCAAGCTCTCGCGCGTCTCAGTGCAGTTGCAGAGCGTGCAGATCACCGGTGAAAAGCCGACCGTCGTCATCGAGCCGGATCGCAACACTTACACTGCCAAGCAGGTCGCTCCCGCGGCAGCTAACGCCAGCGATGTTCTGTCGGCGACGCCTTCCGTCGAAGTCGATCAGGATGGCAAAGTCAGCCTGCGCGGCAACGAAAACGTCGTCATCCAGATCAACGGCCGCCCGACCCCGATCAAGGGTACTCAGCTCGCCGCGTATCTGAAGCAGATACCGGCCAACATCGTTGAGCGCGTCGAAGTCGTACCGAATCCGTCCGCCAAGTACGATCCGGATGGAATGGCCGGCATCATCAACATCGTTCTCAAGACCAACGCCGACCTCGGCTTGAGCGCGGGCCTGAACACCGGCTTCGCGACGCCCAGCCGCTTCAACAGTGGCGGCAACCTCGGCTATCAAAGCGGACCGATCACTCTGTTCGGCACCTACGGGTTCAACGCCGATGACCGCGCCATCACTGGTCTCAATGATCGTTCGCGGTTCACTCCGACGGGCGCTCCGCAGGATTATCAGAATCAGGACATCGCCGGCGCCACCAGCAACGGCGGCCACAACTTCACGGGCAACATCGATTACAAGCTCGGCGACAAGGACGTCCTATCGAACTCGCTCACGGCAAACCGCCGTCACAGCAACGACGCGGCTCTCGCCGGTTATGAGGATCTCGACGCGAATCAGGCTTTCCTCGATCGCTACGTGATGGATCGCAACACCAAAGCGCGCGGTCTCACCTGGGACAACTCGCTGTCGTGGAAGCATACCATCACTCCTCGCACTCACGAGCTGTCGACCGAGGTGCGCTTCAATCGCTCGCGCGATGAAGACAACACCCTGCTGTGGCGCGAGCCGCAGAATCAGGATGGCACCACCGCCGGTCCGCCGATTCAGGGTGAGATCGATTCCAATAACGCGCTCACTCGCCAGCTGACCGCGCAGACGGACTACACACGGCCGTTGTGGGCGAAATCAAAGCTCGAGACTGGTCTGAAGGAGACCGATCGCTGGTACGACAAGGACTATCAGGTCTACAAGGACGCCCTCGGCAACGGTACGTGGGCGCCGAGCAATCTGAGCAACACCTTCAACTTCGACGAGCAGACCCACGCCGGCTACGGTGTACTGAGCCAGAGCGTCGGCAAGTTCGATCTGCAGGGTGGTCTGCGTGCCGAATGGTCGTCGCGCAACTTCGATCTCGCCGGCTCACAGGCAGTTCCGTTCAACTATCACGCGCTCTTCCCGAGCGGTGTGATCATGTATAAGCCGAGCGAGCAGACTCAGCTCAAAGTCAGCTACTCGCGCCGCATACGGAGACCTGGGACGCAGGAGCTCAACCCGTTCCCGGTGTTCTTCGATCAACAGAACGTGTTCATCGGTAATCCGCGTTTGAATCCCGAGTACACAGACGCGATCGAGCTTGGCGCCAGCAAGACCGGACAGCTCGGCTCGATTCAGCTGTCGCCGTTCTACCGTCACACCAAGGATGTCATCCGTGTCGACATCAATACCGCCGACACCGTCGACAATCGTGAGGTGACGTCGGTGAGCTTCCAGAACCTCGCGAAGAGCGATTCGTGGGGAACCGATCTCAACGGCAACCTCCGCCTCGGGCCGAAGCTCAACGCGCTCGGTGGTCTCAACGTATTCAAGATGGTAACCGACGGTGGATCGCAGTCGGCTCTCGGGTCGAACGCGATCGCCTGGTCGGCGCGACTCAACGCGACGACGCAGATCAATCCGACGGTGATTCTGCAGGCGAACTACTTCTATCGCGGTCCGATGAAGATCGAGAAGGGCAAGTTCTCGGCATTCCAGATGACCAACATCACCGTTAGGAAGAAGCTCGACGGCGACAACATGAGCGTCGCGGTTCGCTTTGCCGATCCATTCAATCAGATGAAGTTCCGAATCAAGGCCGGTGACGATTATCTGGAGCAGGTGACTCAGCGCCAGTTCGGCGTGCGTGCGACGTACTTCACGTTCCAGTGGAACTACGGCAAGCCGCCCAGAATCCGTCAGCCACAGCAAGAGCAGGCACCACAGCCAGTCTTCCCGTAGGACGGGTAGGAAGACTGGAGCCCGGTACTGGAAACAGTACCGGGCTTTTTCTTTTCGCCTCCCGCCTCCCGCCTCCCGCCGGGGGCACGCCGCATGCCCCATCACACCTCAGCCTTTCAAGGAGAAATGGTGGCAGACGAGAGAAATAGAGGCGCCGACATTCCGCACGGCACCGATGAAGAGAACTCGCGCATCGGGCGCGAGCCGAACACCAGATCGAGAGTCGAGGACCCCAACGTCCGCGATCCTCGTGATGAAGACCCAGCCGAGGGACGCCGCGATGTCGGCAACCCGCCGCGGACGAGTTCCGACGGGATTACGTCGCCGAAGTTTGGGTCGGCAGGGAGTGGAGGAGCGGAGTTAGAGCCAGGGCCGGAGAGAGATTAACGACTAACTGAAAACGACCAGCTTGCGACTGGCGGCTATCAGCCTGCGGCTCCGAGCTTAATTCGAACTGCGCCCAAGCTCGGAGCCGCTAGCCGAAAGCAGCGAGCCGCCGGCTGGTCCTTTTCAGTTAGCAGTTAAGGACCTCTGGACCTAAACCATACGCCGCCATACCTTTAGCTATGGCAACCACAACTCGGCCTTCAGCATCGAAAAAGCCCGCAAGCCCGGCGCAATCCGGAAGCGGGCTTTCGCGCATCAAGGGGGCTGAGCGGTCCGAGACTATGCCTCGTGTCCGCACCGACATCGTCCTCACCTTCGACGACGTCCTGCTCAGTCCGCGGCACTCCCTGGTCCATCCCAAAGACGTCGATACTACGTCGCGATTCACTCGCGGCATCACACTCAACGTGCCGTTTTCATCGGCCGCGATGGATACCGTCACCGAGTCCGATATGGCGATGGCGATGGCCAGGGCAGGCGGAATCGGAGTCATTCACAAGAACATGTCGATCGATCGGCAGGCCGCCGAAGTCGATCGCGTGAAGCGATCCGAAAGCGGGATGATCCTCAACCCGATCACTCTCTCGCCGGAAGGAACGCTGCGTGAAGCGGTCGCACTGATGCGGCGCTTCAAGATTTCTGGCGTGCCGATCGTCAATCGCGATGGCCAGCTCGTTGGCATCATCACCAATCGCGACCTGCAGTTCGAGCGCAATCTCGACCGCCCGCTCCGCGAGGCGATGACCTCGAAGAATCTCGTCACCGCTCCGGTCGGCACCACTCTCGACGAAGCGGAGGCAATACTCGGCCAGCACCGCATCGAGAAGCTGCCCGTAGTGGACGACAAGGGAATGCTGCGCGGGCTGATCACCGTTAAGGACATTCACAAGCGCCGGGATTTCCCAAACGCCAACAAGGATCAGCACGGCCGCCTTCGCGTCGCTGCTGCAATCGGTGCGTCGAATTATCGCGATCGCGCGCGCGCACTTGTCGATGCCGGCGTGGATGTCCTCATCGTTGATACCGCGCACGGACATTCGGAAGGAGTTCTCGAGGCGACCGCCAACGTCCGCGAGATGTTCCCCGATGTGCAGCTCGTCGCTGGAAATGTTGCCACCCGCGCCGGTGCACAGGCGCTGGTCAAACGCGGTGTCGATGCAGTGAAGGTCGGCGTCGGGCCCGGTTCGATTTGCACGACGCGCGTCGTCACCGGCGTCGGCGTCCCGCAGCTCACCGCGATCTTCGATGCGGTGGAAGGCGCTGGCGATGTTCCCGTGATCGCAGACGGCGGCATCAAGTACTCCGGAGACATTGTAAAGGCACTCGCTGCTGGTGCGTCGAGCGTGATGATGGGCTCGATGCTCGCCGGCACCGAGGAAAGCCCGGGCGAATCGCTGCTGCTCGAGGGGCGCCGCTTCAAGATGATTCGCGGAATGGGTAGTCTCGCTGCGATGCAGGACGGCAGCGCCGACCGCTATTTTCAGGAAGGAGAGATGTCCGCCAAGAAGCTCGTCCCCGAGGGAATCGAAGGTCGTGTCCCGTACAAAGGTCCGGTGAGCGATGTTCTGTTCCAGATGGTCGGCGGTCTGCGCAGTGGAATGGGATATGTCGGCTGTGCCAACATCGAGCAGCTTCGCACCGAGGCGGAGTTCGTGCGAATCACCGCTGCGGGATTGCGCGAGTCACACCCGCACGATGTGACGATCACACGCGAGGCGCCCAACTACTCGCTGTAGCACTCTCGCTTGACAGTTTTTCCGACGCCGCCACAACTTCTGGCGGCGTTGCAGTGTCGAAGTTCAAGGTCGTGCGTCACTCTACCAACGATTTCGGAGCTTTCTAATGGGCTTATGGACGAAGAAGAGCATCGCCGTACTCCAGTCTGAGGCGGCCGGTGAAGGCGAAGCGCACACCCTTCGACGCGCACTCGGCGCACTCAACCTCACGACCCTGGGCATCGGCGCAATTATCGGCGCCGGAATCTTCGTCCTGACGGGCACTGCGGCCGCGAGATACGCCGGCCCCGCCATCGTCATCTCGTTCATTGTATCCGGTTTGGGATGCCTTTTCGCCGGTCTCTGCTACGCCGAATTCGCGAGCATGATTCCCGTCGCCGGCAGTGCTTACACCTACGGCTACGCGACACTCGGCGAATTCATCGCCTGGATCATCGGCTGGGACTTGATCCTCGAGTACATGTTCGGCGCGTCGACGGTCGCAGTGGGTTGGTCGGGCTACTTCGACGCCTTCATGCAGCAGATAGGGATAAAACTACCGGCCGCGTTTACGAGTGCGCCGTACTACTACGCCGACGCACCCGAGCTCGATCCGGTTACCCACGCCGTGCTACACCCGCAAGGCTTTTCACATGTGGCCGGCGCGGTCGCAAATGTTCCCGCTGTTTTCATCATCCTCCTGATGACAACCCTGCTCGTGGTTGGCATCAAGGAATCCGCCCGGTTCAACAACTTCATCGTGATCCTGAAGCTGGCAATCGTGTTGCTGGTCATCGGATTCGGCTTTATGTACGTGAACCAGGCGAACTGGCATCCATTCCTGCCGGCCAACACCGGCCAGACCGGTCACTACGGGTGGAGCGGAATAGTCCGAGGCGCGGCGGTGGTCTTCTTCGCCTATATCGGATTCGACGCGGTATCTACCGCCGCGCAGGAGGCGAAGAATCCGCAACGAGACATGCCGATCGGCATTCTTGCGTCTCTCGCGATTTGTACCGTTTTGTATATCCTGATGTCGCTGGTGATGACCGGACTCGCCAACTACACCGAGCTCGACGTTCCTCACCCGGTGTTCGTCGCGATCGAGAAAGCGGGACCGGCGCTGGCTTGGTTGGCGTCGATCATCAACATCGGTGCGATCGCCGGACTTGCTTCGGTCGTGCTGGTGATGTTGATGGGACAACCCCGAGTGTTCTACTCGATGTCCAAGGACGGTCTGTTGCCGCCTGCGTTCAGCAAGGTTCATCCGCGCTTCAAGACTCCGTACATCCCGACGATTCTTACTGGCCTCGTTGCCGCCGTAATGGCGGGACTGTTCCCGATCGGGTTGCTTGGTGAGCTCGTATCCATCGGTACCTTGCTGGCGTTCGTGATCGTCTGCGCCGGCGTCATCGCACTCCGCTACAAGTCGCCGAACCTGGCGAGACCCTTCCGGACTCCGCTCGTGCCGCTCGTTCCAATTCTTGGCATTTTGATCTGCGGCTACATGATGTACAGCTTGCCGGGCGCCACCTGGGAGCGGCTCATCGTGTGGATGATCATCGGTCTCGTGATCTACTTCACCTATAGCCGAAGCCATTCGAAGTTGGCTCGCGCGGAAGGCAGTGCTTGATCTTCTAAGCGTTCCCCAGCAACGACGAGAGTCGATCGAGCGTCTCGCGCAGGAGCTCCGCGCGGGACGCTCTGTCGCTATATCGACTCACATCAATGCCGATGGCGATGGCTGTGGATCAGAGACGGCGCTCGCTCGCTTGCTGGGTCAGATGGGAATCCGCTCGCGAATCGTCAACCCGACGCCGTGGCCGGACATGTACAAGTTCCTGCTGGGCGACGACGTGCGCGACGCCAGCGACATGGGCGCGAAAGCGCTCAAGGAAGCCGACGTCCTCGTCGTGCTCGATATCTCCGATGTGAAACGCCTCGGCGTGCTCGCCGAAGCGGTGCGTCGACTGACGATTCCCAAGCTCGTTATCGATCATCATCTGCCGAGCGATGAGCCGCCCAGCAAGCTGTTGCTGGCGGACACCGCGGCGTGCGCGACCGGGGAATTGATTTACGATTTCGCGACCTGCGTCGGCCTCGAGCTGACGCCGGACATCGCCCGATCGTTGTATGTCGCGCTCCTCACAGATACGGGTGGCTTCCGTTTCAGCAACACCACCGCGCGTTGTCTGAGCATCGCTGGCCAGCTGATCGCATCGGGAGTCGAGCCGGAAGAGATGTACGGCCGGCTGTACGCGTCGATGCCCGTTGGACGTTTGCACCTGCTGCGCGACGCACTGGCCACGCTCGAGGTCGATCCGGAGTACGGCATTTCCTGGATCTCCGTGGCGGCGGGCGCGCCCGAGCAGTACGGGCTCAAGTCGGAAGATCTGGAAGGAATCGCCGAGCATCCGCGGTCGATCGGCGGGACGCGGTTGGCGCTCTTTTTCCGCGATCTTGGTCACGACAAAGTGAAGGTGTCGTTCCGCAGCACCGGCGATGTCGACGTGAATAATTTCGCCAGGCAGTTCGGCGGGGGTGGTCACGCCCGCGCTGCGGGCGCGCTGATCGAAGGCAGCCTCGAAGCAGTGCGGAAGAAGGTAGTTGCCGCCGCGCGCGAATTCCTCGCCATGCACGACAAGGACGTGGATCCGGCCGGCCAGGGCGTCGCGTAAAGCAGTAGCAGTCGCGGCACCGTCAGCCTAACTTGCCCGCATGAGCGTCCTCCGCCGCAAACGCAGTCGCCCCCAGGATGAGATCGAGCACGATATCCGGCACGGGCTCGCCGAGATCCTGCCCATCCTCCGGATCGAAGACTGCGCCATCGAGCTGGATGTGTTTGATCCAGCGACGGGCACCGCAGTGCTGCACGTGACCGGCGTCTGTCAGGACTGCAATGCGTCAGCAGTAACCTTCATGCAGGGGATCGAGGTTCAGCTCAAGCGCCGGGTTACCGAGCTCAAGTTTGTCGTTGTAAACGTCGACTCCACCGCATGACCCCGAATCTCCGGGAACGCATCACGGATGCCCTCTCACGCATCCGGAATAACCGCATCGGCGCGAACGTGATAGAGTCCGAGATGGTGCGTGACATCGCGACGACGACCGACGGCAAAGTCAGGCTGAGTTTGTTTCTGTCTGCCGACGACGACGCGACGGTTGTACGCGAGGTCAGGCAGACCCTGCAACAGGTCCCGGGTGTCACCGATGTTCGGGTCGACGTAAAGGACGCTTCACAATCACGACGCCAGGCGCCGATCGCCGCGCAGCCGGATAACACGCGAGTACAGCAGAACGCACCGAAACCAGCGCCGCGCGCGCTGCCGGTGATGGGGCAGGAGCCGCAGTCACAGCGCAGCGGTGTTGCCGCGCCCACTCCCGTCGCCTATCCACACCTCGGAAACATCATCGCCATCAGCAGCGGTAAAGGCGGTGTCGGCAAATCCACCGTCGCCGCCAATCTCGCCGTCGCACTCGCCCAGCAAGGCGCGCGTGTCGGGTTGATGGATGCCGATATCTACGGGCCCAACATTCCGCGCATGATGGGCGTCAACGCGGCGCCGCCGGTCGCCAACGAAAAGATCATCCCGTTACAGGCGCACGGCGTCAAAATCATGAGCCTCGGCTTCATGATCGAGCGGGATCAGCCGGCGATCTGGCGCGGGCCGATCATCATGAAGATCATCAGCCAGTTCCTGCGCGACGTGCAGTGGGGCGAGCTCGACTACTTCCTCGTCGACATGCCGCCGGGAACCGGAGACGCCCAGCTATCGCTGGTACAGGCAACGATGGTGCACGGCGCAATCATCGTCACGACCCCGCAGGAGGTCGCTGCCGGTGACGCTTTGCGCGGCGCCAAAATGTTCGAGCGCGTCGCAGTGCCGGTGATCGGCGTCGTCGAGAACATGAGCTACTTCATTTGCCCGCATTGCGACCAGCGCCACTTCATCTTCGGCGAAGGCGGGGCCCTGCGCCTCTCGGCGGAGCTCGGTGTGCCGGTACTCGGTCAGATTCCATTTTTCCCTGGTGTGCTGCAGGGTGGTGACCGTGGGGAGCCGATTGTGATATCGGACCCCAACTCCGATGCGGCGAAAGCGCTAACCGATCTTGCTCGACGGTTGAGCGGGTTGCTCCCCGCTGGCGATGCGGCCCGCGTAAACGCTGCCCTTCTTTGACGCGACCGATCCGGTGCCGTGATGAAGCTCTGAGTTGAGCTCACCACCGATCAGAATCACTGCCGAAATCACGTACATCCACGTCAGCAACACCATCACCGCGCCGATGGTCCCGTAAGTCTTGTTCGGCGGGAAGTGCTGCACGTAAAGACGAAACACGAGCGTCGCGACGATGAACAACACCGCCGCGAAAACCGATCCCACCAGTATTTGCTTCTTGTCCTGTTTGACCTGCGGCAGCGCCCAGTACATCAGATAGAGAAACGACACCAGCAGCACGATCGCCAGGGGAAATTGCAGCCACGCCCAGACTGTCAGCGCGGCGCTGCCCATCCCTAGTGTGTTGCGCAGGAAGCCCACGATGCTGTCACCGGCGAGCAGGATGCCCGTCACGAAGGTGATGATGATTCCCCAGCCGAACATCACCCCGATTGCGATCAGCCGCTTCTTCCACCACGGCCGTGAATCGGTGACATCATACGCCGTATCGAGCGCGTCCATGAAAGTCGTGAAGATGTTGGAGCCAGACCAGATCGCGAGCACGAAGCCGATCGAGATCAGGCCAGGTGCGTTCTGCGCGAACACGATGTCCGTGACAACCTTGGAGAACAGCGTGAACGCCTCGGCGGGCATGAATTGCGAGAACCTGCCGAGCAGGTCGGATACGATGGTGCGTTTGTCGCCGATCAGGCTCAGCATCGGCGCGAGGAAGAGCAGCAGCGGGAACAGCGAGAAGAAGAAGTTGTAGGCGACCTGCGAGGCGATGCCGAGGACGTTGTCCTCCATCGTCTCCTTGAAAGTCTTCTTTGCTAGTGCGCCGGCTCGGTAGCCCAGGATGACCATGGGCTCACTGCGGCGGCAAGCGCCAGGCCAGCTAGGCCGTCGCTACTGAGTTCTTCCTGGCTCTGCTGCGCCAGAGAGTGAGCAGGACTGCGCCGAAGCCCGTTGCGGCTGCGACGAGCGTCACCGAGAAGGCGAACATGCGCAGGATGGTGCCAAGCACCGGGAACCATGTGAACGCGGCAGCGATGATCCACAGCGCGCTGAAAGCGAGGATACCGGTGTAGAGGAACTGCAGCTCCTGACCAGCCGGCGTCTCTGCCGCGCGCTTGCCGGCGATGGCGATGCCTGCAACCTGAGCGACGGCGAGGAAGCCCAGCATTCCGATTCCCGAGATGGCGATCAGGAACGCGCCGACGCCGATTGGAATGAAGAAGACACCGATGATCGTGATGGCAAAGGCGACGACGATTGCGATCAGTGCGGGAATCGAAATCAATCCGCCGAGTACTCCAGTGAGCAGAGAGCGGCCGCTTTCGTTGGTGACGACTTCGACCGTGCGCTTGAAGTAATCGCGCATGTAGAGGGCTACGACTGTGCCGACGAGCAGCAGAACGAGCAGCCACACGAATGCTGAGATCAAGGAACCGAGCGTCGTACGCGGTCGGCCGCCAAGGCTAATAGTGGCGCGGTTGTGGGTTGGACCGACTTCCTTGACCACGCCGAGTATGGAGCCGCCATCGTTCACGACTCGGCCACCAAGTGCGACTGCGCCGCCGCGCACTCGTCCGCCGTCGTGGACGACGACATCGCCGAGCACTGCGGTCGCTGCGCCATCGACGTTTCCGTAGATGTCGAGATTGCCGCGCAGCACCATGACCGAGCCTGAAGTGCTGGCGCCAGCCGGAACGGTATAATCGCCCGTCACGACGTTGGCGTACTTTCTGATTCCCGCGAAGCGGGCACCGCGCAGCTCCTGCGCGCTCGCTTCGTGTGAGGCGGCGAGCGCCATGATGCAGTAGACGGGAATCAGGATCTTGTTCACGTTAGGCGGCCTTACGTTTGGCGATTTGTGCGGCAGTCCGGATACCCGCGTATCCGCTAACCAATCCGACGAACAGCGCCATGTAGAGGAGCATCGCCTGGAGGGCACCGGCCTGCATGTAGGCGATCGTGTCCGCACCAAGCACCATTGCGCCCAGCTGGGTCCCGACCGCGGCGATCGTGAAGGCATACTGACTGGCGGCCGCGCTCATCATCGCGGTGAGCACATCGACTTCGAAGAACATGAACGCGGCTGCGGCGATGAGGGCGACGCCGACGACCGCGGTTCCTGTCGCGCGAACGACACCCATCGGGCGACGCTGTGCGACCGCTTGCTGCCCGCCACGGTGAAGCTCCAGGTGGTGCCTGGAGGCAACCATGGACTTTGCATCCAGACTTGGTTGCAAACGATCAATACCGGCAATCACGCGATCGGCAAAGTCCCGAGATGGCGACATATACGGCAGTCGCTGCAGCTCGGCCGCAATGGGTACAAAATCCTCGTCGAAGTCGTGCTCGATCATGTGTGCCTCACGTCAGAGCTTACGGGCTCGGTACGGGGTTGGTTTCAGGGTTTTTGTCAAAATTTTTGCCTGGATTCGCGGGGAGGCGAGGGGCGAGAGGCGGGAGGCGGGAGGCGAGAGGCGGGAAACCGCAATCAGCGAAGAAAAGTGATCTGTCTTCGCACGTCCGACTCCCCGCCTCTCGCCTCTCGCCTCCCTCACTTAACGTCCCCCAAATACTGCCTCAATTCCTGCCGTGCCCGGTGGATGTAGGTCTTCACCGTGCCCAGCGGGAGCTTCACGATTTCAGCGATCTCGTCGTACGAATAGTCCTCGACGTGGCGGAGGATTATGCACGCTCTGTACTCGGGTCTCAGTTTGGCGATCGCCTTTTCGATCTGGGTGCCGAGCTCGCGTGATTCGAGCTCCTCGAGCGGCGACTCGCCGCCACTGGTCACCGTTACGGCTGTAGCCCGCGCGCGTTCGGCGGTGACCGCATCGGGCGCACCTTCGATGCTCACCGTGTCGACATGGCGACGGCGCAGGTAATCGATGGTGATGTTGTTGGCGATCTTGAACAGCCAGCTGGAGAATTTGAACTCCGGCCGATAGCGATCGATGTTGTTGAGGACCTTGATGAAGGTTTCCTGGGCCAGGTCCTCGGATGTCTCCCGGTCTCGCACCATCCGATAGATGAGCGAAAACACCGGGCGCTCGTACCGTTTGATTAACTCACGGTAGGCGTCCTCGCGCCCTTCCTGGGCAAAAACGACGACCTGCTGGTCGGAGACGTCGGTGTAGGACCGTGCTGGCATGCTTGGCAATGCGCCGGAAAGATAGCTTGCCCCACGCCTCGTTGCCGGTCAACTTTCGATCAATGCTGGCAACTGACATCGACAGCGCGACCGCCAGTGCCGCCGCTGCCGGTGGTGCGGAGAAACGCGAATACGTAAAGCAGATCTTCTCCGAGATCGCTCCGCGTTACGACCTCCTCAATCACCTCCTTAGCCTCAATATCGACAAGCGATGGCGCCGCAAAGCCATCGCCGCACTCGGTGTCGACCGCGACAAGGCGGGGAATTACCTGGACCTTTGCGCCGGCACTTTGGATGTCGCGCAGCAGATCGCGATGCTGCCGGGATTCGTCGGTGCGGTTATAGGCGCAGACTTCGCTGAGCCGATGCTCAAAGCTGGAAAGGCCAAGGTGAACGGACGGAAGGTAGTTCCAGTCACCGCCGATGCGTTGCAGCTTCCGCTCCCTTCGGGAAAACTGGCGGGCGCCATCGTTGCTTTCGGCATTCGCAACGTCGCCGGACTAGACGCCGCGCTGCGTGAGACCTTCCGGGTCCTGGCGCCGGGTGGCCGATTCGTAATCCTGGAATTTTCGACGCCACGCACGCCGCTACTGCGCGCCGGGTATCGGCTCTATTTCGAGCACGTTCTCCCACTGATCGGCGGATTGATCAGTGGTCACGCGACCGCGTACCGGTATTTGCCGCGCTCAGTCGCGAATTTTCCGGTCGAAGAAGAGCTCGCCGCGCGCATGGAACGCGCGGGGTTTGCCAAAGTCCGCTGGTCCAGCCTTTCGTTCGGCATCGCCGCCATCCACGTCGGTGAGCGGCCAATCAACGCCCTCAAGTAAAAGTGAGCCTCGACAACATCTCTCAATTCTTGTCGGCGATCGATCGCGTCGGTGAGCTGGCGCGAATCACGGAGCCGGTAAAGGCTAAACTGGAGCTCGCCGAGATCGCCGATCGGGTGATGAAGCAGCCGGGCGGGGGCAAAGCGCTCTACTTCGAGAACGTGATTCTGGATAACGGCGAGCGATCGAAGTACCCGGTCGTCATCAACCTCTTTGGCTCGATGCGCCGGATGTCCCTCGCACTCGGCGTCGACGATCTCGACCAGATCGGCGAGCGGATCACCGAGATGCTCGACCTCAAGGTGCCCGAAGGATTGATGGGCAAGCTCGCGATGCTGCCACGGCTGCTGGAGATCGGCAAGTTCCCGCCGCGTGTGAAAAGCGGAAAGCCGGCGTCGCAGGAGATCGTGCTCCAGGGCGACGACATCGATCTGTCGAAGCTCCCGATCATCACCTGCTGGCCCGAGGATGGTGGTCCATATATCACGCTGCCGATGGTGATCTCGAAGGATCCGAAGCGCGGAATTCGCAACGTCGGCATGTATCGGGTGCAGGTTCTTGGACCCCGGACGCTGGCGATGCACTGGCAGCGTCACAAGGTCGGCGCCGCGCACTGGCGGGAGATGGCGGAGAAGGGCGAGAAGATGCCGGTGGTGATTGCCATTGGGGCGGATCCGGCATCGGTTTATTCGGCATCAGCGCCGCTGCCGCCGACAATCGACGAGTTTCTGTTCGCCGGATTCCTGCGCACAGCGCCGGTGGCGCTGGCGAAGGCGGTGACGTGCGATCTCGAGGTGCCGGCCGAGGCTGAATTCGTGATCGAGGGCTACATCGATCCCGCCGAGCAGCTGGTGGTCGAGGGGCCGTTTGGCGATCACACCGGCTTCTATTCAGAGGCGGATCTGTATCCACAGGTGCATGTCACAGCGGTCACCATGCGTCGCAACCCCGTTTATGCGACGACAATAGTAGGGCGTCCGCCGATGGAGGATTACTACCTCGGGCATGCCACCGAGCGGATTTTTCTGCCGCTGCTCAAGCTCACGATTCCCGAGATTGTCGATTACCACATGCCGGCGGAGGGCATTTTTCACAACCTCGTCTTCGTGTCAATCGACAAGCAATATCCCGGTCAGGCATACAAGGTGATGAATGCGCTCTGGGGCCAAGGGCTGATGTCGCTGGCGAAAGTGATCGTGGTGCTCGACAAGGAAGTGAACGTGCGCAACGTTCAGGAAGCGTGGTGGGTGGCGTTGAATCACATTGATCCGGAGCGTGACACGAGATTCTCGATGGGGCCGATCGATGTGCTCGACCACTCCAGTCGCGCATTTACGTACGGCTCGAAGATGGGAATCGACGCCACTCGTAAGTGGCCGGAGGAAGGTTTCACACGGAATTGGCCGAAGGTGATCGAGATGGATGCAGAGACGAAGCGAAGAGTCGACGAGATGTGGTCGAAGCTGGGATTAGGCGCGGATGATCGCGCCCAGAGGTTCAACAAGAATGCTCCGCGATAGCGAGTCGTCGGTAGGCGCGCGCGAGGGCCAGACCTTCGTGGGGCAGGGTGTGCTGCTGCGTCACGCCAATCTGGTCCGGCTGCCGCACACACTGTTTGCGCTTCCGTTCGCGCTGGTCGGCGTGGTGCTGGCAAGCGACATCGCGCCGATCACGGTGAGCGAGGTTCTCTGGGTGGTGGTCGCGTTCACGGCGGCGCGGTTCGCGGCGATGGGATTCAATCGCATCGTCGATCGTGAGATCGATGCGCGAAATCCGCGCACGCGGATGCGCGAGATTCCGTCGGGGAAGATGACGGTGCGCGAGGCGACTGTTGCTGTGACTCTTGCGTCGGCCCTATTCTTCGTCGCCGCCTGGCAGTTGAACACTTTGTGCCTGTTGCTGGCGCCGGTAGCGTTGGCGTGGGTGTTGTTTTACAGCTATACCAAGCGCTTTACACGCTGGTCGCACCTTGTTCTAGGAATCGGCCTATCGATCGCGCCCGTTGGTGGCTATCTCGCGATCACTGGCCGCTGGAGCAATCCATGGTGGATGCTGATCGCGCTCGCGATCGCTGTCGCGACGTGGGTCGCCGGTTTCGATATCCTCTACGCTTTGCAGGACGTCTCCTTTGATCGGGAGAACGGACTGTATTCGGTGCCATCGACCTTCGGAGAGGGAAATGCGCTCGGGATCGCGCGGATTCTGCATTTCACGACCGTCGCCGCACTGGCGTTGGCTGGAATCGGCGCCGGTGCCGGGATGGTCTATTTCGCCGGAGTGGTCGTCGCGGCGGCGTTGCTCTTGTACGAGCACTCATTGGTGAAGGTCGATGACTTTTCTCGGCTCGATGCCGCGTTCTTCACCATGAACGGCGTGATCAGCATCGTCTTCCTCGGGTTTGTCTTCACCGAGAGGCTCTTGAGATGACGAGCATTCCGCCGATCGTTGTCGGAATCACCGGCGCATCCGGGGCTCCGTATGCAGTGCGACTGCTGGAGGCGCTGACTGCTGCGCACCGGCCGGTATCGCTGATTGTTTCCAAGTACGGATTGCGGTTATTGGCGACTGAAGCCGGAATCGAATCGATGGATGCGTTGCGCGACGCTGTCGGCATCGATGCCTGGGCTTCCTACGTGGAAGTCTTTTCCAACGACGATCGCGGTGCCGCCCCCGCGTCGGGCTCAGCTAAAACGTCGGGGATGATCGTCTGTCCGTGCTCAATGGGAACTTTGTCGGCCATCGCAGGCGGTGCCTCTCGTTCTCTGATCGAGCGCGCGGCTGACGTGACGCTCAAAGAGCAGCGTAAGCTGGTACTTGTTCCGCGCGAGACTCCGCTGAGCGCGATTCACCTCGGCAACATGTTGCGACTCACCCGGGCCGGCGCAGTCGTGATGCCCGCCGCGCCAGGATTCTATCATCGGCCGAAGGAAATCTCCGACCTCGTCGATTTCATGGTTGCGCGGATGCTCGACCACCTCGGCGTTGAACAGCACCTGGTTTCGCGCTGGAAAGGCGACCCTCGCGGCTGACCTCTTGCCGGATGTTTACCCGGAAGTACTTTGGGGTAAACTTCGATCCGGGAGGAGGGATGAGACCTTGTCTGTTAGTCGCTGTTCTTTGTCTCGCTGGTTCCGCATGCCGGAACAACACCGGCCCAATCGATCACCTCGTGGTACTGGACGTCGATAAAGTGGAGGCTCCCGCCACTATTTCTTCGACGAGTCCGCTCGATGTGGTTTTGACTGTGTTGACGAACCCGTGTCAGAGCTTTGAGCGAATTGAGGCGGACCGGCTCTCGAGCAGTGCGAAGCTGACCGCAATAGGTCACGATCCGGAGAAAGGGTGCACGAATCTAGGCGTGCTCCAGCCAAAGTCTTATCGGCTCGAGCCGCCGTTCGTTCCTGGCACCTTCACGATCACTGTCGATCGCGGCAGGGTGTCACCGTTGGTCGCAACGATTCAGGTTCGCTAACCAAAAACGAGGCAGGTCAGCTGACCTGCCTCGTTCGTTTCATCTCCGTCGGGAAACGCCGGAACCACGACGAAAGCAGCAGCAGCTCGTCGATCTCGTGCGTCGGCACCTGCGCATTCGACGGCACCGGCTGAGAAAAAATGTCGTCGACCAACTGCTTCATCGTTCGCCGATCTTTGGACGAGCGCGGCTTGGACAACTCTGCTCGGACCACTCCGCGGCGAATGAGATAGACCTTGTCTTCGCCTTCGTGCCCCGGCACCGTGTACACGAACGACAAATTCTCGACGGCGAAGCGCAGGCGACCAAATTGTGCGCGCAACGCCTCCAGTCGCTCCAGCTTGTCACGGTAGATGGCAGCGCGCTCGAACTGGAGCTCTTCACTCAACTTCTCCATCTGAGCGCGCAGCATGTCGATCGGCCCATCGTCCGAGCCATCGAGAAAGGCTCGCGCCAATGCGACTTGATGGTTGTATTGCGTCTCGGTGCAACCGCCGACGCAGGGGCCGAGGCATTTCCCGATCTCGTGACGGATGCAGCCAGGCGTGCGCGCGAGCTGGAACAACTCGGTCTGATCGTTGAAGAACATCTTCAGGTCGCTACGGCAGTCGCGGAGCATCAGCGCGTCGCTCAGCTCGCGCAGCGCTTCCTCCACCCGCTGCGCGCCGACGAACGGACCGTAATAGATATCGGCGTCTTCTCCGCTCGGACCGCGCACTACCATCAGCTTCGACGCCGGGCCTTTGGTGAGCTTGATGAACGAGTAGTTCCTGCCATCCCGCTTCATCGCGACGTTATACCGCGGTCGGAAGCGCTTGATCATCCTCAGCTCCTGCAACAGCGCCGCGAACTCGCTCGGCGTGTAATCCCACTCGATCTTTTCCGCCGAACGGAGGATCCGCGCGCCTTTCTCTTCGGGATACGCGCAGCGGAAATAGCTGAGCAACCGCGTGCGGACTTTCTTGGATTTTCCGACGTAGACGATCTCGCCGTCGCTCGACAGCATGCGATAGACGCCAGGCCGGTCTTTCGCGGTGTCCTTGACGGTCGATCGCATCAGCGCGAGCTGCGCATCGCTCGTCGGCTGAATCTCCAGCCGTGCAGTGCCGCGAATCATGTCAATGCTGACACTTGACGCACATCACCGTCGCTCGACCATCGATGGCGTGCGTGGCGACCAGCCTGGAGGCGCAGCGATGGCAGGGCAGTCCCCCTCGCCCATAGGCGTCGAGCTTCTCCACGAATCCGCCGCGCTCACCGCGAGCATCACGGTAATCGCGGAAGCTCGTCCCTCGCGCTTTGATCGACTCTGTGAGTACATCGACGATCGAATCGCGCAGCAACCCCGCTTCCTCCAACGTCACCGACGCCGCGGGCCGCGATGGGTCGATGCGCGCACGCCAGAGGGCTTCGTTCGCGTAGATGTTGCCGATGCCTGCGATTTTTCGCTGCTCCATCAAGACTTTTTTGACCGGTTGGCTGGTCGCCCGAAGAACCCCCGATAGATGCGCCGCAGTAAACGAACGGTCAAGTGGTTCTATTCCCAGCGCACCAGAGTATTCGTCGAAGCGCGATGGATTCATCAGGGCCACCGTCCCGAGCCGTCGCACATCGGCGTAGTGCAGAGCTCGACCGTCGTCGAGCTCGAGCCTCATCGTGGAATAGTTGAGCTGCGACGGGTCGAGGTTGCCGTCTTCGATCAGCAACGCGCCGGTGAACCGCGGCTGAACCACGATGCGGTCGCCACTGTCGAGGTCGAGCACGACCAGTTTAGCGCGCCGCCAGCTGCGCATGATCCGCACATCGCGCAATCGCTTCGCAAACGTGCGCGCACTGACCTCGCGCAGCACGTCTGCTTTTTTCACCGAGACTTTCTTTATTTGCCGACCGCGAATCGCGCCGTCGAGATCGCGGGCGATCGTCTCGGTCTCAGGTAGCTCGGGCACTTCGCGACAGCTCGCGCCAACCGATGTCTCGCCGCAGCTGCTTGCCCCGGAAGTCGATCTGCTCCGCGTGCGACCGCGACATCTCCGCTGCCTCGAGCAAACTCGGCGCTGTGGCTGTGATCGCGAAGACGCGACCGCCGGACGTTACCAGCTCGTTCGAGCCTGCACGCAAAGATGTGCCGGCGTGAAATACCTCCACCCCCTCTTCGGGCGGAGGCAGCTGAATGACATCTCCGGTCTGCGGCTTCTCCGGATATCCAGCCGATGCCACGACAGTCGTCACCGACGCCAGTGGCTTCCAGTCCGGATATCGCGCACGACTGAGCGATCCACCACCGGCAACGGCCGCGATCAGCTCCAGCAGTGACGAATCCATCAGCGGCAGAATCGTCTCCGTTTCCGGATCGCCGAACCGGCAGTTGAACTCGACGACCTTGGGACCCTCTTCTGTGATCATAAGCCCGGCGTACAAAAGTCCCTTGAACGGTGATGCCGCATCGCGCATCGCCGACAGCGTCGGCCGAATGATCTCGCTCATCACCTGCGACACGAGCTCGGGCGTCGCCACCGAGGTCGGGGCGTAGGCTCCCATTCCACCGGTGTTCGGCCCGAGATCTCCCTCGTGCAATCGCTTGTGGTCCTGCGCCGCAAGCAGCGGCAGCGCCTGCTGTCCGTCTGTAATCGCGAACAGCGACAGCTCCTCGCCGTCCATGTACTCCTCGACGAGAATCTCCCGACCAGCGGCGCCGAAAATCCGGTCGCCGAGCATGGCATCGATGGCGCGCTCCGCCTCCGCGGAGCTCTGCGCGACGATCACACCTTTACCGGAAGCGAGGCCTGACGCCTTGATCACTACCGGCGTTCCAAAATTCGCGAGAGCCGCTTTCGCTTCTTTGGCGTCGCTATGCTGAGTCGCGCGCGCAGTCGGGATCCCGGCCCGCAACATCAACTCCTTCGCAAAACGCTTCGACGTCTCGATGCGCGCGGCTTCGCGAGTCGGGCCGAAGATCGGCAGTCCGTGACTCTGAAACAGATTGACGATGCCCGCTTCGAGCGGCGCTTCGGGTCCGACCAGAGTCAGATCTACGTACTCTTCCTCGGCGAACGCGGCGAGATCCTTGAGCTTGTCGGCGCCAATCGGCACGCAGCGGCCAAGCGATGCGATACCTGGATTACCTGGTGCCGCGATGATCTCCAGGGATGGGTCATCGCGGCACAGTTTCCAGGCAAGCGCATGCTCTCTTCCTCCACCGCCGACGATCAGCAGCTTCATGCGAGCGCTTGTTCCAGATCTGTGATTAAGTCTCCGACGTCTTCCACTCCGCAAGAAAGACGCAACAAGTCGTCGCGAATGCCAAGTCGAGCGCGCATTTCCGCAGGCACTGAGGCATGGGTCATCGTCGCCGGGTGACTGATTAGGCTTTCCACACCACCGAGGGACTCCGCCAGCGAGAATACCTTCACGCTGCCGAGTATTTTCGCCGCCCTCTCCTTGCTGCCGGTGAGAATCGAGATCATCCCGCCGAAGCCTTTCATCTGCCGTTTGGCCAGCTCGTGCTGCGGGTGCGACGGCAGACCAGGATAAATCACGTTCTCCTCGCCGATTTTCTCGGCGAGCCAATTGGCGATCTGGCGCCCGTTCTCATCGTGCCGCGGCATCCGCAGGTGGAGCGTCTTGGTGCCACGCAACACCAGCCACGAGTCGAACGGACCCGGCACGGCGCCGGCGGTGTTCAGCACGAATTGCAATCGCTCGGCGAGCTGATCGTCGCGCACGATCGCAATGCCGCCCACCATGTCGCTGTGACCGTTGAGGTATTTGGTCGACGAGTGATAGACCAGATCAGCGCCGTAGTCGAACGGCCGCTGGAAGAATGGCGTGGCGAAGGTGTTATCGACGATGAACAGCGCGCCTTTTCGCTTCGCGATCTCACCCACAGCGACGAGATCGGTGATTCGCATCAACGGATTGGTAGGCGTCTCGGTCAGGATCGCCACCGTATGGTCATTGCATGCGTTCTCGACGTTTTCCGGATCACGCATGTCGACGTAGGTGAAACAGAGGCCGTTATTGCGCAGCTCCTTGTCGAACAGGCGGAAGGTGCCGCCGTAACTCCTCTCGCTGGCGACAATGTGATCGCCGGACTTGAACAGCATCATGAACGACGTCGTCGCTCCCATGCCGCTGCTGAACGCGAAGCCGTGCTTGCCGCCTTCGAGCGCGGCGACATTTCTCTCCAGCGCCTCACGGGTCGGGTTCCGACCGCGCGCGTACTCGTACCCTTTGTTCTTGCCGAGGCCTTCCTGGACGTAAGTCGAGGTGGTGTAGATCGGCGTCATGATTGCACCAGACAGGAGGTCCGGCCGCTGTCCAGCGTGAATGGCGCGAGTTCCAAACGCCGAATTGAGATCTTCGTCGAAGATGCGTGTCATATGCGTTCAGCTGATGGAATTGTCATACCGGAAACTTAACCCGAGTAAATTACCGGCTTCGCGCGGTGCCCAATAGGAAACAGAGGACGATTCGCGAATGGCTTATGAAGGATTGATGGTGAGTGTGTCCGGCGTGCGCGGGCGCGTCGGCGAAGCGTTGACACCGGAGATCATTGCAAAATTCGCCGCCGGCTTCGGCGCGTGGGCGGTGTCGCGCGCGGGCGATCGCAGGGCACGAATTGTCGTCGGTCGAGACAGCCGCGTGTCAGGGCCGATGTTCCAACCGGTGGTGCATGCGGCACTGCAATCCGTTGGCTGCGACGTGATCGACGTCGGAATGGTTCCCACGCCGACGGTACAGCTGGCGGTTGAATATCACCACGCCGATGGCGGCCTTGCCATCACCGCCAGTCACAATCCGATCGAGTGGAATGCGCTCAAGTTCATCGGGCCATCCGGATTGTTCCTCGACGGTAACGAAGGAAAAGAGATGCGCGCGGTCGTCGAATCCAACTTCCCGCGCGCGACGTGGGACAAGCTCGGCACCATCACTCACGACAAAGACGCTGCGCGGCGACACATCGATCAGATTCTGGCGCTTCCATTCCTCGATGTCGACGGAATCCGCAAGAAGGAATTCAGAGTCGCGCTGGATTGCGTTCGCGGAGCGGGTGGTAGCTTCATGCCGATTCTGCTCGAGTTGCTCGGCTGCAAGCTGGCGACGATCAACATGGAGCCCGATGGTCGCTTCCCGCGGCCGCCCGAGCCGGTCGCCGAAAATCTCGGTGAGCTGCAGAAGCTCGTCCAGGATTCGCATTGTGAGATCGGGATGGCGGTCGACCCCGACGTCGATCGTCTCGCACTCGTATCGGATGAGGGATTGGCAATCGGTGAGGACTACACCCTCGCTCTCGCGGCGAAGGAGGTCCTTCGCCACCGGAAGGGTGTGGTGGTCACCAATCTCTCGACCAGCCGAATCGTCGACGACATCGCGACGGAGGCGGGAACGAGGGTGATCCGCGCGCCGGTTGGTGAGGTCAATGTTGCGACGAAGATGCGCGCCGAGAACGCCCCCATTGGCGGGGAGGGGAATGGCGGCGTAATCCTCTCCGAGCTCCACCTCGGCCGTGATGCGCCCGTCGGTGCGGCACTGATGCTACAACTCCTGCTGGAGGAGTCCAAGCCACTGTCCAAAATCGTCGCGCAGTACCCACGCTACATTATTGTTAAGGACAAGCTTGACCGTCCGAACGCGCCCCTCGACGCTGTGTACGAAGCTCTAAGGAAGCATTTTCGCGACGCCGAGGTCGACACTCAGGACGGACTGCGCCTGACCTGGCCGGATCGCTGGGTGCACATCAGGCCCTCCGGAACGGAACCAATCGTGCGAGTAATAGCGGAAGCACCGACGGCCGACGCCGCGGAACAGTTGGTCCGCGACTGCCGGAAGCCGGTCGAAGCGCTCGG
>DASTGU010000156.1:0-9487 GCA_035718845.1 Gemmatimonadaceae bacterium | reverse complement strand
ACCAAGAAAAAAGGCCCACTTTCGTGGGCCTTTTTCCTACGAGACAGAGACAGCGAGTTACTTGGTTGGTCTTACAACCGTGCCGCGGATGGTCTGCGACAGCACCTCCGCATTGCGCGCTGGCGCGCAATTCAAGACGGAGAGAATACGGCTCGCTTCGGACAGCATGTATGCAGCATCGCCACTCGAGATGTTCGAGTTCTTCTTCTGCACCATGCTCATGAAGTCGTACATCTTCTTGCACGCCGAGGTGCCTGCTGCGGTCATGTCAAACGCAGCCTGGAGCTGGTTGACGAGTGGTTCGACGGTACCGTCGGGGAAGCCTCTGGATTCAACCCAGTCGATCAAGTTGCCGATCTGATCGTGCGCGTTGACGATTACCACCTTAATGGTGTCAGCAGCGCTATTGCCTGCGGCGTCCCACGCGGTGCAGACCACCGTCGTATCTCCTATCGGGAACACGTTTCCTGAGGGCGGCACGCATGAACGCGAGGTCACGCCAACGTTGTCGTGGACAGGCACGTTATCGAAGTTCACAACTGCGCCCAATGGGCTCGTCGCGTTAACCGTCCAAACCGACGCGGTGTTAATGATGTCCCAGACAGGCGGCTCGACATCGTACACGTGGATGATCTGCGTGACAGTCGAACTATTACCGGCCTTGTCTGTCGCCGTCCAGGTAATTGTCGTTATGCCGACCGGATACACTGCACTGATCGGCTTGCTCGGATCGTCGCTGCGAATACCGACAAGCGTCACATTCGCGTCGCCGCAGTTGTCTGTCACAGTTGGCGGAGGAACGACAACGGTGGCGAAGTTCGCGCCTGGATCGTTGTCCGCGCTGTCGGTCGCAGGCGCGGTGATGGTCGGACTTTGTTTATCTCCGGCCAGAACCTGCGAGAAGCGAACTGCGTCGTTGTGCAACTTCAGAAAAATCATTACACGCCTCTGGTAGCCGTTCAGGAGCGGGTTCCAGATACTGTCGTAATTGGCAACGGTACCGTCAGCGTTCTCGATACCCTGAGTAATGACGTGCCGCTCAAGCGGAGTCGCGGCCTGATTGGTCGCCACGTCATTCGTATAGATGGTGATGTCGTTCGAGCCCTCGGAAAGGACAATCTGCCCGGTCAGCCGACCGGCCCCAGACCAGACCGCACCCACCGCCGTTGTGTTACTGCTGTACTCCGGAACGTTGTACCATTGAATAATGAACTTGCGATTGGGCGCAGTGCCGCGCGTCTCCCAGCGGATAGGATCGGGGACCATGTTAGGCTGCCAATCAGTCCAGGCCAGGGCAATCATGTTGTTGGGAACTGACGGGGTTCCGATGGTACGCGTCATCGGAAAGCCAGCGTCGCCCGCCGGAATGGTCCCAAAGAGAAGGAAGCCGTTTGGCGAGACATTGACCTTGTCGTAATTCTGGCCGTAGAAATTGAAAGTGAAGCCGAGGGGCACGTCGCTATCGGGGATCCACATGTCGTCCTCGACCGGATAAGGCACAATATTGGGCGTGGGCTCGGGCAGGAAGTCTGGCTTCGACTTTTCGTACTTCACGAACGCACCCGCGCCACTGCCGCACGTCGCGACATCGGCGCTCACCGACGTCGGCGTTCCGACGATATTACTGACCGGCCCGACGGGAACCATGCTGCTGAAGCTGACGCTATCCGCTGCCGCAGCTGCCGCAGCCATCGAATCCTTCTGAGCGGCGGTTAATCTGGTTCCAACCGGATGCACGCGGACGCGAATGGCTCCGTCGGGAGTCTGCATCGTGGAGGTCGTATATGTATCGCAGGAGACCGCGGCCGCCAGGACGATTGCCCCGGCAAAGGCCGCTCTCATGGACGCGAAAACAGTCGAAAAGGCGGTGGGGCGGCGCATCGTAACTCTCGTTAAGAGGGTTACTCAATAGACGACCACCAGACCTAAGCTCAACAGTAGTTAAGGGCGCCTACGCGCCCTTAACCCTGTCGAATGGAAACACCTGAAGAAGCAGGTTTGTGAGGGCTACCGCACGTTTGCGCGCGAGAAGCTCGCCTTGAGCGTTCTCGCCGGGGCCACTGCTCCGGCGCAGCCAAGCACCGCCTGAATGCGTTTCGCTTCGCTGACGAGGAACGCCGACTGCGTGCTGGTAAGCGAGCCGTCCTTCACCGACACCATGTGGACGAAGTCATCCATCTTGGTGCACGCCTGGCCGCTGGATCCATCGCGATCAGCCGCACGCAGCTGATTCACCAGCGGGTTGGCAGCGCCGTTCTTCAGATTGAGCGAGCCGATGTAGTCGATCAGGTTTAGAAGCTGCTCGTGCGCGCTCAGAACTTCGACGCCGAACTTACCCGTCGTGCTGTTGCCAGCCGCGTCGCGCGCGACGCACTTGACATCTGAATAACCGATTGCGAACACGCTACCCGAGGTCGGCGCGCAGACGAACGACACCACGCCGACATTGTCAGTCGCGGTAGCCGAGTACGTCACAACTGCACCGCTCGGCGACGTCGCGTTGACGCTGAAATCGTTGGGCACGACGACGACCGGCGCTTCTTCGTCGCGCACGGTGATCGTCTGACTGGCGGACGCGCTATTGCCTGATGCGTCCGTCGCAGTCCACGTGATGGTGGTCACGCCGACCGGGTAAGCCGCGGCCAGCGCTGCACCATCGCTGCGCGAGCCATCAACTCTTACCAGCGGGCAGTTCTCTTCGACCGACGGCGAGCCAGTGCTCACCATCGCGTTGGCGCGGCCACGATCGTTCGGCACCGACAAACTGCTCGGCGCGACGATGCTCGGTTTCTCCTTGTCCTGCACCGTCACCGTCTGACTCACCGATGTCGCGGCGTAGTCGTAGTCGGTAGCGGTCCACTTCACAGTGGTGACGCCCTTCGGGTATGCAGCGTTGAGCGGCTGACCATCGCTTCTCTCACCGGCGAGCGACCAGCCGTCGATGTCGTCCTTCACCGTTGCAGCGGCGACGGTGACTGCGGCACTGCAAACACCGCGATCAGTGTTGGCGACGATATTCGCGCCCGGAGTTACGACCGGCGGAGTGTTGCCGGCAACAGTGATCGTCTGCGAGACGTTGGTCAGGTTTCCAGAACCGTCCTTCGCGGTCCACGTTACGGTTGTCACACCGACCGGGAACGCGGCGCTGAGTGGCATGTTGTCACTACGCGCAACGGACACGTTAACGCTTCCGCAGTTATCCGACGCCGCCGGTTGAGACAGCGGTACGCTGGCGCGTGGTACACCGCGGTCCTGGCGGACCGAGACATTCGACACCGCACCGAGCGAAGGCGCCTCGAGATCATTGACCGTCACGAGCTGGTCAGCCGACACGCTCGCCCCATCGGCGTCGGTCGCAGTCCAGGTAACCTTGGTCAGGCCTTTTGCATAAGGCGCATCCAGCGGAAGCTTGTCGTCTCTCTCGCCGACGAGTTTGACACCGTCGAGATCGTCCTTGAAGACCGGCGTGCCGAGGCTTGCGATCGTCGCAGTGCAGGCGCGCGCATCGGTACCCACAACGATGTTCGCCGGCACCACGAGCTTGGGCGCGACGTTAGGCGTGACGGTTACAGTCTGCGTTGCCGACGACGAATTGCCCGACGCATCAAGCGCCGTCCAGGTGATCGTCGTGACCCCAATCGGATAGCCGGCGTTGAGCGGAGCGTTGTCGCTACGCGCGCCCGATACGGTCGCGTCGTGACAGTTGTCGCTGGTTACGGTCGCGGTTCCGACACTCACCGAGGCAAAGGACACCGCCACGTTAACACGAATCGAGATGTTGGCCGGCGCGGTAAGCGTCGGTTTTTCCTTGTCGCTCACAGTGACAGTCTGGGTCGCCGTCGTCTTCAGACCCTCGACGTCGGTCGCCGTCCATGTGACTGTAGTAGTGCCCTTCGGGAACGCAGCGCTCAGATCGAGGTTGTCGCTACGCACGCCAGCGATCGTCGCGCCAGGCGCATCGTCCGTGAACGCGGGTGCCGAGACCGTAGTCGCGGCAACGCACGCGCTTGCGTCGGTGTTGACTGAGATGTTCGAAGGCGCCGTGATTACCGGCGGCTTGTTGGGCGAGACAGGCGTGAATTTCACGCCGTCATTGGCCAACGTGAACTTCGCGCTGTCGCGGCCAGCGATCAGCTCCGACTCGGTCGCGGCGAGATTTTCGATACCCTGCGTAAAGGCGCGCTTGGTGACGGTGGTGCTCAGCTCCGTCGTGTAGAGCGCGATCTCATTCGTCGATTCGTACAGCACCAGCTGCGCGGTGAGGTGGCCATTACCGCCGTTCTCACCAACGTTGGTGAACTGCAGAATGAAGCGGCGATTCGGCGCGGTGCCGCGCGTCTCGTACTTGATCTGGGTGGTCGTTACCGGAACCCAGTCCGCCCAGCCGAGCGCGATGATGTTGTTGTTCGCGTCTTTCAGGTGGATGAAGCGGCTCCAGCAGCAACCGTCGGTCATGTTGGTCGGATTACCCTGGGCGTCGAGCGCGCCAAATCCGACGATGCCGTTGCTGCCGATCGTCAGCTTGTCGAAGCTCTGGCCATAGAACGCGAAAGTGAACCCGAGCGGCACACCTGTGATCACGCAGTCGTCGCAGACCTTCGGAACTCTGACGCTCGGCGCGGCTTCAGGCGAGAACGGAACCGCGGCGACGGTATACATCGGCGCATCGGTGCCCGCGGCAAAGGAGCCGTCAGAAGGAGCGACCAGGTTCGCGTTGACACCATTGCCAGCGAGTCGCGATGCAGCCGCGTCTGCGGTCAGCGGGTTCTTGAGCGAGTCGGGATAGCTGAACTCGATAACGGCGACCCCATCGCTCGAAGGCTGAGGAGTCAGCTCCGGGGCAGTACCCTCGGAGCAGGATGACACAGCGGCGAACATTGCCGCACCCATCGAAGCCATCCCAAGAAACCGTACAAAACCCGAAAACCCAAGCGCGCGACTCATCGTGAACCCGGTTGGAGGAAGTGTTAGGTAACACACTAAAGACGACCACCGAGTCCAAGCTCAACAGGAGTTAAGGCTAGCTAGGCGGCCTTAACCCGTTCTCACAGACACATTGCGAAGGTCAGATTTGTGATTGAGGCATCTCACATTTCTTCAGGAGCGCCGGCCCTCCTTTGCGTTGCTCTGGCTGGGTCGTCAGAGCCGCTCGCCACCCATCAGCGCCGCCATGATGGCCTTCTGGATGTGCAGCCGATTCTCGGCTTCGTCCCACACTCTGCTCTGCGGGCCGTCGATTACCGACGCCGAGACCTCTTCCCCGCGGTGGGCCGGCAGACAGTGGAGGAAGATCGCGTCCTTCCTGCCGCGAGCCATAATGGCGTCATCGACCTTGAACTTGGCGAAGGCCTTGGCGCGCACCGCCTGCTCCTCCTCCTGCCCCATTGACGCCCAGACGTCCGTGGTGACGACGTCGGCCTTGTCGGCCGCTTCGGCCGGATCCCGGGTCAGCTGAATCCGCGCCTTTGAGTTTGCGCGCTGGAGGATCATCGGATTCGGGTCGTAGCCCTCCGGACACGCGAGACTCAGCTCGAAGCCAAGCACGTACGCGGCGTTGAGCCAGGAGTTCGCCATGTTGTTGCCGTCGCCGATCCAGGCGACGCGCTTTCCCTTGTAATCGCCGAGTTGCTGCTTGATGGTGAGGACATCGGCGAGCACCTGACACGGATGCACTAAATCGGTGAGTCCGTTGATAACGGGCACCGACGCGTATCGCGCGAGCTCCTCGATCTCGGCGTGCGCAAAGGTTCTGATCATGATCCCATCTACGTAGCGCGAGAGTACTCGCGCGGTATCGGCGATCGGCTCACCGCGTCCGAGCTGCACGTCGCGTGGCGAGAGGAACAGCGCGTGTCCACCGAGCTGCCAGGTGCCGACCTCGAACGACACGCGCGTGCGCGTCGAGGATTTCATGAAAATCATCGCCAGCGATTTGCCGGCGAGCGGTTTCTTCTTGTACTTGCCGCTCCGCATTTTTTCAGCGAGTGCAAATAGGTGATCGATTTCTTTCGCCGACAAATCGGGAATTTGCAGGAAATCGCGGTGTGACTTTTCTGATGTAGGGGTCAGCCTTCGGGTCATTTGCTCATGAGTTGCGCGAAACGTTGTGTGGTGCTCGTGCGTCGGAAATATAGAGGGAGGCGGGAGGCGGACGATCTGCGAACGCGAACTGACACTCACGCGGAGCGACGATGGATTCACTGATTCGTGGATTCTTTAATTGCGCGACGATTGTCGCGCTTACTGCTTGTCACAGTGACTCGACTGGCCCGGGAGGGACGCCACTACCGCCCGGCCTCACACTCAAGTTCAACACCTTCATCTCGACTGGGCTAAACGCTCCTGTATTTCTGACTCAGCCGCTCAACGATGGCAGGATCTTCGTCGTCGAGCAGGCGGGGCGCATTCGTGTCGTGCGCGATGGAGTGCTGCAAAGCACGCCCTTCCTCGACATCTCGAGTCGCGTGCTGAGCGGTGGCGAGCGCGGACTCTTGAGCGTTGCGTTTCATCCGCAGTATGCGACCAATCACTACTTCTACGTTTACTTCACGACGCAAACCAACGGTGACATTCGCATCGAGCGGTTTACCACGACCTCGAATCCGGAAGTTGCCGATCCAACGACGTCGAAGCTGATTATCACCATTCCGCACTCACAGTTCTCCAACCACAATGGCGGACTGGTGTCGTTTGGCCCGGACGGAATGCTCTACGCCGGCGTGGGCGATGGCGGTGGTGGCGGGGATCCGCTCGGCAACGGTCAGAATTTCAATACTGTGCTCGCCGACTTGCTGCGGCTCGATGTCGATCACGGTGATCCGTACGCGATTCCATCAGACAACCCGTTCGTGAACCAGACCGGCAAGCGCGGCGAAATCTGGGCGAAGGGACTGCGCAATCCGTGGCGCTATGCCTTCGACGCGCCGACGAGTCTTCTCTACATCGCCGATGTCGGTCAGGATGCTCATGAAGAAGTCGACGTCACGCCCATCAATCGTGGCGGTGTGAATTACGGCTGGAACACAATGGAAGGTTTGAGCTGCTACAGCCCGTCGTCAGGCTGCGACCAGACCGGGCTCGAGAAGCCGCTTTTCGATTACCCGCACAGTGAGGGCTGCTCGATCACCGGTGGCTACGTCTATCGGGGCAGCGACATCCCGGAAATTCGCGGACACTACTTCTATTCCGACTACTGCACGGGCTTCCTGAAGAGTTTCCGCTACTCGAACGGGACGGCGGTTGACCAGAAGGACTGGGGATTGACCAACAGCTCGGTGACTTCCTTTGGCGTGGATTTCGCCGGCGAGCTGTACATGATCAGCAATGGCTCAATTCTCAAGCTGGCGAAGGGCTGACGCGCAGGGGCGGAGATGATCAGGAAGCTCAAATCAGGCGAATACAGATTGTATTCGAGGAAAAAGAATCCGAAGACGGGCCGTCGCCGTAACCTCGGCACATTCAAGTCTCTGGCGGCCGCGAAGAAGCACGAGAAAGCGGTTCAGTTCTTCAAGCGTCACTAGCATCAGATTGGTGGTGCGCGATCCGTGAGCGCGCCGTATGTTGTTGCAATGCCGGCGCCTCCAACACCAGTTTCAGGCGACACGACTTTCTCTGCTTCATCCCCGCTAAACGAGCGCTACACCATCGAGCGCCTGCTTGGCCACGGCGGGATGGCAACCGTGCATCTCGCCGAAGAGCGTAAGCACAGTCGAAAAGTCGCGATCAAAGTACTGCGCAGAGAGCTGGCTGCGTCCGTCGGGGCCGAGCGATTCCTGCGTGAGATCGGCATCGCCGCGCGGCTCTCGCATCCGCACATCGTACCGCTGATCGACTCCGGTGAAGCGGACGGGTCGTTGTACTACGTCTCTCCGTTCATTCCTGGCGGCTCGCTGCGCGACAAGCTGAATAAGGAGAAGCGGCTCTCGATCGATGAAGCGATGCGCATCGCCCACGAGATCGCCGCCGCGCTCGACTACGCACACCGCAATGGCTTCGTCCACCGCGATGTGAAGCCGGAGAACATTCTCTTTGCCGACGATCACGCGCTGCTCGCCGATTTCGGGATCGCGCATGTGTCGTCGGCGACCGCGGGCCGGTCGTTGACGGGTGGCGGATTGGCACTCGGTACCCCGGAGTACATGAGTCCGGAGCAAGCAGCCGGCGACAGCGAGATTGGCGTTCCGGGCGATGTGTATGGTCTGGCGTGCGTGTTCTACGAGATGCTCGCCGGCGAGCCGCCGTTTCGCGGCGCCACCGCACGTGCAACAATGGCAAAGCAGGTGACGGAGCGCCCGCGGCCCATACGCACGCTGCGACCGGACGCACCGGCCAGCTTCGAGCGGGTGCTGGAGACCGCGCTCGCCAAGGATCCGTCACAGCGATATCAGAGCGTCGTCGAGTTCTGCAACGCTCTCGATCGCGCGCGGGTAGAGCCGAGCAGGCATGCGGCGACGATCGCACGGACTATCGCCGTCCTCCCGTTCGTCAATCTGAGCCCGGATCCAGACAACGAGTATCTGAGCGACGGCATCACCGACGAGCTGATCAACGCGCTCGCTAAGGTCGAAGGACTGCGCGTCGCATCGCGCACGTCGGTGTTCGCGCTCAAGGGCAAAGCGCAGGACGTGCGCGCGATCGGCGCGCTGCTCGAGGCAACCGAAGTACTCGAAGGCTCGGTGCGACGCTCGGGCGACAATCTGCGCATCACAGTGCAGCTGACGTCGACCGACGACGGGCGCCTGATCTGGTCGGAGCGCTACGACCGCCGGTTGCACGACGTCTTCGAGATTCAGGACGAGATTTCGCGCACCATCGTGACGACTCTGCGCGCGACGACCTTCGCCAATCTCACCCTGGCGCCGCAAAGCCGGCACACCGACAACATCCAGGCGTACGGACTGTATCTGCGCGGCCGCTACGAGTGGAACAAGCGCACGTCGAAGGCTGTCGCCGAGGGCATCAAGTTCTTCGAGCAGGCGATCGCGCTCGATCCATCGTATGCGCTCGCCTACACCGGTCTCGCCGATTCGTATTCACTGTGGCTCGACTATCGGAATGTTCCGGTACACGAGGGCCACGAAAAGGCCAAGTCCTACGCCCGCAAGGCTATCGCGCTGGACCCATCGCTCGCCGAGCCGCATGCATCGCTGGCCTGGAGCCTTTTCATCTACGATTGGAAATGGGACGAGGCTGCGCGCGAGTTCCGCCGAGCGATCGAGCTCGACCCGCGCTACGCGCCGGCGCACCAGTGGTATGCGTTCCTGCTTGCATCGCAGGGCAGCTTCGACGAAGCGCTGATCGAAGGGCACACCGCGCTCGACAACGACCCCGCCTCCGTATCTGTGCGTCGGAGCCTCGGCTACTGCTACCTGTACGCGCGGAGATACGATCCGGCACGCTACCATCTCGATCGTGCGATCGCGATGAACCCGGTCGCGGAAGAGAGTCATCGCATCCAGGGATTGATTCTCACCTTCGCCGGTGATTT
>DASTGU010000155.1:0-3091 GCA_035718845.1 Gemmatimonadaceae bacterium | reverse complement strand
CCTCCGCGCCTGCGATGCCAGCGATGGATGTGCCAGCGTGTCCGGCGAGCTTCACGCCGTCGGCGAATGTGCCGACGGGTGCCGGCATCAGCTATAGCGTAGTGTCTGGTGTGCTCACCGTTTCCGGCGCGGTGACGTTGACTCTCACTGATACGGCTTACTATTTCAGCTCGATCGTACTGAGCTCCGGCGGCAGGATCTCATTCCCGGGCGCCCCGCGCGCCGTGGTGATGCTGCGTGATTCGTTGAATGCTGGTGGCGGCACAGTGGCCAACACATCCGGCATCCCGACGAACCTGGCGTTTTCATCGTGCGGCACTTCGGCTACGCCCGCTAAATGGATCCTGAGCTCGGGTGCCACGCCGGGATACTACTCGGTGTACGCGCCGAACCACGTCGTTACCGAGACTGGCTCCGGCGACTTTTACGGTGCTGTCGTTGCTGCATCTTACAGCTCCTCGGGCGGCGGCAAATTCCACTTCGACCAGGCGCTGACCCGAATGCCGTCGGGTAAGCTCGCAGTGGAAAAAGGCACGTGGGCGCAGCTACCGGGCAGCTGACGCTTCGTTGAAGCAGCTTCGGCCGGGGTATAACTTGGCGGAAAGGCGGAGACGCATTTCCGCCTTTTTTGCGCCGTGAAATTCTTTCGATCTCCATGAGAATTCTTGTCATCGAAGACGATCCAACGGTGGGTCAGTTCGTCAAGCGTGGTTTTGAGGAGCAGCGCTGGGGCGTCGACCTCGTCGCAAACGGCGACGATGGGGAAGCGCGGGCGATCTCGGAGGAGTACGATGTGATCGTTCTCGACATGCGATTGCCGGGAAAGTCCGGCGCGCAGGTGCTGCACGATCTGCGAGCGCGCGGCTTCGACCGGCCGGTTCTCATTCTCACCGCGCAGGACGCCGTCGACTCGAAGGTTGAGACTTTGCGCGCGGGTGCTGACGATTACGTCACCAAGCCCTTTGCGTTCGAGGAGCTGCTGGCGCGCGTCGAGGCACTGTCACGGCGGCCACGCGCGCGCATCACGCCGGTACTCAAGATCTCCGACTTATCGGTGAATCTCGACACCCGTGAAGTCTCGCGTGGCGGCCATCCAATCGAGCTCACGCCCAAGGAATACACGGTCCTCGAGTATCTGATGCGGCACGCGGGGCGAGTAATGAGCAGGACCCTGATCACCGAGTACGCCTGGGGGTATCACTTCGATCCGGGCACCAATATCGTGGACGTCGTGATCAATCATCTGCGCAAGAAAATCGACGCCAACAGCTCGCGGAAATTGATTCACACGATCCGTGGCGTCGGCTACGTGATCCGCGAGGAGAGCGCGGCGCCGAAGGCGGGCTAGGCGATGATCTCCACCCGCGTCAAGCTCACGGCGGCGTTCATCCTTGGATTGGTTGCCGTTACGATGACGCTGTTCCTGGCGCTGCTCGCCGCGCGGAATAACGCTGTCTATCATGACATCGCGCAGTACGCGGCGACCCAGGGAGACCTGGCGGCGCGCGTGATCGCAGACGTCGCGCAGTCCGGCCAGAGCGTCATGGCTACGAGCGACACTGCTATCATCCCATTGCTGTCGCCCAAAGTCGTCGACAGGCTGCAGTCGATACCAGGGTATATAGTAGTGGTCGACACAGCGGGACGAGCCGTGTATCGCTCGGGCGACGTGATGCGGCTGCAGGGCAGCGACATGAACACCCTGCAGACTCAGCTGGCCGATCTGCCGAAGTCCGGCGAAGCGTTGATCTTCGGGCTCGACTCGCTGCAGGAAAAACTGCTCTTTGTTTCGAAGTCCCTCGAGGGCCTTCCGGGTGGATTGAGCCGAATTGCCTCGGGCGCCGTCGCCACCCGGGCAAGCGAGATTCCGCGCGAGTACATGTTCGACGCGTTGCTGATCGTTCCGCTGATCATCGCCGCGGCCGGCGTCGGCGCATTCCTGGTGCTCGGCAAGAATCAGCGACAGCTGAGCGAGATCACATCCGAGGTGTCGGCGATCACCGACGGCCGCAGCCTGCATCGCCGACTCGCACTGAGTGAGGAGACCAGCGACTTCTCCGATCTGGTGACTACGCTCAACGCGATGATCGGTCGACTGGAGACGTCGTTCGCCGGACTGCGCCGCTTCACGGCGGATGCGAGCCACGAGCTGAAGACGCCACTGGCAGTAATTCGGGCGGATGTCGAGCGGGCGATGACCGAGACCTCGAGTCAGAACGAGCGGCTGGTTGCGCTCGAGGAGGCGTTGCAGGAAGTGCGCAGGATGACTGATCTCGTGGAAAGCCTGCTGACCCTGGCGCGCGCGGACGAGGGACGCTTCGATCTGCACCGCGAGCCGGTCGAGATGCAGCCACTGGTGCAGGAAGTCTATGAGACGGCGCTGATACTCGGTGAGGCGCAGGGTGTTGCCGTCAATCTGCCTTTCACCGCCGACGCGGTGGTGATGGGCGATCGGACGCGACTGCGCCAGCTTTTCCTGAACCTGGTGACGAACGCCATCAAGTACACTCCGGCGGGTGGCAAAGTAGACATCGGGCTTGGGCGCCATCCCGACAACGTCACATTCGCGGTGCGCGACACCGGCATTGGAATTTCGGCGGCGGATTTTCCGCACATCTTCGAGCGTTTCTGGCGCGCAGACCGCGTTCGCTCGCGCATGTCCGAGCGCGGCGGATTCGGACTGGGGCTCGCGATCAGCCAATGGATCGCGCAAGCGCACGGCGGCACGCTCACCGCGTCGTCGCGACTGGGCCGCGGCAGTTTGTTCACGGTGACACTGCCGTTGTCGGGGGATGGGCAGAAGGGGTAGGCGGGAGGCGGGAGGCGGGAGGCGAGAGGCGGGAGGCGAGAGGCGGGAGGCGAGAGGCGAGAGGCGAGAGGCGGTGAGCGGTTAGCGGTGAGCGGTGAGCGACGACTAAGAGCAAGCGCGTAATCATTTCCTAACGCTGGGTTTAATTGAAACTCACTTACAGCTAATCGCCGCGTTATTGGATGTGGGCAATGTCTCTCCGACCTTTGCGGAAAATCGCAAGCGAGGAGAGATGCTGGATCGATTGCTTGAGTCGAAGAGTCGGCGCGCACGCTCGCCGAT
>DASTGU010000154.1:0-3785 GCA_035718845.1 Gemmatimonadaceae bacterium | reverse complement strand
CGGGTGCGGCGGCGTGTCTCGCAGATCGTGTTGTATACGTTGCTCGTTATCGGAGCCATCATCGCGCTGTTTCCGATGTTGTGGATGGTGTCGGCGTCGTTTATGCCCACCGGCGAAGCCAGCCAATATCCGCCGCATTTGCTGCCGTCGCGGATCACTTTCGATCACTACCGAGAGTTGTTTACCCGGCTCAATCTCGGACGGTATCTGGTCAACAGTACTTTGATCGCGGTGGTCGTCACTGCGATTTCATTGGTCGTGAACTCAATGGCGGGGTATGCGTTTGCGAAGCTGAGATTCCGCGGACGTGATCGGACATTCCGGATGCTATCGCTCGGCCTGGTGCTGCCGGTGCAAATCGCGATGCTGCCGCTCTTTCTGTTGATGAAGAATCTCCACCTCGTCAACACTTACTGGGGCGTGATCATCCCGGGGATGGCGAGCATCTTCGGGATCTTTCTCATCCGGCAGTATGCGCTCTCGATTCCGGACGACATGCTCGACGCCGCGCGCATCGACGGCGCTTCGGAGCTGCGGATCTATTGGTCCGTTGTCGTACCGGGGATTCTACCGATTCTGGCGACGCTCGCGATCTGGACTTTCCTGGCAACGTGGAACGACTTCATGTGGCCCCTAATCGTCTTGAGTGACGAGGCTCACTACACGTTGCCGGTAGCACTGGCAAATCTATCCGGTGAGCATGTTCAGGACACCGAGCTGATGATGGCCGGTTCCGTACTGACGGTAGTTCCAGTGATCGCTGTGTTTCTTTTTCTCCAGCGGTACTACATCCAGGGCGTAATGGCAGGGAGCGTTAAGGGATGAAAGCGGGAGGCGAGAAGCGAGAGGCGGGAGGCGGGAAGGGGGAGGGGAGGGGCGGGAGGCGTGCTGCGCTACTCGTAAGCATCGTCGCAGGCCTTATCGTCTCATTGCAGGCGCAGGCTCAAAACCCGCCGCCGGCGAATCCACCGACACCGACGCCGATTCCAACGGTTGTCCCGGCGAGCCCGGTGGTGACGCCCTCTACTATAGTATTGGACAACTTCGACTCGGTGTCGCAGTGGACGACGACGCCGGCCGAGGGTGTGGAGATCGCGGTGCATCCGGATCCGAACGGAGCGCATGGTGGAGCGATGCGCATCGATTTCGATTTCCATGGACACGGCGGCTATGCTGTGATTCATCGCCCGCTGAACCTGACCCTGCCGGCGAACTACGAGTTCTCTTTCGAGATAAAGGGCGACGCGCCGACGAATACGCTCGAGTTCAAGCTGATCGACTCGACAGGCGACAACGTCTGGTGGTCGAACACGCCGAACTTCGTTTTCCCAAAAGATTGGACAACAGTAACACGCAAGAAGCGGCAGATCTCGTTCGCGTGGGGTCCGACCACCGATAAGGAGCTGCGACGCTTCGCGGCGATCGAGATCGCGATCACGGCGGGATCTGGCGGGAAGGGAACGGTCTGGCTGGACGATCTCACGCTTACACCGCTCGACCCTTCGACGGCGTACACTCTCACGCCGGCCATCACCGCTTCTACGCAATCGACCGGCTACGAAGCTTTTCGGACGATCGATCTCGATCAAACGACTGCATGGCGCAGCGCTCCGCGCGCGGGCGTCAGTGGAGCGTCAGTAGATACCATAAACGTCGACTTCCAGAAGCGACGAGAGTTCGGTGGGATGGTGATCGCGTGGGAGCCCGGGCGACGCGCGAACTCTTATGATGTGCAAGCGTCAAAGGATGGTCAGAGCTGGGAGACGATTTACAGCTACAATCGTACGGCATCGTCACCGTTTGTGCGGGAGGCGGGAGGCGGGAGGCGGGAGGCGACGTTGGACCGGCAGGCGATCGCTTCGTCCCCGCTCTTGAAAGACTACCTATATCTGCCCGAGAGTGACGCGCGGTACGTGCGCGTCATTCTAAAGTCAGCCGAAGGCGCGCTTGGCTACGGCATTCGCGACATCAGTGTCAAACCACTCGATTGGGCGGCGTCAGCGAACGATTTGTATTTCGCGCTGGCTCGCGAAGCGCCGCGCGGTAACTATCCGCGCTACCTCAGTAACGAGCAATCGTACTGGACAGTGCTCGGCGTTGATCGTGACAGCGCTGAGGCGCTGATCAATGAGGAAGGAATGGTGGAAGTCGGTCGTGGGCAGTTTTCGATCGAGCCATTTCTTTACGTCGGTGGCAAGCTCCTGACGTGGAATGACGTAAAGACGTCGGTCGTGGGCAATCCGGAAGGATTGCCGCTGCCGCAAGTGGTTTGGAGCACGAACGATCTCGACCTGATCATCAGCGCATTCGTCGCCGGGCCGCCGGACTCGAGCGTGCTTTATGTGCGCTATCGGCTCGTTAACAATTCGCGGAAATACCCGAAGCCGACGTTGTACGTGGCGATTCGGCCGTTGCAGGTGAATCCGCCGTGGCAATTCCTGAATTTGCCAGGCGGCGTTGCTCGCGTTGATACGATCTCGTTCAACGGTTCAGCGGCAACGATCACTGGAAAGAAAGTCGTGAGGTCGCTGGCATCCGCCAGCGGCTTCGGAGCCGTAAGCTTCGACGATGGCAACATTGTCGATTGGCTGCGAGCCGGGAAACTTCCGACGCGAGTCGCGCTCACCGATCCAAGCGGCCACGCCTCGGCTGCATTCTCCTATCAGCTGGAGCTGGGGCCGCGCGCGACTTCGAGCCCAATCGATATCGCTGTGCCGTTACACGGCGGCGATTTGAATTTCACTCAACTTCTGGCTGCGGCACACGCTACCCCCGGCCCCAGCCTGCTGCCGGGTCAGGGCGAGCGCGCCGTCACCGCGTGGCTCGATCAAGTGAGCGGCGAATGGCGAAATAAGCTCGGCCCGGTGAGCATCACTCTGCCACCTTCGGCTGCACGATACACCCAGACGCTGCGTACTCAGCTCGCGGACATTCTGATCAATCGCGATGGTGCCGCGATCCAGCCGGGATCGCGCAGCTACTCTCGCTCGTGGATTCGCGATGGCTCGTTGACATCCACCGCACTGCTGCGACTGGGTCACGACCAGGATGTAAAGGACTTCATCGACTGGTTCGCGCAGTATCAGTACGACAACGGCAAGGTGCCGTGCTGTGTCGATGAACACGGCGCGACGCCGGTGCCGGAGAACGACAGCCACGGCGAATTCATTTATCTGGTCGCCGAGTACTATCGGCATACCGGTGATAAGGCGGAGCTGGAGAAGATGTGGCCGCACGTCGCCAAGGCGGTGGCGTACATGGATTCGCTCCGCCACGAACGGATGACGGAGCAATACACCGTCGGTGCTAATAGAGCGTTCTATGGATTGTTGCCGGAGTCCATAAGCCACGAGGGCTACAGCGCGAAACCGATGCATTCCTACTGGGATGATTTCTTTGCGCTGCGCGGATTCAAGGACGCCGCGTTCATAGCGAAGGAGCTGGGAAAGCCGGAAGCGAATGACTACGCGCGGATGCGAAACAGCTTCCGGTCGAATCTTTTCGAATCGATTCGGCAGGTAGTGATTACGCGGAAGATCGACTACATCCCCGGTTCGGTCGAGCTCGCCGATTTCGATCCGACTTCAACGACAATCGCGGTGACTCCCGGCGGCGAAGCAGGCAGACTGCCTGGGCCGCTGCTCTATCGCACCTTCGACAAATATTTCCAGGAAGCCCGGCAACGCTCGCTCGGCTACAAGCCCTGGGATGCCTACACGCCGTACGAGCTGCGCAACGTTGGTGTTCACGTTCAGCTCGGACTGCGTTCACGCGCCCACGAGCTG
>DASTGU010000153.1:0-16757 GCA_035718845.1 Gemmatimonadaceae bacterium | reverse complement strand
CCGCATCTGATCGTGTGGGCAATTCTCGCTGGCTGCCTGTGGGCCGTAGCGAACACGCTCACCATCTTCGCGGTGCGCGACGTCGGGCTGAGCATTGCGTTCCCGCTCTGGAACAGCAACAGCCTGCTTGGCATCATCTGGGGAATCGTTTTCTTCAAGGAGTTGCGCGGGGCCGACTGGCGTCGGTGGCTCGGTGTCCTTGGCGGCGCTCTGTTGATGTTCGCCGGAGCGACGGCGCTCGCAATCGCGTCGGCGTCCCAGGTGCCGGCGCGCGATGCGACGCGTGGAGTGATCGCGGCCCTATCGGCGGGCGTGCTTTGGGGAACGATGTACATCCCCTATCGCAAAGCGTATCTCACCGGCATGAGCCCGCTGTCGTTCGTGACCTTCTTCACCGTTGGCGAGCTCGGGATGATGACGATTCTCGCGTTGACATATTCGGGCGGCGGTGCTGCGCTGTGGACTCAGTTGAGCAGCTCGCGACACGTGCTGTTCTGGCTGCTCGCCGGCGGTTTCATCTGGGTGATTGGAGATTTGTTTCAGCAGTACGCGGTGAAGTACGCGGGAATCACCCGTGGCATTCCGCTGTCGAACACCAATCAGCTGTGGGGATTGCTGTGGGGCATTCTCGTTTTCGGTGAGCTGCATGAAGCGTCGGGATCGGTGCTGGCGCAGGTTGTCGGTGGATCGGTGGTGATGGCCATCGGCGCTGGTGTGATTGCGCTGTCCTCGGTGAGTCGGAGCGAGCACGCGCGGTGGCAGGAAGCTGCTGAACGCGAAGGAGCGCGATACGGCGTGCGCGCAGACTACACCCAGGCGCGAATCGCTGGAGAAGCGGGCGCGATCGGGGCGACGCGCAGGCGCAGTGCGTTGGATTGGACCGTGGTCGCCATCGCGACGGCAATCATCCTCGGCTTCGCATTCGTTGCGCGCGCTCCACAAATCAGCATTCACGGAGGGTGGGCGCTGGCGCTGATCGTCGCGACTCTCGCAATGCTGGCCGCGGCCGCCTCAGCACTCTGGCGGGCGACGCGATTTAACTGATTCGACTCAGCGAGATTTGTGCTCGCGCTTCTCCCAGAGCTTCGGCGCGAACGAAAGCGCCAGGGCCAGCGCGGCGACGATGCCGCCCCACAGATACGGTTTCTTGCTCTTGCCGTGCACGCCAGCGGCTAACTGAGCGCCGATGAAGGTTGCCATTGCCGTTCCCGGTATGATTCCGAGCGCGGTTCCGGCGAGGAACGGCAAGACGTCGAATTTCGCGATCGCCGCTGCGTAGTTGAACGCACCGAACGGAACGATCGGCAGCAGCTGCAGCCTGAACGAAGTCAGAAAAACATTGCGTTTCTTGAGCGACTCCAGCTGGTCCTTGTACCCGTCGAGCAATCTCCGCGCTGGCTTGGCCCAGACGCCGCGCGCGAGATAGTAGCCACCAACCGCGCCAAGCATCGAGCCAATCCAGACGAGAACCGTCGCGCGCAAGAATCCGAAGATGGCGCCGGCCGCGTAAGCGAGTGGAGTGACTGGCAGTGCCAGCGCCGCGATGGCGCCATACACGAGAACGAACGCAGTGGCCACGAAGGGACTTCCCGACGACGTGCGCGATTCCTGAAGGACTTTTTGCTCGTGGAAGTAACCCAGCTTCCACGCGACGACTGCGAGTATCGCGTAGACGACGAAGGGAGCGATCAGTCTGATTTTGTCGCCGTTGGTGAGTCGCCCCCTCGGACCCTTCACCTCTTACTGAGTGCTTTCGCGATCGCCTCTTCCGCGAGCGGTGCCATCAATCGGTAGCCGACTTCGGTCGGGTGAACTCCATCAGACGCCAGCCCCGCGCGCATACCGCCCTTGTCGTCCGACATCGCCGAGTGGTAGTCGAGATAGACTGCGCCGCGCTTTGCCGCGTAGTCCTTGATCCATTTGTTGAGTGCGATGACCTTGGGCGCGGGATCCATTCCGGGACGCCACGGGAAATCAGCCGCCGGGAGAACCGAAGAGAGCACGACCCGGATTCCGTTCGACTGCGCCAGCTCGGTCATCGAAGCCAGATTGTCTTCGATCATCTCCAGCGTCGATGGGCCTGTATTGCCGGCGATGTCGTTGATGCCGGCGAGAATCACCACCACCTTCGGCTGCAGCGCGATCACGTCCTGACGGAAGCGAATCAACATCTGCGGCGTCGTTTGTCCGCCGATGCCGCGATCGATGTACGGCTTGCCGGCGAACATCGTCGGGAAGTATTGCGCCCAGCCTTCGGTGATCGAGTTGCCAAGGAAAACCACGCGATTCTCGCTGGCAGCCGGCGGCGGGAGCTTCGCGTTGGCATCGCGGTACTTGGCGAGATTTGGCCAGTCCGTACGCAGCGGATCGGGTTGAGTCTGACTCATAGCGTTTACGGCGTTGATCATGAGCAGCGCTACCACGACCAGGATTTTTTTCATCGGCGACCTCGCAGGGAGCGAATCTCCCCGACACTCATTGCCAGTTGCAATAGACCACGCTGTGCAGTGTGGCTGACTTGTATAGATCGGGCGACACCCGGCAGATCGTAGCGTCGGGAGCAACGAGGGTATCCGGGTCCTTTTTCTCCACCACTTCCTTATGGTACATGCCGATCTTGTCGGTCTTTACAACGACACCGTTCGGGGCCGGCTCGACATAGACGGGGCGGTGACAACCAAGGGCGATCGACGCCAGGAGACAAGCGCAGAATCGCACCGTCAGGCGAATCGCTTGAGTGAACGCTCGCGGTGCTTGATCATCTCCACTTCGCGATTGCGCGGCGGCGCGTGGGTCTTCAGTGAATGAATCAGTTTGTGGGCCGCGGCGGTGACTTCTTCGACAGCTTCGTTGAAGGCCGCTTCATTGGCGCGCGAGGGCTTGGTGGTGCCACTCAGCTTACGTACGAACTGCAGCGCGGAAGCGTGGATCTCGTCGTGGGTTGCCGGGGGCTCGAAGTTGGCGAGGGTCTTGATGTTTCGGCACATTGTGGAAATCGGGCTAGCGGATGCACTGAAAGAAGATCGGTCGTAATGCTACGGTATCGACCTCGTTGGCGGCAACATCTACGTCGGCAGAGTCAGGCTTGTGCGCAAACGCGCGGACGAACAGGCGATAGCGACCCGGCATGAGCCCGTCGAGAACAAACCCGCCGAGGCTGTCGGCGGCCGCGGTGAAATGTGCTCCGCCGGGGGGATCGCCTGGAGTAACGGCGAGAATCGAATAATGCGGAAGTGCGCCACCAGAATCGGCCAGGGTTCCGATGATCGCGCCGGCGCCGTTGCGCAGCGAAGGAGCGTGTGGAAGCCGCGCAGGCGTAGCGAGGGTGCGCACGTGGGTCGTGCAGCGTCCCGTTAACAGCATTACATCCGTTGAGGTCCGACGATGACAGGCGCCCGTGATGAGGAGCGCCAGAAAGAGGGCGCTATACTTCGCGGCCAATCGTCCTCAACCGCCGTCTCACACGCCGCGGCAGGAAGAACGCGGCGGCCACCAGCACCCGCTCGAGATCCATCGAGCGCAGCTGGGCGGGATCACCCATCCAGTGGTCCTCGAGCACCGAACGCGGTGCGTTGGCAATCAGACGCTGCAGCGCCAGCACCAGCACGAACAAATCGTCGATCTCGCCGAGGAACGGGATGTAGTCTGGTATGAAATCCATCGGCAGCAGGATGTAGGCGATGGCGCCGCCGACGAGGAGCTTGTCGGTGTTGGAAACGCGCTTGTCGGCCATCAATCCACCGAGCAAGCGCAGAAAATTCGGCAGCTCTTTCATTGTCGAGATGATGCTGCCGCGGCCCGGAGCTCCCTGCCCCTGGACCGGCGCGGGTCGCGTACGGGTACGCTCCGCGCGCTCGGGTCCGCGTGCCGAACGGTTCGTCGATGACGACGCCGCGGCGGTGCGGCGCTTTCTGGCGCTGGATGCGGCCTGCGAGCGCGCGGACTGGGTTCTCACTTACGCTGATCTCCAGGTGGGGGCGAGGGTGGAACGTCGGTCGCTGGTGATTCCGGCGCCGACGCAGCCGGCGCCGCCGGACCAGGCGGCGCGGCCGTCGACGGCCTCGAAGCTACCGAGGAAACGACTCCGGCGATCTCACTTGCAACTGACTTGCCAGCATTGGCAACGTCGGTCACGACCCCAACCGCTTTGTTCATCACGTTCATGGTGCCCGCGATCGCGGTCGCGGACATTTTGCCCGCGCGCAGGGTGTCCTCCACACCCTCGGCGAAGCGCTTCAACGGATTCGGTGCCGTCGACGGCTTCGGCGCGTACTTCGACTCGAGGAAGTCGATGTAGTCGAGGATCTGGTAGATCCTTTCTTCCGGGAGTGTGTCGAGCTTCCGGATAAGGCGCTCGCGGAGGATGTCGTTCATGATCTTAATCTCCGGTGTGGGCTACCGGCGCGCTAGTTAACGACAAAAGAAAAACTGCCAGCTTGCGGCTGGGGGCTAATAGCCTGCGGCCCTGGGCTGAGAAAACGGCCAGCACACTACGCTGGCCGTTTGTGTTTCACCCGCTCGAAGCCGCTGGCTGAAAGCCGCCAGCCGCAAGCTGGTAGTTTTTCTTTTGCAGTTTCAACCCCCGCCCCGCCACCTTGCCCTGCGTCCGCGCACATCGATGTGCACGTAGTTCGTACTCGAGTGCCCGCTGGTGTAGATGCCGAGGCCGCCGACGAGCTCGGGGTGTTTGAGCTCGACGATCTCGACGGCGAGACCGACCATGCGGCTGTCGATCGCGGTGATTTTGCCGTCGCCGTTGGCATCGATCGCGACGTCGGCGGCGTCGCCGTATTGGTGCTGGCTGTCGCTCGCGGCGCGGCGGACGCGACTGTTGTGTGCGGGCGCACGGAAGCCCGAGTGCACGTCGAGCTCGACATCGGCAACGGCCTTGTCACCATGCCAGCGCGCGATCTCCTGAATCACCAACTCCAGCTTGTCGAGCAGCTTCGGATTCACGGCGGCGAAACTGGGCCAGACGCCTTGTTGATCGTGATTGAGGAAGTCGCCGACGTGCAGGTGTTTGGTGATCGGAATGTCCAGATCGGCGGGGCGAATCTCGAGGAATCCTTCCGGCGGCGGCTGCTTGCCACGAATTCGTTCGGCGAGGTAGGTGCCGATCCGATAGCCGTGGATCATGCCGCCCTGCTTCTCCTCGAACGGCACCAGCACGGCGAGAGTTAGACCTTCGACAGTCCTCTGCTGATCGGCCTTGATCAGCGCCATGTGGAAGAAGCCGGCTTCGGGAGGCGCGTTGACTTTGTCGCCGGCGAGCGGCTGTGGGTTCGTCGCCAGCGCGGTATCACCGACACGGATCCACGCGTACTGCAGCGACGTCGGATCGCCATGCACGTCGAGTGGATACGAGATCTCCTGTGCGGGCATCGCGAAGGCGAGCTTCACTTCCCCACTGGCACCGAAGGCACTGACGGAGGGATTGGCGAGCGGGACTACCGCACGCGTGAAGGTTCCGATCGGCTTGTCGGATGCGTCTCCTGCCGCCTGCAGAAACTGGAACGCGCCGACCGCGGCAATCGCCGCGATCGCGAGCCACATGAGTCGGCCAACGTGACGCTTTCTGACGGGGAGATCATCAGGAAGCGCGAGCTCTTCGCCGGTGGGACGGCGTCTGTCGCTTACAACTGCCGACGTCAAAAGACTTCTGTTTTAGTAGATGTAAACCGGCGTACCGACCGCAACCATCGGGTAGAGGCGCTCGATGTCTTCATTGCGCATGCGGACGCAGCCGTGGCTGACCGATTGTCCGATTGATTCCGGATGGTCGGTGCCATGGATGCCGTAGCCGTCTCCCAACTCGAGGCGGCGAGTCCCGAGGACTCCCATATATCTGCGCGCAGTAGTGCCGTAGGGCGGCACAACGATGTTTCCATTTACTACGATCTCCTTGCCTTCGACCCCTCCACCTAAAGACACGGCTTGGCCGCTGGAGTAACGCTTTACGACCTCCCCGTTCTGGGTCGTAATGACGCCGCCATCGCCAGTCGGCAGAGCTTCACCTGGATCGAGATGCACGATGCCGAGCCCTTTCTTGTGAGCCTGCTCGACGTAATGCCAATCGGGAGGAACCCACGCAGGGTTCTCATCCTTGCCTTTCACCGTCAGACGACCGCGCGGAGTCTCGAAACGCCACTGTCCATTCGACCCTCCGACCAGCTCCTTACCGCTACCTGTCGCGACCGGAGCCTCGAACAAAATCTCCTTTCCCTTCTTATACCAAAGGTGGTGATCCGCCATGCTGACGACGATGTACGGCTCGTTCGCGGCTTCCGCTGCGGTCTCGCTCATCAGCGACTTCAAACTGTCGTTGGTCATGCCGAGCTTCCCCTTGATCTCGCTCAGCACACCGAGATTGTCGTTGTAAACCATGCGGTTCACATCGCGCTCGTATCGAAGCTCGGCTGTCTTGGTCAACAGCATCACGCTGAGGATCGCGGCGAGCACGAATCCGGAAATAAGCATCCAGACCGTTCTGCCGCCGTATGAAAAGATTCTGGTCATCAGTAAAAGTATACCTTCATACCCCGGCTAAGGTTCGGCATGATCGCCTTCATGTCGTCGCTGCCGATTCGCAGCGCGCCGGGCGGAACAGGAGTCGAATCGTTGGCGTTGCTGGCTGCGAAAATCTGAGTGCCACCGTCGAGCACGATGCGCGTGTCGCCCAGATCGGAGATGGTGCGCTCGCCGCGCGGAATCGCCGCAGGTGGCGCACTGTCGTTCGGCGACGCGGGTCGCTCCGGACCGAACTGCACCGGCATCTCACGCAGTAAGGCGCCTTCGCGAGTTAGGTACATTCGCGCGCTATCGACAGAGACGTTGAGATGGAGCCGCTTGTCGAACTTCGCCTGGCGCTTGGCGAGCTCGATCGCGATGCGAAGCTTGTTCTGCTCCGATTCAACGATCGCGTCAGTGCGCTCCTTCTCCGCGCTCGTCATGTGCTCGCGAAGTTGCTTCACGTCGCTGTTGTATTTAGTGCGTTTTGCTATCAGCCAGCCGTCGACGGCGATCATTGCCGCCAGGCCAAGGCCGAGCACGAACACAAATCCCGGATAGGCGCGACGAAAGTCTTTCCAGGTTCCGCGACGGCGATCACCTTCGCCTGCTCGTTCCGGCCGCCGTCTCGTCTCGGGGCCGGTCTCCTGTTTCGGTCTTAAGAAAGCCATCTCGGTCTGTGCGCCCTCTCGTCAGGGTGGGATTACATTACGGCATATAATGGCGAGCACACAACGAGCGCGGCCAGTCGCGCTGATAGTACTCGATGGGTGGGGCTACCGCCCCCAGACTGAAGGCAACGCAATCGCCCTGGCCAACACGCCGACGTGGGACGGCCTGTGGAAGCGCGGATCGCGAACCCTGCTCGAGGCATCCGGACTACGCGTTGGTCTGCCCGCAGGACAAATGGGCAACAGCGAGGTCGGACACCTCAATCTCGGCGCGGGGCGGGTGGTAATGCAGGACCTCGTTCGCATCTCAACCGCCATCACCGATGGCAGCTTCTACACCAATCCGGCGCTGGTGGGTGCATGTGAGCGGGTCGAGAAGAATGACGGCACCCTTCATTTGATGGGCTTGATCGGCGCGGGTGGAGTTCACGCGATCGATACCCACCTTTTTGCGCTGATCGATCTGGCCAAGCGGCGCGGCCTCAAGCGGGTGGCGATCCACGCCATGCTCGACGGTCGCGACACGTTGCCTAAATCCGCGCTCGGCTATATGCAGGAGCTGCTCGAGTACATCCGCAAAACTCAATCGCCGGCGAAGATCGCAAGCGTGTCGGGCCGGTACTATGCGATGGATCGCGACAAGCGGTGGGATCGGACCCAGCTTGCGTACCGGGCGATCGTGAATGGCGAAGGCGCGACAGAGACAGACCCGCTCGAGGCAATCAGGAAATCGTACACCGCCGAAAAGACCGACGAGTTCATGCTGCCGGTGGTGATCGTCGAGAACGGGCATCCGGTCGCACCGATGCACGACGGCGACGCAGTGATCTGCTTCAACTATCGATCGGACCGGATGCGACAGATCGTGGCAGCGCTTTTGGCGGGAGGCGGGAGGCGGGAGGCGAGAGGCGAGTTTGACGGGTTCGATGTCAGCGATGGGCCGGATGTGAGCGTGGTGACGCTTACCAATTACGACAAGACCTTTCGCGTCCCGATTGCGTTTGCCCCGACGTCGATGGCGCGGATTCTGGCCGAGGTGCTGTCGTCGAACGGGCTCGACATGCTGAAGACGGCGGAAACCGAGAAGTATCCGCACGTGACTTACTTTTTCAACGGCGGCGTCGAGGCGCCATTCCCGTGCGAGCAGCGCGTACTGGTGCCGAGCCCAAAAGGCGTGGCGACCTACGACCTGGCGCCGGAGATGAGCGCGGCCGGTGTCACCGACGCGCTGGTCAAGGGTATTACGTCGAAGGAGTTCGATTTCATTCTCTGCAACTACGCCAACGCCGACATGGTCGGGCACAGCGGATCGATTCCGGCGACGATAAAGGCCGTCGAGACGGTGGACCAATCGCTCGCGAGAGTACTCAAGGCGGCGCAGTCGACGGGGATGCGATTGATCGTCACCGCCGATCATGGCAACGCCGAGATGCTGATCGACCCGGAAACGGGCGGTCCCCACACCGCCCACACCACGAACCCGGTGCCGTTCGTGGTGGTGGATTGGGAGCAGGAAACGCCGCTGCGCTCGGGCGGCGCGTTGTGTGATGTGGCACCAACTATATTGTCGATGCTCGGAATCGAGCAGCCGTCAGAGATGACGGGCGAAAATCTTGGAGTGGATTAGTGAAAGGAATTGTCAGCGCGCTCGCGCTTGCCGTATTTGCCAGTAGCGTCCAGGCGCAGGTCGGTCACCTGCCTCAGAACAGTCCGTACCGCGACCTGGAGACGTCCCAGGAGCTGACGTTCTTCGGCGGCCATTACACTCCTGGCAAGGATCCGATCGGGATCGCGCCGCAGGATGGCGCGATGTTCGGTCTCCGCTATCTCATTCACGTCGGCGGACCTGCGTTCCTGATGGCGCGCTGGTCACACGTGAACAGCACCCGGATGGCGATCGATCCCACCAAAATCGGATCTGCGCGTCAGTTGGGGCAGAAAGGTGTCTCGGTAAATCTCTACGACGTCGATCTGGCGCTGAACCTCACGGGGCAAAAGAGCTTTCATCACATCGTGCCGGTGATGAACATCGGCGCGGGCATCGCGAGCTGCGGCTGTACCGTGCCAAATGATCCGTACACTTTCGGCACCCCGTTTGCGTTCACATACGGCGCGGGGCTGAGGTGGGTTCCCGGTGGACGTTTTCAGCTGACGGCAGATTGGAACCACTATCTCTACCAACTGAAATACCCGACCGACTACTACCTCGCGCCGACGGGCGGCACGCCAGCAGTTTCATCGAGCCAGGCCCGCTCATTCTGGAAGGGCAATCGAGCACTGACAATCGGCGCTTCGCTGTTGTTCTTCCGGTAACCTGAACTTCCCTCAGCAGCGGAGGGAGGCTGCGGAGGAAACGTGGAACGCGATTACGAAGACATCAGTGACATCGACGATCTCAGCGACAATGAGCTGCGTGCCCTGGTACGCGACAGATTTGACGAGCAGGTCGCGTTCGACCCCGACGACGTACAGATCGCGGTAAGGTCGGGCGTCGTTTATCTCGGCGGCAGAGTCGGCACCGAGGAAGAGTTCCGGATCATCGAGCGGGTAGTGACCGATGTGGTCGGCCTGAACAAAGTGCGCAACGAGATTCTGGTCGATCCGATTCGGCGGGCGGAGAGTCCCGAGGCGATCGACGAGCATCTGGCTGACGAAGAGATCCACGAAGGACTCTTACTGGGCGACCGCCCGCGCAACGAGGATCCGGAGGCGGAGCACCTTCATGAGGATTTGCGCTCCGAGCTCTTCGGAACGACTGACGTCCAGAACTCGATCGCGAACGCACTGCCGTGGAACCCGCCCGACACGCCAACGCCCGAAGGCGTGAGTGGCGATGATGCGACACCCAACGTGATGAACGACGAGCATTAGGCGGGAGGCGAGAGGCGAGAGGCGAGAGGCGAGAGGGGAGAGGCGAGAGGCGAGAGGGGAGAGGCGGGAGGCGAGAGGCGAGAGGGATGCGGGAAGAGGGAGGCGAGCTAAATTCTAGAGCGCTTCCCTTTTTGTCGCCTCTCGCCTCTCGCCTCTCGCCAACCGCATGCCCGCTTCCCTTACCCGCCGAGTCACTTTCTCCGCCGCGCATCGCTACAGCAGACCCGAGTGGAGCGAGGCGCAGAACATGGCCACCTTTGGCGCGTGTGCCTGGCCGAATTTTCACGGACACAGCTACGTCTGCGACGTCACCGTGAGCGGACCTATCGATGACAAGACGGGATTCGTCGTCGACCTCGGCGTGCTCGATCGCATTCTCAAGGAGCAGGTGAGAGACCGGTTCGATCACCGCAACATCAACCTCGATGTCGCAGAGTTCGGCGACGGGAAGCTTGTGCCGACCGGAGAGAACCTGGCCCGATTCATCTTCGAGCGCGTGGAGAAGGAGCTGCCGAAACCGGCCAAAGTCGTTCGCGTGACGGTTGGCGAAGACGACACGCTGAGCGCGACCTACACGAAGGAGTAGTACGAATGTCGATTCATGGAACGCGCTCGCCCCGCGCTCTGTTGTGTCTCGTATTGTCTGTTGTCCTCAGCTCGTGCGTGACGGTCTCGCGCGCAGTAAGACCGGCATCTGGGCGCGACGATCTGCGCCACTTGATCGATTCCCTTACCCACCAGCCCCAGTTTCGCGGCGGAATGTGGGGCGTGCTGATCGTAAATCCCCGCACCGGAGACACGCTCTACTCGCAGAACGCGGGCAAGCTGTTCATGCCGGCGTCGAACATGAAGATCGTCACCTCCGCTGCGGCGCTCACGCTGCTGGGGCCGGACTACACCTACAAGACGACATTTCTCGTCGATGGGCCGGTGCAGGATTCGGTGCTCGATGGCGATCTGATCGTGATCGGCCGCGGCGATCCCACCATCAGCGACAACATGCGCGGCGTGGCAACGACGGTGATGGATGCTCTGGCCGATTCCATTCGCGCGCACGGAATCAGTCAGGTCACCGGACGACTCGCGCGCGTAGGCAACGCATTCCCCGACTCCACCCGCGGCTACGGATGGGAATGGGACGACCTCGGCGAGTACTACGCTGCCGGCGTCGACGAATTGATTTTCAACGAAGGGATGGCGCCGACAACCCTGCGGCCGCCGCCCGACACCGTCCGCGACAGCGCGTATTCGGGACCGGCGAAAGATCCAGCGACGGCCTATCTCAATGCGTTGAACGACGCGCTGATTCGCAGGAGAATCACCCTCGATGCCGGCGTTCTCGACAGCATTCTGCCGACGCCGTTCAAGATGGACACGCTGTTCACATTCACGTCGCTGCCGATGCGAAGTATTCTGCCGGCGCTTCTCAAACCATCGCAAAACCAGATCGCAGAGATCCTTCTGAAAACAATTGGGCTCGAGCGCGGCGGGATGGGAACGGCTGATAGCGCCAGAAAGATTGTCGGACAGCAGCTGCTGGCGTGGGGAGTGCAGAGTGACGGCTTCGTGATTCGAGACGGCAGCGGCCTGTCCAGACACGATCTCCTGACACCGGAGACACTCGTGCGCGTCCTGGATCGAATCCAGCAGGACACGGCGTTTGCGGTTTTTTACAATGCGCTGCCGATCGCCGGCGTTGACGGCACCCTCAAGGACAGAATGAAAGGGACACCCGCCGAGGGAAACGCGCACGCCAAGACAGGCTCGATCTCGAATGCACGGACGCTGTCGGGCTACGTCACGACCGCCGACGGCGAGCGTCTGATATTCAGTACGATGGCGAGCAATTGGACAGGACCAACGTCATCGACGACCATCGTTGCCGACCAGATCGTAGCAGCACTGGCCGCATACCGCACACACTGACATCGCCGCGTGACCCGTTTGCGTAATGATCAGGAGATGCTCAAGATCGCGGAAGCGAGTGAGCGGATCCTGGCCGACGTGAAGGCGCTCGAGATCGAATGCGTTCCGCTGCGTAACGCACTCGGTCGCGTGCTTGCCGAAGACATCGCCGCGGCTGTGACGATGCCGCCGTGGAGCAACTCCTCCATGGATGGGTACGCGGTGCGATCTGCCGACATCACGCCGGTGATGCAGGGCCAGAAAGTGAAGCTGCGCGTAGTTGGCACGATCGCAGCTGGCGATTTCGCCAAGCGGCCGATCAAGCGCGGCGAGGCGATGCGCATCATGACCGGCGCGCCGGTTCCCGATGGCGCCGATTCGGTGATTCGAAAAGAAGACACCGACGGCGGCGCCGAGAAAGTGGAGATTCGCGACGCGCGCGACGTGTGGAAGAACATTCGCCCGGCGGGTGAGGACTATCAGCGCGGAGATGTGCTCGCCAAGCGCGGTTTCCCGCTCAAGCCGGCGCTGCTCGGCGTGCTCGCGTCGACCGGAATTCGCGAGGTCAGAACGTTCAGGCGACCGCAGGTTGCGATCGTCAGCTCGGGCGACGAGCTGGTCGAGATCGACGACTTCGACGAGGTTGCAGCGGGACGTCGAATCGTCTCAACCAACAGTTACACACTGGATGCGCTGACTCGTGTTGCGGGTGGAATTCCGACCGATTTCGGCATCGCTGCTGACACCAAAGCTTCATTGCGCCGCAAACTCGAGAGCGCGGAAGGGTGCGACATGATCCTCACTTCCGCGGGCGTCTCCGTCGGCGACATGGATCACACCCGCGACGTGATCGAGGAGCTGGGGGGCGAGATCAAATTCTGGAAAGTGAGGATGCGGCCAGGCGCACCACTCGCGTTCGGGCTGTTGAACAACACGCCGTGGATCGGCGTCTCCGGCAATCCAGTCTCGGCGATGGTGAGCTTCGAGCTGTTCGTGCGACCAGCGCTGCGAAAAATGCAGGGCTATGCTTCGCTCTTCCGGCGGACGGTGACGGTGACCCTCGATGAAGACGTGAAGATTCCAACAAAGATGACGCATTTCCTGCGTGCCATCGTCAGTCGCAACGGTGGTGGTGAGCTGACCGCGCGTCTCACCGGACCACAGAGCTCCGCCGCGTTGACATCGATGGCAAAAGCCAACGCCTTGTTGATCGTGCCAGACAAGTCGCCGAAGGTCCCGAAAGGGTCGAAGCTGAATGCGCTGATGCTTGACCAGAGTCTCGAAGAGACATCGGCGTTCAGCCTGTGAGTGACTCTGCTGACGTTGCCGTTTTGCACGGGGACGCGCTGGTTGAATCTCTTACCCGCCGGTTTCGCACTGCCGAGATCGAGGCAAACGTCGGCGATCGCGTATACAAGATTCTGAAGCCCGCCAACCCCGACGATCTCATTCGCGAGGAAGATTTCGTGAAAGACGAGCGGCTTCCGTACTGGGCCGATATCTGGCCATCGGCGATCATCCTAGCCGCGAAGCTGCTCGAGATCGAAGGGGCCGGTGCAAGCGCGTTGGAGCTCGGCTGCGGCGCGGGGCTCTGCACGATCGCGGCGAAAAATGCCGGGTTCGATGTGCTGGCGACCGACTATTACGAGGACGCGCTCGACTTTACTCGCGCCAACACCTTCACCAACCTCGGCGCCGAGGCACGTACGATGTTATTCGACTGGCGCCATCCCCCGTTGGGTCTCGAGCGGTTCAATCTCGTTCTTGCGTCCGATGTTCTGTACGAGGTCGAATACGCGAAGCTGTTACCGGAAATTCTGCGGATGACTCTGTCCGCCGACGGTTACGCGCTGATTGCAGATCCCGGCCGCGTCGCAGCGCCGCTGTTCGTCGAATCGTGTGTTACGAACCGCTTGATCGCGGAGAAAATGGAGACGCGACCGTTTGCGGCGGGAGAGATTCGACAGCAAATCGATATCTATCGGGTGCGAAGAACTGAGTGAGGCATTCGGATCAACAGCCAGCACGAAATGCGGATTAAGTGAGGGATGCGGGCCGTCCGTATCCCTCACTTAATCAGCAATCAGCAATGGCAGTTGGTCCGAACGCCTCAGTCCTCATCTACATCTGACGATACTTCGGGCCTGACGCTCCTTCACGCGGCGTCCAGCGAGGGCCGAGTATGTCGGTGGCCTTGCAGTCGACGCAGTTGGCTGGGCTTACTACGAGTCGCTCGCCGTCGCGCTCGTAGACGCCGGCAGGACACATGTGGGTGTAGAGCTCGGCGACTTCGGGAGTGATATCGGTGCCGACGATCAAGTGCGAAGGAATGTCGTCGCGCGTGGCGTTGCCCGATTTGAAGACTGCGTCGAGCTTGCTGAAGGTGAGCTTTCCATCCGGCACGAACGGACGAGGCGGAGTCGCCTCCCGCACGACTTCGGCGTCAGAGTGCGATTCGATCTTGCCACCGAACAGCGCCCCGTTGCTCAGCGTCATCAGCCCAACCTTGAGACCGCTCAGGTAGTAATTGCTGTCCTGAAATGCCACTCGCATGTTGCGGCGATGATAGAGATCGCTGGCAATGAAGCTGCCGTCGACCATCGCGTCGTATTCCCTGAGGGTCGCTGCCGAAGTGTCCTTCTTCTTCAGCGCATCGAACGCAGCGCGAGCGGCGAACATGCCGGACTGCATCGCGTAGTGAATTCCCTTTAGCGACGCGACTTCGACAAAGCCGGCGGAATCGCCGACGATCATCACGCCGTCGCCGTGCCTGCGCTTCGGCAGCGCGTAGTAGCCACCTTCGGGAATGGTTTTGGCGCCCCACTCGACCATCTCGCCGCTCTCGAGGTTCTCGCGGAACATTGGATGGAGCTTCAGCCGCTGCAGCATCTCGTGGATGTCGTCAGTGGTGCGCTTGTAGTCGAGACCGACGACGATACCGAGCGCGATTTGATTGCGCGTGAGCGGATACATGAAGCTGCCGCCGAAACAATCCTTCGGAAGCGGCCAACCGAGGGTGTGCACAACGGCGTCGAGCGGCTTTAGCGTCTCCCAGATTTCCTTCACGCCGAGGGCGAAAATCTGCGGATTGTCGGACGAGATCTTCTGCCATTCGAGGTACGCCTGAGAGAGCGTTCCGCGCGTTCCCTCGGAAAGCACCGTGATTTGCGCAGTGATGTCTGTGGGCGGCGTGAATCCGCTGCCCGGCTCGCCGTTGCGATTGAGGCCCGATGGCGTGGTGCGCACGCCGGTGACCCGCGAGCCTTCCGTCAGTAGCGACGCAGCTGGAAATCCAGTGAAAATATTGACGCCGAGTGCCTCTGCCTTTTCACCCAGCCAGCGCACGATCTCGCAAATCGACGCGATGTAATAGCCGTGATTCTTCATCGTCGGCGGCGTCGGCATTCTGATCGAGCGCTGCTCGGTCATGAAGTACACGCGCTCGTGCGCTACGGGCCCGCGGAAAGGAAAGTCCTTGTCCTTCAGATCGGGAAACAGCGCGCGCATCGCGACAGGATTTACCACCGCGCCGGAGAGCGAAGCCTCGCCGAGCGCGCCCGCCTTCTCGAGGACACCGATCTGGACATCGCCGAGATCCCCTCCGGCTTCCTGGTCGGCCTTGATCAGTTGCGCGAGTGCTATCGCGCCGGCGAGGCCAGCTGGTCCACCGCCGACAAAAAGAACATCCATCGGGACTGCTTCCGCGTCCGGCTTGTCGGTGAGAATCAGCCGGTCGAGCGGAAGCGGAGCCTGATGGATGCTCGGTAGAACCCTGCCGGCGCGGTCAGGCATTAGTGATGCTTTTTCGCCTCGCGCACCGCATCGGTCAGTGCGGGGACAACTTCAAAAACATCACCGACGATTCCGTAGTCGGCGACTTTGAAGATCGGCGCGTCCTTGTCCTTGTTGATGGCGACGATGGTTCTCGAAGTGCGCATGCCGGCCAGATGTTGCACCGCGCCAGAGATGCCAACTGCGACGTAGAGCTCGGGACTGACCAATCGTCCGGTCTGACCGATCTGATCGCTGTGCGGTCGCCAGCCATCGTCTGTCACCGCGCGGGTTGCACCGACCGCCGCGTTGCCGAATGCGGATGCAAGATCTTCGACCAGCTTGAAGTTCTCCGCCGCCTTCAGTCCGCGACCGCCGGCAACAACAACCGGCGCCTCGGCGAGATCGAGCTTGTCTCTGCTCCCCGACTTTGTCTCGAGGACTTTCACGCGCGTCGAGTTTGGATCGACGGCGGGTTGCGCATTCTCGACTCGACCGGCTTTCGGATTCTGCGCCGGCGCGATGACGTTTGGCCGCATCGCGATGATCGCGGGCGTTCCCGACATCGAGATCGTTGCTATCACCTTGCCGATGTTCATCGGATGTCGGACCACGATGTTGTTACCCTGAACGTCGAATGCGAGGACGTCGGTCACCACGCTCACGCCGAGTCGCGCTGCGACGCGAGGAGCGAGGTCGCGACCCTGCGCCGAAGTGCTGAAAACCGCGGCGCGATAACCGCCTGACTTGATGCGCTCAGCCGCAGTTGCAGTCGCGACTTCGGGATTGTAATTGGCGAGCGCCGGATTCTCGACGACGATTACGACATCGGCGCCGTGCTGCCCCAACTGCTGCGCCTTAGCAGAAATTCCCGGCGGGCCTAGGACCAAAGCGTGGACTTCACCGCCACCCGTCTTGTCGGCGAGCATGCGAGCGGCGGTAACCGACTCGAGTCCAACTTTGCGGACGTCGCTGCCGCGAGTTTCGACAAATGCAAACACGTTAGCCATTAGAGAACCTTGGCCTCGGTTT
>DASTGU010000152.1:0-11886 GCA_035718845.1 Gemmatimonadaceae bacterium | reverse complement strand
GCTGCGCTACGACACCACCATCGACGATGCCGTCGCACGCGGACTGCTGCATCCCAATGGCGAGTGGCGTCTCTTCTCGCCCGAGGAAATGGCGCAGCGCTGGAAAGGTCGCGAGCAAGGCCTCGCCGAGAGTGAGCGCATTGCCGACGAATGCGATTTCAATCTGTCCTGGGTTCGACCGCCACTGCCGAAGTTCCCGGTTCCCGCCGGCTACAACGACGACACCTTCCTGCGCGAGAAAGCGTTCGAGGGCGCGCGTGAGCGTTGGGGCGAGCTCGATCAAAAACAAATCGATCAGCTCGAGCACGAGCTGCGAGTCATCAGGAATCTCGGCTTCGCTGGATTCTTCCTCGTGATGTGGGACGCAGTGCACTTCGCCAAGAGCAAAGGGATTCTTTGCCAGGGGCGGGGGAGCGCCGCGAATTCAGCGGTGGCGTACTGTCTCGCCATCACTGCTGTCGATCCGGTGCGTCACGGCCTGTTGTTCGAGCGGTTTCTCTCGGAAATCCGCGTCGACGGACAAACCGAAGCACCCGACATCGACGTCGACATCGAGCACGATCGTCGGGAAGAAGTGCTCGACTACGTCTATGGCAAATACAATCGCGCGCAGGCGGCGATCACCTGCGTCACCCAGATGTACCGCGGACCGAATGCGATTCGTGATTCGATGCGCGCGTTCGGTTATCCGGTGGAGATGGCCAACAACATCTCCAAGCGAATTCACTGGAGCGATCCTGCTGAAGGCGCGAAGTACGTCGAGCAGGAGCTGGCGCCCAAGCTCGGCATCGACTTCGACAATCCCCGCGGACGTGCGACGCTGGCGGCGATGGCGGCCTTCGAGGGCGTGCCACGCCTGCGCTCTACCCATGTCGGTGGCTTCGTGTTGTCATCGGCACTGCTCGGCGACTACCTGCCGGTCGAGCACACCACCATGGGTCGCACCATCATCCAGTTCGACAAGGATGATCTCGATGCGGTCGGCATTCCCAAATTCGATTTCCTTGGACTGGGTGCGCTGTCGCTGGTGCGGCGCTCGTTCGACATGATCGAGGTGCGCACCGGCACCCGCCCCGAGATGTACAGGCTGCCACCCGATGACGAGGCGACTTACAACCTCATCGCGACTGGCGAGACCATCGGGACGTTCCAGATCGAGAGCCGAGCACAGATTGCCTCGGTGTTGCACACGAAGCCGGATCGGTTGTACGACATCGTGGTGCAGGTGGCGCTGATTCGACCCGGCCCGATCCAGGCCAACTTCGTCCATCCATATACAGCGCGACGCCGCGGGCTCGAGCCAGTGACGTATCCGCATCCGGATCTGGAGCCGATTCTCAAACGCACCCAGGGAATCCCGATCTTCCAGGAGCAGGCGATGGCGATCGCGATGAAGCTCGGCGGCTACTCGGCGGCGCAGGCGGATGAATTACGGCGTACGATGGGGCATATCAGGAAAGTCGAGAAACTCCATGGCGTGCTCGAGCAGCTACGGCAGCGGATGGTGGAGCGTGGCGTGACTGAAGATGTCGCGGCCAAGATCGCCGAGGATCTAAAGAGCTTCGCGAATTACGGATTCCCGGAATCGCACGCGTGGAGCTTCGCGCTGATCGCGTATGCGACCGGATATCTCAAGGCACATTACACCGCGGAGTTCTACGCCGGATTGCTCAACTCGTATCCGATGGGATTCTATCCGCCATCGACTTTGATCCACGACGCACGCAGGCATGGCTTGAAAGTCTTGCCGCCGTGCATGCGCGATGGCGATTGGGAGTGCACGACAGAGCCGAGCGAGAACCCCGATCGACCGGCGCTAAGAATCGGGTGGCGGCACATCCGTGGACTCGGTGAGAAATCGCTCGATGCGCTCAAGGCAGCGAGAGGCTGGGAGAGGTTCTCATCGATCGACGATGTGGTGCAGCGAGCGAAGCTGCAACGCACCGATGCACTGCAGCTGGCGCGCGCTGGTGCGTTCGGCTGCTGGGAGCCGGATCGTCGTCGCGCGGCGTGGGTGGCGATGCGGTCGGTCGGAGATTGTTTGCCGCTGGCCCCTGCGCGTCACGTTCCCTACGAGCCGCGTCCGCTCACCCGCGATGAGCTGATCTTCCTCGACTATTTCTCGGTTGGCATCAGCGTCAGCGGCCATCCGATGGAGCATTTGCGCGAGGAGTTGCGCGGCAAAGGCGTGCTCGACTCGAAGCAGCTCGAGAAGCTGAAGGGTGGAGAATGGATCAAGACCGCCGGCCTCGTCACCATCCGTCAGCAGCCACAGAGCGCGAAAGGAACTGTCTTCCTGTTGATGGAAGATGAATTCGGTTTCATCAACGTCATCGTTTCCAAGAAGATGGTGGAGGATTTCGCGGAAGTCGTGCGATTCTCGACCTTCATCATGGTCGAGGGCAAGTTCGAGCGCGACGATGGAGTGCGAAACGTCATCGGCAGAAAATTCACGGAGCTCGAAGTGAGAGAGCTCGTACACGCGAGCCGTGACTTTCACTAAAGAGGACCGAGGCCCGAGGACCAACTGCATTGCTGATTGCTGATTAAGTGAGAATTGCAAACGAACAGCTAAACGCAGGATCGATGACACATGCATTGTTTGTCGGAAATCCTGCGGTGCATATCGTCTTCGATCTGCAATTAATCAGTAATCAGCAACGCAGTTGGTCCTCGGCCCTCGGTCACCGCTTCCGGCCCTCGGTCACGGCTTCCGGCTCTCCGCTTCGCGCTATATCCTTGCTTGAATGCCAGAACGCCACTCTCCCCGACGCGCATTTGCCAGCGACAATTGGGCAGGCGTCCACCCTGAAGTGCTGGCTGCACTCGCCGCCGCGAACGTCGGCCACGTCCCTTCGTACGGCAGTGACCCATACACTCAGGAGGCGACGAGCAGAATCCGTCACGAGCTGGGAGAAGACGCTGAAGTCTTCCTGGTCTTTAGCGGCACTGCCGCGAACGTGCTGTGCCTGCAGTCGATGGTGCAATCGCACCAGGCGGTGATCTGCGCTGAGACCGCGCACGTTCACGTCCACGAATGTGGCGCGGCGGAGAAGCACATCGGCTGCAAGCTGTTGCCGGTTCCGTCGCCCAACGGGAAGATCACCGTCGCAGGCATCCGTGAGCACCTGCACGACATTGGCAACGAGCATCACGTGCAGCCGCGGGCGATCACCATCACGCAGGCGACGGAGTACGGCACCGTCTATACGCCGCAGGAGATTCGTGCGATCGCCGATTTTGCTCACACCCATTCGTTGCTGCTGCACATGGATGGTGCGCGCGTCTTCAACGCCGCGGTTCATCTCAACGTCCCGCTGAAAGCGATCACCAGTGGAGCGGGGGTCGATGCGGTGTCGTTCGGCGGCACGAAGAACGGCCTGATGGCAGGCGAGGCGGTGGTGTTCTTCAAGTCGTCGCTCGCCGATGATTTCGAGTTCCAGCGCATGCAGAACATGCAGCTGTCGTCGAAGATGAGATTCATCGCCGCGCAATTCAACGCGCTGCTCGGAACTGATCTATGGAAGCGCAGCGCGGCGCATGCCAACAGGATGGCGCAGGTGCTGGCACGCGGCTTGTCTGAGATCGACGGTATCACCCTGACGCAGGAAGTGCAGGCCAACGAAGTGTTCGCGATCATTCCGCCGAAAGTGATTATCCAGCTCCAGGAGCAGTGGCCGTTCCACGTCTGGAACGAGAAGACGTCCGAGGCGCGGCTGATCACGTCGTTCGATACGACAGAGGAGGACATCGCTGACTTTATCGAGCTGACGCGAGAGAAAATCGGTTCCCGGGAGAAATCATGGATTTGAAGAACGCAGCGGTGCTGGTTACCGGTGCCAGTTGTGGCATTGGATTCGAGACGGCGCGGCTGCTGCGCGAGCGCGGCGCGCGGGTCGCGATCTGCGCGCGTAATCAGCAGGAGCTGGAAAAGTCAGCGAGTCAGATTGGTGCGTTGCCGATTGTCGCCGACGTCAGCAAGGAAGACGACGTCCTGCGGATGGTGCAAGCTGTGGTCAAGGAGTTCGATGACTACAACGTGTTGATCAACAACGCCGGGTTCGGCACCTTCCAGCCGCTGATCGAGCTGACCAGTGACGATTTCTTCAGCGTGTGGCGCACCAACGTTCTGGGCGCGATGATGGTCGCGCGCGAATCGGCGCGCCATTTCGTCGGTCACGGTTACGGCAACATCGTCAACATTTCGTCGACGGCCGGGCAGCGCGGATTCGCCAACGGCAGTGCGTACTGCGCCAGCAAATTCGCGCTGCATGGAATGACGGAGTGCTGGAGGGCCGAGCTGCGCAAACACAACATCCGCGTCATGCAGGTGAACCCGAGCGAAGTGTTGACGAGCTTCGGAGTTGAAACGCCGGGTCAGAAGCGGCCGGACAATCCGTCGAAGCTGCACGCGCCCGACATCGCGCAGCTGATCGTCGACATGCTGGCGATGCCGGACCGCGGCTTCGTCACCGAATCGACTGTCTGGGCCACCAACCCCCAGTGATTCGGCGGGGCTAATCAGACCAGGCGCACACTCAGGCCCGAGTTCGGTCTGCCGAGGGCGCTGACCGCGGGATCAGCGACTTCCTCGCCGCGCAGGTATTTGAGGACTTCCTCAGCAGGGAGGCGATGACCGTCCAGCTGCGCTGATTCAGCGCGCGGTTCCATCGACAGTCTTGCACGATAGACTTCGATAACCTGCCGTCCTTCCTCGACCGCGCGCAGCGCGACGCCGCGCATGTAGTAGCGATTGAAATCGCCTTCGGCCAACATCCGCGACGCCATCTCCGGCAGCTTCACCGCGGTCTGTCCACCACTCCGGGTGCGTCGCGGCTCGAAGTCTACCATCAGGTCGGATGCGTGCTCCTCCAGCCATCGGTCATCGTAGTAGCGAAGCGCTTCGTGCAGATATCGCTGATATTCCGCGATTGCAGTCGGCCGAATCCGCTCCGACGAGTGATACGCGCCGCTGGCGATATCGCCATCGAGCTCGGCGATGGCGAAGCGGCGAGTGGTTGGATCGAGCGATTCGTATTGCAAAGGCATACGTCACCAAAATGCGAGAGTCACAAAACGACACTCGCATTACGCAGGCCGTTGCTACTGAAGAGGATACTAGCTCAGCAGGAGGATGATTATCGCTGAGCTTTTGCGATGTCGCGGAGACGACTCGCCAGGTATAGCGCCGCCACGAGCGCGACGACGTTCAGTCCAATCATCGTCGCGGGGAAAGTGGGGTCGCGCAGGATGATGAACGTTCCTTCGAGTCCCCACGGCTTCCAGATTCTCGGCCCGCCGAAACGAAGCGTCCATTGCAACCCCGCGACGTATCGCACGGCAGTGTGCGCAATGATTACCGGCACCACCTGGAAAAGCTGAAGCCCTAGAGAAAGCGCGAGTCCAGTGCGTCGGCCTCCCCACAGCAAGACACCGGCAGTTACCGTCAACACCATCACGGGAATCCCGAGCATGACTTCAAGTGGGCGGACGTCGGAGTCGTGTCCCAGCGCTTCCAACGTCAACGCGATCAGAGTCCCGAGTCCAAAAAGGATCTGCACGAGCGCCAACAATCGGTCGAGCACACTGGAAATCTGACGCTCGCGCAGAACTCGACGTTGGCCGATTACTGAAGGCGCAGCGGCGTGTTCGCCAGTGATCGGCGGGAGCGGTGTGGTCGACGTCATTGGACCTCCTACGGCATCCGCCCGTGAAATGGTTTCAGCGGTAGATTGGATTCGATAAATAATAAAGAGCGAATGGCCGAGTTCATCCAGGATTCCCCGCAGCTGGCCAACCAGTACGACGACGATTCGCTGCTGCGCTCGTATTTGCGCTGGCGACTGCCGGCTCCTGTGCTCGCGGACGTTGAGCCCGACCTACGCCGGCTAGGCCAGCGCGCCGTCACGGACATCCTGGCCCTTGGCGAAGAAGCGGAAGCATCGCCGCCGCGACATGTGCCGTACGACGCGTGGGGCAAACGCGTCGACCGCATCGAGACGAGCGACGCATGGCGGGAGCTGGATCGCATATCGGCGGCGGAAGGACTTGTCGCGACCGCTTACGAGCGCGCTCACGGAATGCACTCGCGCATTGATCAGTTTGCGCGATTGTACCTCTTCGCACCGTCGTCGGCGTTGTATAGCTGCCCGCTGGCGATGACTGATGGCGCAGCGCGTTTTATCGAAGTTTACGGCGACGAATCGACGCGTCCCACGTTCGCGCATCTGACGTCGCGCGATCCGAGGCAGTTCTGGACTTCCGGCCAGTGGATGACTGAGCGCTCGGGGGGATCCGATGTCGCGAGCACCTCGACCATCGCTAAGTGCGAATCAGGCAACGACTACCGACTCTACGGGCTGAAGTGGTTCACGTCCGCCACGACCTCTCAGGTCGCGATGACCCTCGGGCGCATCGAAGGGGCTCCCCCGGGCGGAGCGGGCTTGAGCGTTTTTCTCGTCACGCTACGCGATCGCGACGGCTCGCTGCGCAACATTCGCGTCGAGCGGTTGAAGGACAAACTGGGCACGCGCGCGTTGCCGACAGCGGAGCTCACGCTCGCGGGAACTCCGGCTCGTTTGGTCGGTGGGGCAGGAGATGGAATTCGAAAGATCTCCACGCTCTTCAACATCACCCGCGTCTATAACACCGTCGCGGCAGTAGCCGGAATGCGTCGCGCGATCGCGCTCGCCACTGATTACGCAAAACGTCGGATCGCATTTGGAAAACCATTGATCGAGCAGCCACTGCACGTCGAAACACTGGCTGAGATCTCAGTGCGCTTTCGCGCTTGCTTCATGCTCGCGTTCCGCGTCGTCGAGCTGCTCGGCAAGGAGGAGTGTGGTGAGGCGACGGAGTCGGAGCTGCAGCTACTGCGACTTCTTACGCCCGTTGCGAAGCTATATACGGCGAAGCAGGCGGTGTCGATCGCCAGCGAGGTAGTCGAGTCGTTTGGCGGCGCAGGGTATGTGGAAGATACTGGAATTCCACGTTTGCTTCGCGATGCGCAGGTGCTCCCGATTTGGGAAGGGACGACAAACGTGCTAAGTCTCGACACGCTGCGCGCGATTCAGAAAGCGGACGCGCTCTCAGCATGGATTGTGAACCTGAAAGAGCGGATTGCCACAATGCGAGATGCAGGTTCTACAGCCCGGGTCGCTGACGCCGTTAACGCGATTGAGAAACATTTCCGGCAGAGCGCGGCGACAAACGCCGACGCGCAGCAGGCTGCGGCGAGAGCTATTGCTTATTCGATTGCGCGCACTGAGGCGGCGATGCTTTCGTTGGAGTGTGCAAAGGCCACCGATGATCCAGCTGCTTGGATTGGTGCGCGACGTTGGGGCGAACAGGACCTCGCCAAGCTCTCCAAGGCGGATGCTTCTCACCGCGTGGATTCGCGTAAGCTGATTGACTGACCCTAGCGCAGCTTGAACCTCATTCGGGCGGCATCGACGATCAGATCCGCCGCGCCCTGAATACCAAGCCGCTCGGTGTTCACGCTCAGATCAAAATTCTCGTGCGCTCGCCGCTCCCGCTCCCAGTGCAGGCGCACCCACTGATCGCGCTGCTTGTTGGTGTCATCGACGAGTCGCGCGGCTTCTTCAGCGCTGACACCTTCCCGCTGCATCGTGCGCGCGATCAGCGCCTTCCGCGGCGCGTAGCAGAAGACGTGCAGCGTGTCCTCTCGCGCAGCGAGCATCTCCTGGGTGCCGCGACCAACCACGACGAGTGGGCCCGCGGCGATCGCTTCTTCCACGACGTGTCGCGTCACCTCGATCAATTGCTCGTCGGTGGGCCGCTTCGCCGACGCCATTGGGGACGCCCACTCCTGCGAGCCCATCGCCATCGCCGCCGTCAATCGCTCGACTAGCGACGGGACGCGCTCTTCGCGCGCCTGAACCTCGGCGGCGCTCAATCCCATCCGCGCCGCGACTGCGTCGACGACCGCGTTGTCGAGGAGGGCCCAGCCGAGTGTGCGGGCAACTATTGCGGCTACCTCAGAGCCCCCCGACCCATAAAGGCGCGAGACGGTGAGAACCGGCACGAGCTAGTCCTGATATGGACGGCGACGCTTTTCTTCTACCGCGCGACCGTAAATACCGGCGTCGGAGCGCGCGATCTTCTTGCGCGCGACGAGTGACTCGAGCACCAGCTCGCATCCAGCTGCGACCACCGGGAGATCGTCCATCGGGGATAAGCCCGCCGCACTGACTACCTGCATCAGGCCCGGCACGCTGCCGAATCCCTCGACTACTGTCTCGACCGGTACGTCGTCCGTCACCTGCAGCGCGCCGCCGACGTCGAACCACATGATGATTTCGTCGGTATTGATGCCGCCGGCTCGGTCCTGATACGTCGCATCGGCCGCGCGACGAATGAGCTCGCGCGCGATGTTGTGACCGCCGACGAGCTCACCCTCGTACTCGAGCTCGATCTTGCCGGTGATCGCAGGGAGTGCGGCGTAGATGTCGGCGATGCGCGGCACGATATCACGCTCGCCAGTCTGAATCGCGCGCCGCTCGGCGTTGGACACCACATTTTCCATCACGCTGATCGGCATGCGCTGAGATACGCCGGAGCGCTTGTCGATCCGCTTGTCGTTGCGAGCCTCGAAGGCAACGCGCTCGATCACCTCCGCGATGAAATCAGGAACGCGCACTTTGCCCGCGCCACGTGCCGTCCACGCTTCCTGATTGGTGATCGTCATGCCGAGCTCGACGCTCTCTGGATAGTGGGTGATCACCTCGCTGCCGATGCGATCCTTGAGCGGCGTGATGATCTTCCCGCGCGCCGTATAATCCTCGGGATTCGCGGTGAAGCACAGCATCACATCGAGCGGCAGGCGTACCGGATAACCTTTGATCTGGACGTCGCCTTCCTGCATGATGTTGAACAGGCTCACCTGTACCTTGCCGGCGAGATCGGGGAGCTCGTTGAGCGCGAAGATGCCGCGATTTGCGCGCGGTAGCATGCCGTAATGCATCGTCAGCTCATCGCCCAGGATGTGGCCGCCGCGGGCTGCCTTGATCGGATCCAGATCGCCGATGATGTCGGCGACGGTGACGTCGGGCGTTGCGAGCTTCTCGACGAACCGCTGTTCCGGCTCGAGCCAGGCGATCGGCGTGTCATCGCCGGCCTCATTCAACATGTTCTTGCCGTACTTCGAGATCGGCGCGAACGGATTGTCGTTGACTTCGCTGCCGGCGATGATCGGAAGCGATGGATCGAGCAGGGTGATCAGCGCGCGGAGAATTCTCGATTTCGCCTGACCTCTGAGGCCCAGCAAAATGAAATTGTGCTTGCTAAGCAGCGCGTTGACGATCTGCGGCATGACGGTTTCTTCGTAACCAATCACGCCGTGGAAAATCGGTTTGCGCGTGGCGAGCCGGGTGAGGAGGTTGGCGCGAAGCTCATCCTTTACGGATTGCTGGCGTCTTTCGGGTGCACCGAACGCAGAGCGCTTCAGCGCACCAAATGTTTCTGGGAGAACCGACAACTTTAATGCTCCGAAGGAAATACCAACTTGTGGTTAATCTAGTCCGCGTCTCTAAACGCTACTAGGCGGAGTCATTACACCTTGACACTGCTTTCTGATGAGATAAATTCTTGCCCGCGCCAAAACGGGCACTGCGACCGCGTGCACGGACCGGCGAATTTTCCACGTTTGCCATCTTAAGGAGATCGTAAATGAAGCGCCTGGCCCTTGTCGCCGCAGTTCTGGTTCTCGCCGCATGCACGTCCAAGAAGGACGAAGCTGCGACCGCCGATACCTCCGCTCCCGCAATGGCTCCGGCCCCGGCAGCGATGGACACCGGCATGAAGATGGACACCACCGCGAGCACGACCGCTCCGGCGGCGTCGACCACCACGACCACGACGACCAAAAAGACGACCACCAAGAAGAAGTAAAGGTCGCAGCATCGTCTGGATCGATGCGATCCTTTCAGGACGCGGCGCTCTAGAGAATCGCGATCAGGTCGTCAAAAGGCGCCACTAAACAGTGGCGCCTTTTTCGTTTTGCTCGACTTGAACGCTGCATTCACCATCCGGCCACTTCGCCTGCAGCGTTGTTCCCGGCGCAATCTCGCGCCGCACCATCCCCAGCGCGATTCCGCCGAAGCGCGGTGACAATGCCGCGCTCCTGATATCACCGATCACTTTTCCCGTTTCGTCGAACAGCTCGGCGCCCTTTGGTGGTGCGGGCCTGGTGACGAACCTGAGCTTGCGCAGAAATCGGTTGACGTGTCCACGGAAGTGCACGCGCGCGACAGTCTCCTGTCCGATGTAGCATCCTTTCGTGTACGAGATCGCGCCGAGCTCGTCGAAGTTCGCTTCCTGTGGCAGCGTCGAATCATCCATGTCGACACCCCACTCCGGCCTGCCCGCTTCAATGCGCGCGATCTCCCACGTTTCTTTGCCGCCGGGGTTCACGCCCGCCGAGTGGAAGCGCTGTTTCAACGCGCCTACAGCCTGTGTAGGGAGGAAAATCTCGAAGCCTTCGACATCGAGATCAGGCACTCGTGCGATGATCGCCGTGACATCGGCGAACGGTCGGCTGATATGACCATACGGCGCGAGCGCGACGAGATCCTTGTCGTCGATGTCCAGCATCTTCGAGATAACCGATCGCGCCGAGCGGCCAAAGACGCCGAAGTCACTCAGCTCCGCGGTCACGTCGTGATACGGTGCGACACGCGGATTGATGTACTTCCGCACCATCTCTTTCCATCCAACGGATGCGGCGGCGGACGTATCGATCAGCAGCGAATCCTCGAATGCGAAGATGCGCAGATCGGCGACGATTTTTCCCTTGGCGGTCAGCGCCGCCGCGTACTGTCCTTCGCCGGGCGACAGCGCCGATACGTCATTGGTCACCATTCCCGTGACGAGCTCGGCGGCCTTGTGGCCTGCTACGCGCATGCGCAGCCTGTCGGTGCGATCGAAGAAGAGCGCGCCGTTGTGCAGCGCGGAATACTCGTTCAGCTCCGCCATGATTTTCAATTAAGCCGGTGCACACCGACAGCGCTACTGGCCGATCGTTGCGTACGATGCGTCGAGCAAATCGACCGGATGAATGGAGCGCGCGCTGATTTCTGCGCGAATGAGACCAGCGCCAATCTGCATCAGACAACCGGGATTACCGGTCGCGACCCACGGGGCACGGGTTGCGCGAATGTTCTCGAGTTTGGGCTCGAGCACTGCATCCGACGTATCAGGCTCGATGAGATTGTAGATGCCGGCGCTGCCGCAGCACATGTCGGAATCGTGAAGCGGCACCAGCTCCAGACCCGGGATCGCTGCCAACACCGAGAGCGGCGCCTGCGTCACGCGTTGCGCGTGCTGCAAGTGACACGGTGCGTCGTAAGTCACGCGAATGGGCAAGGGCCCGCCCGGGCGCGGCCCTGCGTCGGCCAGCAGCTCGCTGATGTCGCGCACACGGGATGCGAGCGCGACGGCGCGATCGTGCCATTCGGCATCGTCGTGAAGCAGGTGGCCATATTCCTTCATGACGGCGCCGCAGCCCGCTGCATTCGCCACTACGTACTTCGCGCCGGATTTCTCGAATGCCGCGATGTTTTTTCTGGCGAGTCCGCGCGCTCCCTCGAGGTCGCCGGCGTGCGCGTGCAGGGCACCGCAGCAGCGCTGGCCGTTGGCAGCGACCGGCGCATATCCATTCACTTTGAGCACGCGCTCGGTCGCGCGGTTGGTGGATCCGAACAATCCGTCCATCACGCACCCGCGCAGCAGGGCGACGGTTCCGCGCTCTCCGCGCGTTACTGGATCGTAGGACGACCGTTCGATCGATCGGCCGGTTGATGCCAGCATCGCCATCGCAAAACCAAGGCGGCCCTTCATCCCCGAGAGGAGCGTCGGGATTGGGGTCGC
>DASTGU010000151.1:0-24649 GCA_035718845.1 Gemmatimonadaceae bacterium | reverse complement strand
CGACGTGCATCTTCACCAATACGCCGGACCACGATTTCGTGATCGACTTCCATCCTGCGCATCGAAACGTGTTGATCTCGTCACCATGCTCGGGTCACGGCTTCAAGTTCGCGAGCGCGATCGGGGAAGTGCAGGCTGATTTGCTGACAAAGGGGGAGGCGAGGTTCGATGTTAGTCCGTTCCGAATTAATCGATTTCGAACCAAGACCTGAAAAGCGCACGCGCGGGTAGCTGATGGCAGCCGGCTAATAGCTGATCGCTGCCTGCAACCAGACAGATCTCATTGCATAAACGCGAACAGATCGCGTTCCTCTAAGAGGTCGCGATCTGTCCCGTCGCTTGCAGCGATTAGCTATCAGCTTGCTGCCATCAGCTACCAGCGCGTGCACTGGCCTTTGTCCGTAGTCCGCAGTCGCTAGAAGGTAAGCTTGCTGATGTAGTCATAGTCGCGTCGAACACTCTCAATCGGTGCGCCGGGGTAGCTCTCCTGCTCCACATAGAGGTGCTTCTGGTCGACGTTGTCGATCATCGCCAGGATTCGGCGGAAGTTCACGACGCCTTTGCCCAGCTCGACATCGTGATCGGCGGGGATGCTAGGCGCATCCTTGATGTGGAAGAGAGAGTAGCGCGGTCCGTACTTCTGCATGAACTCCAGCGGATCCTTACCGCCGACGGCAGCGTTGCCCGTGTCGAGCTGCAGTGCGACTACCGACGGATCGGTGCGCTGCACGAAGACGTCGTACGGAGTCGTGCCGTTCATGTTGCGGAAATCCCACGCTTCATCGTGGAAGCCGATGCGGATGTTGCTGCGCAGAGCGCGCGCGCCGGCTTCGTTGAAACGATCGGCCCAGCGGCGATAGTCGTCGAGCCCGAGCTTCTCTCCATCGGGCAGGCTGGCGACGATCAGGTATTGGTGACCGAGAATGCGCGCGGCTTCGATCTGCGGCTCGAGATTGTCGAAGATCGCCGGCTCGACGTGGGTTGACGGCGCGACCAGACCGTTCCGATCGAGAATCGCGCGCAGCTGCGTCGGCGCCATCCCGAAATTGTTCATCGAGCTAAGTAGCTCGACTTCCTTGTAGCCGGCCCTCGCGATGTTGACGAGGGTGCCCTCGAGATCGCGCCGCGCATCATCCCGCAGGGTGTAAAGCTGAATCCCAACCTTTTTCAGAGTTCGTCCGCCAGTAGCGCTACCAGCGCCCGACGACGCGCAACCAACTTGAGCTCCGACTGCTGCGAGGCCGAGCGCTTTCACAAATTCGCGACGCTTCATTGTCTTCTCCCGGGGATCTGGTGGCCAGGGCAAACCCTGTTGTGGACCGAATCGAGCGATTCGGCAGCTGCTTCCTATCGGTAATGAGTAGCGCTTACGATATTCTCCGCCGGCAGGCACTCGCAAGACACACTAATCGCAGCCGATGGCAAGGAGATCGGAATGTCGAAAAGCAATTTCTCGCGACGTGAATTCCTCGAGGTGAGCGCGGCAGCAGCGGGCGGGTCAATTGGAGCGCGCACGATTTTCCTCAAGCCCGACCCCGAGCCGGCGCGCAAAAAAGTTGCGCCGAGCGACACCGTAAGGTTTGGCATCATTGGTGTCGGCATGGAGGGCTCGGGCCTCCTTGGAACGTCGATCCAGATTCCAGGCGTCGTATGCGCTGGCGCTGCGGATCTTTATGACGGCCGGCACACCCTCGCGCGCGAGATCGTGCGACCCGACCTCCCGGTTACCCGGCGCTATCGCGATTTGCTCGACGACAAGAACATAGACGCGATCGTGGCTGCCGTGCCCGATCACTGGCATCGCCAGGTCGTGATCGATTCTGTCAACGCGGGCAAAGACATCTACTGCGAGAAGCCAATGTCCCACACCGCGGCCGATGGCGTGGCGATGGTGGATGCAGCGAAGAAAACAAATCGAATAGTTCAGATCGGATCCCAACGAGTCAGCTCGCAAGTCTGCGCCAAGGCAAAGGAAATCATCGCCTCCGGAGCGCTTGGAGACCTGATGCTCGTCGAGGGCTCGATGGGACGCAACGATCCGTGTGGCGCCTGGCAATACCCGCCGCCGCCCGATCTCTCGCCCGCCAATCTCGACTGGAACACCTGGCAGGGCGACGTCACTCCGAAGGTGCCATTCAATCCGTTGATCTTCGCACGCTGGCGCTGCTGGAAGGAATACGGCACCGGCGTCGCGGGTGACCTGCTCGTGCATCTCATCAGCGGCATGATGTTCATGCTTGGCATCAATCAACCGGCTCGATTCGCCGCCGCGGTCGGTGGAATTCGCCACTGGAAAGACGGCCGCAACATGCCGGACGTTCACTCTGCGGTCTATTACTTCGGCGACTTGCCCGTTTACATGCGGCTCAATCTCGCCTGCGAGATGGATGAGATTTATCGCATTCAGGGCTCGCGCGGGTTGCTGGAGGTGAACGGTCAGAGCGTGAGCTTCACGCCGCAGCTGGGCGTCGACACATACCCGTGCTACTACACCGGGAGCTACCCGCGTGCGATGCGCGAGGCGTACGAGAAGCAATGGCACGCCGAGAACGACGAAAAGTTCGCGAAGATGGCGGCGCGTGAATCAGTGACGTACAGAATGTCGGATAACTACGACGACTTCCGGCCACATCTCGCGAACTTCTTCGACGCGGTGCGCACTCGCAAACCGGTGGTGGAGGACGTGGTGTTCGGCCACAACGCCGCGCTCGCCTGTCACATGGCGAACGAATCGTACTTCAGGAAGACCTCGGTAGTGTGGGACGAGGGATCGCGCACGATCCGCAACAGCTAGCGAACGTTAATTTCGCTGCGCTGCTTCAACCCGGCCGCTTCGAACATCAAGTAGCGGTCGGTGAGCCCGGCGAGAAGCTTCGCCACTACGGCGCCAAGGAATCCACCGTAAGCGACTGACAGCATCGCTCGGCTTCCTCGCGCCGTCGGCTCGACGCGGTGCCTGCCGCTCGCGACAACGCCCGGGCTCCGAGTCACCCAGGTGAAGCTATGTGGCGGATCTATCTCGGTGACTTCCCAGAGTGCAGGCAGAAACTTCGGCTGCTTGATCCGCGCGCGGCTGCCCAGTCGAAACGGACCGGAGTCGAGTCGCTTGACGCTCTGAATGCTTTGGGTCCACTCGGGCCACTTCTCGACATCGGTCATCACTTGCCAGACACGTTCTGGTGGTGCCGCGATCTCTACGTTGATACTGAAGATGCGCGATGGATCAACCTGGACCCGTAGGTTGGTGCGGCTCATTGTGACGCTGCGGCGTGAAGGGAGCACACGAAGTTGCAGCGTCTGGATCTGCGCTTCTGCACGCTGTCTACCTTTGGTGCGTCCGCAGCCGCCAGCTAGGCCGCGGCTCTGGCGTCTCGCCGGCGCCCACGCTGCAGCAGCCAGCCGAGAACGAACATCACGCCGCCAACGACGAGGAAGCCAGTCGCAGTACTCATTTCCGTCGGAAACGAATCGCGCCACATCGAGCTCGTGCGCGTGAAGAACGCAATGATGAGAATGGTTACGCCGAACGAAAGAAAAATTCCGCCGACGCCCATCAGTCCGGCCGAAATACCTGATCGCATTAGTCTGGGTTAGGTCCGTGGAAAGATAACTACAAAAGGAAAACTACCAGCTGGCCGCTGGCTGGTTTCAGCCGGCAGCTCCGAGCCCGGTTCGCATTACGTAATTACGCTCGAGGCGGAAGGCTGAAAGCCGCAGGCAGCAAGCTGGTAGTTTTTCCTTTGTAGTTCTACCGCGCTGGTGTGATCACGATGTTCCTGTACTCGATCGGCCCGTGATCGCCCTGCAGGTAAATCGGCCCCGGTGCGCCTTCGTTGCTGTCGATCGCGCCACCGGTGATGCCTGGTATCTCCTGATTGCAGATCACCTGGCGGCCGTTGGCGACCACCGTCACCATCCGACCGATCAACGTGATGTCGTAACTCTGCCACTGGCCCGCTGGACGTGCCGCCATCTCGCTCGGTCGAATGAATCCGTAGATCCCGCTGAAGCGGTGCGAGTGCGGCTCCTGGCCGTAATCGTCCTCGATCTGAACTTCGTGACGACCGCGCAGATAGACGCCGCTGTTGCTGCCCTTCGGATAGCGAAACTCGACGTGCAGTTTGAAATCCCCGAATGTGCGGACCGTGCGCAGGTTGACGCCCGACTTGGGACTGGTCAGCACACCGTTTCGCACGAACCATTGGTTCTGTGTACCCATTGGCTGCCAACCGTTCAAATCGTTTCGATCGAGCAATCTGATGGGCGCGCCCCAATGCGGCGGCGTCGCGCGATGCAGAAGCGGCGCGCGGACGCCTTGCCAATTGACCACGGAATTGTCGGGGAAAGTCATCCTGCCAAACAGTCGATCGCCCTCCAGGCGAAATTCTACCCTCAGCTCGCCGTTGCCATTTTCCCACTGATGCGGGATCGTGAAGCGCAGAGTATCCCCCTGTGCGGTGATCTCTGAGATCGGCCGGGCGCTGCCAACGATTCCCACGAACTGTCCGACGAGCGCATCCCGCCCCGACGTATCGATCTCAATCCAGGACGGTGTGGTGATCTGCGCCGTCGTAAGCGTCAGATCCCATCTACCGACAAGCCGCCCATCGCGCTCAGGCCGTTGCGAAACAGGCCGATGCGGTGTGGTGGCGGCGCCAGTGGCGAGTCCGACGAGCAGCAATGCAAGAAACCGGGTCATTAATCTCTTCTCCGAATCAGGCGTGGCCGGCCCACGACGGCTTCCCGTCGTAGGGAATGCATGGGTCGTAGCGTCCGGGCGCCTCGACGTAGCGCTGCGCCTGGGTCATGCCGATCTCCGAGGTGAAATAGCCGAGTAGCGCCAGCTCTTTCATCATTCCGAAGTACTTGTTGGGCGGCTCCTCCGTGATTTGCTGCGCCTTGACGCCCTGCGGTGTTGGCGGATTCTGTTGACGCTCGGCGAGGAATTCATCGGACTTCCGCTTCGCCTCCGCCTTCATTTTCTGACCGTAGTCGTACTGGGTCTTGTCCAGCGTCTGCAGCATCTCGAGGCGCTGCTGCGGCGTCGCTTCCATGAAGCTCTTGCCGTACTTGTCCTTCATCGCGTCGTTCAGCTTGCCCATGCCTTCGCGGAACACCTTGTCGTCGTCGGCGTTGTAGGTGTCTCTCACCATCAGCGCCATGAACGCGCCGGTCTTCGCCGCCTTCGCACCAGGCGTGCTGGTCGTTGGCAAAATCGTGTCGGCGATCTCGTCGAGATAGGAGACCTCGTCGTTGGTGAAGGGAGCTCCGACCTTGTATTCGCGACGGCAGGCGGTGACGAACGCTCCGCTGCCCAGCACGGCGACGCCGCCGATCAGAGTGGTAATCCGAAAGACCGCCTCGCGCCGTGAGATCAGCTCGGGCGTATCGATGATTGCAATGTCGTTATCAGCCATTGATCGCTCCGATTAGAGATTCTGGCGCTTGAGCTCATTGACCGCGAAGTCAGCAGCGCGGGCAGTGAGTGCCATGTAGGTGAGGGAAGGATTCACGCATGCTGCGGAAGCCATGCACGATCCGTCGGTGACGAAGACGTTTGGCGCGTCCCACACCTGATTGTGTGCGTTCAGCACCGAGCTCTTTGGATCCTTGCCCATGCGCGCGGTTCCCATTTCGTGAATGCCCATGCCGGGGAAGTAGCCGCCGTCGTAGACCATCACGTCCTTCACGCCGCAGGCGTTGAGCAGCTCGGCCATGTCGGTCTGCATGTCGCGGCGCATCGAGTTCTCATTCTCACGGATCATGCAATCGATTGCGACGACGGGCATGCCCCACTTGTCCTTCTTGTTCTTGTCGATTGTGATGGTGTTTCTGTGATCGGGCAGCATCTCGCCGAATGCAGTTGCGCCGATCGACCACTGACCGGGCATCGCCATCGAGTCCTTGAATGCGCCGCCGACGCCGAGCTCGGCGACCGCACGGCCCCAGTCTTCACGACCGGCGCCGCCCTGATAGCCAAAGCCGCGCAAATACTGGCGCTTGTCGCCAAAGAGGTTGCGATAGCGCGGAATGTAGAAGCCGTTCGGACGACGACCGAAGTAGTACTTGTCGTCGATACCTTCCAGCTTGCCCTGCGCGCCAACGCGGAAATGGTGGTCCATCAAATTGTGGCCGAGCTCACCGGAGCTGCTGCCAAGTCCGCCCGGCCAGACATCGTTCGCCGAGCGGAGCAGCAGCCACGTCGAATTGATCGTCGACGCGCACAGGAAAATGATTTTCGCCTTGTAATCAGTGACCTGATTGTTCAGCGCGTCCATCACGCGCACGCCAGTCGCGCGCTTCTTGTCCTTGTCGTAGATGACTTCGCTGACGATCGACCACGGCTTGAGCGTCAGATTGCCCGTCTTCGCCGCGTGGGGCAGGGTGGACGACTGGGTGCTGAAGTACGCGCCGTAGGGACAGCCGAGCCAGCACGCGTTGCGATACTGACACTGCGTGCGCCCGTCGTGTGGCTGGGTGAGATTAGCCGAGCGCCCAGGGATAATGCGGCGGTGCGGTCCGAAGATCTTGTTCGCCTTGTCGGCGACCATTTGCTCACCGCAGTTGAGCGGCATCGCCGGCAGGAACTGTCCGTCAGGGAGCTGCGGCATTCCTTCGTGCGAGCCGTTTATGCCGGCGTGTTTTTCCACATAGTCGTACCACGGCGAGATTTCGGCGTAGCGAATTGGCCAATCGGTACCGACGCCTTCACGCGCGTTGGCCTCGAAGTCGAAATCGCTGTGGCGATAGCTCTGACGACCCCACATCAGAGAGCGGCCACCGACGTGATAACCACGGAACCAGTCGAAGCGCTTGATCTCGGTGTACGGCGAATCCTTGTCGGATGCCCAGTAATCGAGATTGGTTTCGTTGAGCGGGTAGTCGCGCTTGAGCACCGGATACTCCTCTTCCATCGCGCGCGTTCTTCCGCCGCGATGCGGATACTGCCACGGTGCCTTGGTCGCGTTCACATAATCCTTTATGTGCTCGATGTTCTTGCCTCGCTCCAGGCAAAGAACCTTAAGGCCTTTTTCGGTGAGCTCTTTACACGCCCAACCGCCGGAGATTCCGGACCCAACCACGATCGCATCGTACTCGGTGTTCTGCATCAGCGCCTCGATGTAATGCGGAGTGCACGTGAAATGTCGATGACATCGCTGTCATCGGATCGCGTCCGAATATGCTTCTTTGTACCGGCGCGCCTCAAGCACCTTTTGCATTCGGTGTTTACCCCAACGCTGAGCCTGCCTCTCGATCGGCGAGAATTTCTCCCGCGGAAATTTCATGGATCACTGTCGCCGGCCATTGGGGATCGTAACGTTCGGCTTTGAGAACGCGCTCGAGCGATTCACGCTTGGATGATCCGGTCAGCACCAGCACCGCGCTGCGTGCGTCCGTGATCGTTGCGATCCCCACGCTCACGCCGTAGCGGGGCACCGCGTCCATTGAGCCGAATGCGGGGAAGGTTTGGAGATTGTCTCGCCTGGTTTGCTCTGAGAGTGCGATGACTCGCGTGCGACTCTCGCGCTGACTACCCGGTGGATTGAACGCGACGTGACCGTCGGTTGCGCCCGAGGCGAGAAGGAAGAAGTCGATTCCGCCGGCCTCGGCCAGCAGCGCCTCATACTGCGTGGGATTTTTCGGATCGGGAAACCAGACGGCGTCCTTCGCCATTTGGAATCTCTCGGGCAATCCCGCGTTCCAGGGGGCGACGATTTCCTCGCGGGCAAAATGGTGGCAAGACCACGGCTTCTCGGACGGCGCGTATTGGACGTGGTCACGATCGCCGACGAGGTATTCGTCCATCATCGCCAGCCCTACGTGCGACAGATCCTGCGGTGTCGCCTTCAGTCGCGCCGCAATCGCGCTGTAAATCGGTCGCGGAGTTCGACCCGTCGGGCAGCCAAGCACGTATCGTCGCCCCGTGACACGCGCATTCTCGATCTCGGACAAAAGACGTTCCGCGAGTCGTGATCCGATTTGGTCGGCCGTTTCGAGAATCTCGACGCGAGCCTTTGCCATCAGTCAGGCAGCGAGGCGCGCGAGGCCGAGCGCGTCGACGATTACGTGAGCGACAACCGTGGGCCACAGTCGGCCGGTGCGGACATAGTACCAGGTCAGTACGATCGCGATCGGCAGCACCGAGATGAAGGCGAGGTTACCCTGGTACAGATGCACCGACACCCGGAGTATGATGCTCACCGTGCTGGCGATGGCGATGCCAAAGCGGGATCCTACCGCCGGGATCGCGTAGCCGAGCCAGAGGAATTCCTCGAAGATCGGATTGATCAGCGAAGCGGCGACGACGACAGTGGGCGAGATGTGACCAGTGAACTGGCGCGCCCTCAGAAACTTCACCATGTCGCCGACAAATGCCGACGTAATCAGGACCGAAACGTACAGGGCGACGATCAGCGCCACCCACACCAGCAGTCCACGAACGATGTCTTTGCCTTCGGGCGCCGGTGTGATTGAAAGAGGGTTCCAGCCGCGCCGCAGCAGATAGGGCAACAGTGCCGCGGCAAGTACTGCTTCAATGGAAAGCGTCGTCAGCAGTCTCACGTCGCTGAATACCACGGCGCCCTGATGCACCAGCCGCCAGCGAATCGAAGACGAGAGAAACAGCACTGTCGGGACGCCGAGCACCACTGCCATCTCCGGCAGTGTCGCTCGGCGATCGATCGGGACGGGTGCGCCCTGGTCTTCCGTCACCTAGTCGTGAGGCGAGAGCGCCATACTCGCAGCACCAACGATTCCTTCCCAGCCATCGAAGTTCGAGCAAACGATCTCAACGCGTTCGCGGAAGTCCTCCCCGGCATGCTTGCGGAAACTTTCGCGCGTTGGTCGAATCAGCGCATCACCAGCTGCCGCCAGACCGCCGCCGATTACTACGCGATCCGGCGCGAAAATCTGCGCCAACGAAGCGAGTCCCAGCCCAATGAATTCTCCGGTGGCGGCGAACGCATCGAGCGCGTTCTTGTCGCCATTGCGCGCGGCCGTGATCACATCGCGCGGTGCCCGCCCTCCGGCTCGCTCAGCAAGCGCTGCGGAGCAAGCAACTGCCTCGAGACAGCCGCGCGCGCCGCAAGTGCACTTTCGCCCGCCGGGCTGGACGATCACGTGACCCGGATCGCCAACGCATTCACCGGTGAATCGCAACAGCCTGCCACCGATGATCACACCACCCCCGACGCCGGTGCCGAACACCATGCCGAGCAATCGAGTGGAGCCCCGTCCCATCCCGAATCGATACTCGGCGAGCGTCGTTGCATTCGAATCGACTTCGAGATGGCAATTGAGCTCGAACTTCTCCTCGAACGCGCGTCGCAGCGGAAAATCACGAAGCCGCGGAAGATTCGCGTTGGCGATCATCATGGTGTGCTCGCGATTCAGAAACCCCGCGATGGAGATTCCGATCGCGACGACCTGATTTCGCTCGTCAGTAACCGCGTCGAGCATCGGTCGCAGCTCGTCGGCGACGGCGTCGATCAGATGCTGCGGATCGGTCCCTGTTTTGGTGGGGACGCTGGCGCGCCGGAAAATCCTGCCATCTTCGCCGACGATTCCGATTTTGGTGTTGGTCCCGCCGATATCGACCGCACCTGCCAGACGCATCAGAAAGCGCCCTTCGCCAGCTCAGGTTTTTTCCAGAGATCGATCGGCTTGCTGATTCCTTTGGGCCGGAACGGCAGGTTGATCTTGCGGCCCAATCCCGCCGACGCGTACGCCGCGTAAAGAACTTCCTGCACCACTCGTCCGGTCTCACCGTCGGAGATGGGCGTCTCCTTACCACGCACGCAGCGCGCGAAGTGCCGCATCTCCTGGGGGAAGCCGTAATTCCAGTGCTCCTCGAATACGGGGTACGTCCAGCCCTTGGTCGACGACGCTTTTTCGACAGCGTAGCCGAATCCGACTTCCGAGTACGTGGGAAGGGCGTTGCCCATCAGCAGGTCGGCGTAGGTTTGACCTTTATCGCCGAATACTTCTATGCTGTCGTCCATGCCGCCCGGACGATTCCAGCTATTCTCGACGATGCCGATCGCGCCGTTCTCGAATTCCATGATGGTAACTGCCTCGTCATCACCTTCCGTTGAATCACGATGGTGAAGATTCGCCATGTGCGAATAGACGCTCTTCACTTTCTCCTTGCCGAGGAACCACCAGCAGAACGCGATGCCGTGGCAGCCAAGGTCCATCAGCGCGCCACCGCCCGATTTGTTGACGTCCCAGAACCAACCTGAGTGTGGCCCGGAATGTTTTTCACCTTGCTTGACGAGGTGAACCCGGCCGAACGCACCCTCGTCCGCCATCTGCTTCGCCTTCACGTACTTCGGCGCGAAGAACAGCTCTTCCGCGTAGAGCAACAGCACGCCGGCTTTCCTGCACGCGTCGATCATCGCGTCGGCCTCTTCCAGGGTGACGCAGAGCGGTTTCTCGCAGACAACGTGCTTCCCGGAATTCGCTGCGTCGATGGTGATTTGCGCGTGGAGGTTGTTTGGCGCGGTGATCGATATCATCTCGACATCGCGATCGCGCAGCATCTCGCGATAGTCGGAGTAAGCTTTCGGGACGCCGTGCCGCTTCGCGAACTCCTCGGCGTTGCCTTTGGTAGGCGATGCGACCGCGACGACCTCCATTTCCTCCGGCATCGCTTTCACGGAAGCGGCGATGCAGTCGGCTTGAAATCGCGACCCAACAATCCCGATCTTTACCTTCGACACGAAATCCTCTTTAGCATTCTTGTCTTACGCTTCCCGCTTCCCGCTTCCCGCCTCCCGCCTCCCGCCTCCCGCCACTACGCCCACGCCCGTTGGCCAGGCTCGAGCGGCACACACCCGACCCATTTGCCCGGCGTCATAACGTAGCGTAGCGCCTTGGTCGCACCAATTTCCGATGAGAAGTACGCCTGGAGTGACAGCTCGCGAATGAGATTCAGGTAATGCTCCTTGTTGGTTTTCGCCTCCGCATCTATCCGGCGGAGCCAGTTCTCGCGATTCGTCTGTGACATCGAAGCGAAATGATCGCCGACGGTGTTTCTAAACTGCTTCAGGCCATCAACGACTCGTTTCTGCTCCGCCGGCTCGCGACAATCGGTCAGCAACAGGTTGATGACCGGCCCAACTCGCGCCGCTTTCGCACCGGGAGAATTCGGTGTGGATGGCAACAAAGTGTCAGCGATCTCTTCAACTAGCGTCTGATCTTCAGCGTCGAGTACTCCTGTTCCGGCTGTGCGCGTCTCGCTCCTGCACCCCGCCAGACCGGTGGATGTAATCAAGACGCCGCTGAGCAATACCGCCGTCGTCTTAACCGCCTCCCGTCGATTCATCGGTTGCATATGGGTCCTCAATCCTCAATCGGTCCGCGATTATCGATGCAGTTGGTCCGAAGTACGCAGTTCTCGTCTCACAGATTCTGCCGCGCCATCTCCTGTGTGGCATGATCTACTGCGCGTGCAGTTAAAGTCATGTACAGAATCGAAGGACTCTGATTGCCCGTCGACGTCATGCACGCACCATCGGTGACAAAGACGTTCTTGCACGCGTGCAGCTGATTCCATTTATTGAGCAGCGATTTTTTCGGGTCGGCGCCCATCCGCGCGCCGCCCATCTCATGGATGTCGAGACCCGGCGCCCAATGAGTGTCGTGCACTTCGACGTCATGGCAACCCGCGACGCCAAGCATCTCCGTCGCCTGCCTCTGCCAGTCTTTGATCATCCGCTCCGCGTTGTCGTCGTATCCGACGTTCATCACCAACAAGGGAATGCCCCATTGATCCTTCTGGGTCGGATGCAGGCTCACCGTGTTGGTCTCGCGCGGGACAGTCTCGCCCTGCATGTACATGTAGATGCCCCACGGCCCCGGCTTGGTGAGTGATTCCTTGTAAACGCCACCCACGCGCTCTACCGTCGTCGGCTCGCCGCGCTCGCGATAACCACCGGTGAAGGTCGTGTAGCCGCCGACGAAGTCGGCGTCCGAATCCTGTTTACCGAGATTCCGGAAGTTGACGAGGATGCACTCAGTCGGATTCTTGCCGTAGAAGTATTTGTCCTCGAACCCGTTGAGTTTTCCGCTGGCGCCGGTTCTGTAGTTGTGGTGGCAGATGTACTTGCCGAGCAGTCCGCTGTCGTTGCCGAGTCCGTGCGGGAAGCGATTCGAGGTCGAGTTCAACAGAACGAGGTTGCTGTTGAGCGCCGATGCGTTGAGGAAAACGATGCGCGAGCTGAATTCCGTGACGGCGTGAGTTTGGGCATCGATCACGCGTACGCCGGTCGCCTTGCCCTTCGCTTCGTCGTAAATGATCGAGTGGACTACGGAGTGGGGGCGGATGGTGAGGTTACCTGTCTTCGCCGCCCACGGCAACGTCGAGGCATTCGAGCTGAAGTATCCGCCGAACGGGCAACCGCGCATGCACAGGTTTCGCGCCTGACATGTACCGCGACCTTGCTGGAGATGAATCTCCTTCGGCTGTGACAGATGCGCCCAGCGCCCCTGAACGACGTAACGGTTGCCGTACTTCGCCAGCAGGCTGTCGCGCAGATGCTTCTCGGCGCAGTTGAAATCGAACGGCGGTAGAAACTCTCCGTCGGGCATCGCTTCCAGATGATCGGCGTTGCCGCAGACGCCGATGAACTTCTCGACATGGGAATACCAGGGAGCGACGTCGTCGTAGGTAATCGGCCAATTCATCCCATAACCCAGCTTCTCAGGTGCGACGAACTCGTGCTTGCTCCAGCGCTGGCAGGCGCGGCCCCAGATGATCGACTTGCCGCCGACCTGATAGCCGCGGATCCAGTCGAACGGTTTCTGCTGAACGTAAGGATGGTCACGGTCCTTGACGAAGAAATGCATGGTGTCTTCGCCGTAACCGGCCGCCTTGCTGATCAGCGGATTTTCCTTGAGAACCTCACGGGATACCGAGCCGCGGTGCGGCAGCTCCCACGGATTCAGGTTCATCGTCGGGTAGTCCTTGATATGGACCACGTTCCGTCCGCGCTCGAGCACCAGCGTCTTGAGGCCTTTCTCGCACAATTCTTTCGCCGCCCAGCCGCCGGAGATTCCGGAGCCGATAACAATTGCGTCGTACGACGTGTTTTCTTTCACCTATGGACCTCGACCCTCAGGAAGAAACCGCGCGTAGAAAATAGAGTCGGAGCGGCGCAGTGGCGAGCAATGGCAAGAGAACAAATCGATTTCTTCACCGAGACACCGAAATACCCTGAGGGATTCCGCTACGAGCGCGAGATCATCTCAGGCGACGACGAGCGCGCGCTGATCGAGCAGATTCGCGCGCTGCCGTTAAAGGAGTTCGACTTTCACGGATTCCTCGGCAAGCGGAGAGTAAAGAGCTTCGGTTGGCGATACGACTACGACGACGAAAAACTGAAGCACGCTGAGCCAATTCCGGATTTCATCCTCCCGCTGCGTGAGCGGGCTGCCCAATTCGCAGATCTGCGCGCAGAGGACATCCAGCACGTCCTGTTTACCGAGTATGACCACGCGGGCATCGGCTGGCATCGCGACAAGGCAAACTTCGAGGACATCATCGGCATTTCGTTGCTGGCGCCGTGCACGTTTCGGTTGAGGCGCAAGGTCGGCTCGAGATGGGAGCGCGTTTCGTTCGAGGCAGAGCCGAGGTCGGCATATCTGATGCGCGGGCCGTCGAGGACGGAGTGGGAGCACAGTATTCCCGAGGTGGACGGGCTCCGGTACTCGGTCACGTTTCGGACGCTAAGACGATGAGGTGTGAGGAGCAGTACTAGAATGCATGTATTGGCCACTCGCGCCTCTCACCTGACGACACGCACGTGCGGTTGCACGAGACATTAAATTCCAATCATGCCAGACAAGTCTCGAATCCCGGTAATCGTCGGTGCCGCGCGCACCCCGATTGGAAAATTTCTCGGCGGGCTCTCATCGCTGAGCGCGCCCGACCTCGGCGGCATCGCCATTCGCGAAGCCCTCAAGCGTTCGAAGGTACCGGCTGAAGACGTCCAGGAAGTCATCATGGGCCACGTGCTGCAGGGTGGCACTGGCCAGGCGCCCGCGCGTCAGGCCGCGCTGAAAGCCGGACTACCACCGACAGTCTCCGCCGTCACCGTCAACAAGGTTTGCGGATCCGGACTGAAAGCAGTGATGCTCGCGTCGCAGGCGATCAAGGCCGGCGATGCGCAGGTGATCGTTGCCGGCGGTCAGGAGTCGATGTCCAACGCACCGTATTACCAATATGGAATCCGCGGTGGCGTCAAGGCCGGCGATCAAACCCTGGTCGACGGAATGATCAAGGACGGACTCTGGTGCGCGTCGTGTAATGTCCACATGGGCCGGCACGCCGAGTACACCGCGAAGAAGGCGAGTGTAAGTCGGGAAGATCAGGATGTATTCGCGGAAGCGTCACACAAGAAAGCCGTCTCGGCCATCGACGCCGGCAGATTCAAGGACGAGATCGTCCCCGTTCAGATTCCCGGTAAGAAAGGTCCGACGGTCGTCGACACCGACGAATCACCACGTCGTGATACGAGCCTCGAAGTGCTCGCCAAGCTCAAGCCGGCATTTCCTGGAAAAAACGCTGACGAAGATCTCACCGTCACCGCCGGCAACGCGCCCGGATTGAACGACGGTGCAGCAGCGCTCGTCGTCGTATCTGAAGCGTACGCCGAAGAGCACAAACTCGAGATCCTCGGCCGAGTCACCGGTTACGCGACTGGTGCGACCAAGCCGGAAGATCTTTTCTTCGCGCCGATCAAAGCCGTGCGCAATCTGATGAAGAAAACGAATTCTCAGATTGGTGATTACGACCTGATCGAAGCAAACGAGGCATTCGCATCGCAATCGATCGCCGACGGGCAGGAGCTCGGCTGGGATTGGCAGCGCGTCAACGTCAACGGCGGCGCAATTGCGCTCGGCCACCCTATCGGCGCCAGTGGCGCGCGCGTGCTGACGACGCTGCTCTACGCGATGAAGCAGCGCGGGGCCAAGAAAGGACTCGCGACACTTTGCCTCGGCGGCGGTGACGCGGTCGCGCTCAGTGTCGAGCGCACGAACTAGGACTTGACCGCCGCACCTCCACGCACGAGAGCCAGAAGGTCGCTGAGACCGTTCTGGCTGATACCGTCGTTCTATCTCATTTGCTTCGTCGTTCTCGCGGTGCTCGAGACCGGCGTCGCCTTCGTCGCCGGCCCGGCGGCAAATAATCCCCGCGACATCACCTTCCAGTGGCTGGCGCTCGCCAGTGTCGCCGTCGCCACCTGGATAATGCTGCGCATCGAAAAGCAGCCCTGGAGTTTCGTGGGTTTGGGTCGTGAAGCTGCAGCGCCGCCGCTCGTGATCAATGGAGCGCTGCTCGGGGCCGCGACGATCGGCACCGCGAGCATCGCACTTTTGGCGATCCACATGCTACGCATTGAAGCGGCGCCCGCAGGCAGTTGGCTCGGCGCGGCGGGGCAATCCGCTGCATCGCTGTTGCCCGCGGCATTCTTCGAAGAGCTTTTCATGCGCGGATTCGTATTCGCTGTGCTGCGGCGCGCCGGCGGATGGCGACTCGCCTTGATCGTGACCAGTGTAGTTTTCGGGCTGCTGCACGCCTGGAATCCCGGCGCGGACGCCGAATCGATCCTCGCCGTGATCGTCGCCGGATTTTTTCTCGGCGGCATTCTGCTGGCAACCGGGAGTCTGTATGCAGCGGGCGCGGCGCACTTCGCCTGGAACTGGGTGATGGCCGGCGCGTTGCACATTGCCGTCAGCGGCATAGCGTCCAGTGATCCCGATTATCGAACTATCGAAACCGGGCCGGACTGGCTGACTGGCGGACCCTGGGGTCCAGAAGGCGGACTTGCGGCAGTGGCGGCGATGTTTGTGGCGATCTTCTATTTGTACGGACGCTATTTGCGCGGAATGGAGCACAGGAAATGACCGACCGCATTGCGGTTGTAGGCGCGGGACAAATGGGAAACGGCATCGCGCACGTCTTTGCGCAATTCGGGTTTCCCGTGACGATGATCGACGTTTCTCAGGATGCGCTCGATCGTGGGCGATCGACCATCGCAAAAAACATCGAGCGTCAGGTAAAGAAGGGAACGATCTCGGCGGATGATCAAACCGCGATTCTTTCGCGAATCGATCTCAAGACAGAGCTGTCGACGGTGGCGCAGGCATCGCTGGTGGTCGAGGCGGCGACCGAAAACAGCGAGCTCAAGTTCCGCATCTTCACCGAGCTCGATCGCGTCGCCAAACCCGACGCGATTCTCGCCACGAACACGAGCTCGATTTCAATAACGGAGATCGCGCGCCGCACCAGTCGGCCGGACAAAGTCATCGGTATGCACTTCATGAATCCCGTGCCGGTGATGAAACTGGTCGAGATCATTCGCGGACTGGCGACGTCGGATGAAACGACGAAGCGCGTGATGGATTACGCCGCGAAGCTGGAGAAAACGCCGGTGGAAGTGAGTGACTATCCGGGCTTCGTTTCGAATCGCGTGCTGATGCCGATGATCAACGAGGCCGTGTACTGTCTGATGGAAGGCGTCGGCAAGCCGGAAGCGATCGATCAGGTGATGACGCTGGGGATGAATCATCCGATGGGCCCGCTGGCGTTGGCCGATCTGATTGGACTCGACACCTGTGTCGCCATTCTCGAAGTGCTACGCGATGGGCTCGGCGATCCCAAGTACCGTCCGTGTCCGCTGCTCAAGAAGTACGTCGCCGCCGGTTGGCTCGGCCGCAAGACGGGTCGCGGCTTCTATACCTATAGTAAGTAGACGCACGTGTCCTGGGCGCTGCACCCTCTCACCGAAGAACAGAGCGAAGTTCAGAAGCTTGCGCGCGAGTTCGCGCAGGCCGAGATCGTCCCGCACTCGGCTGAGTGGGATCAGAAGGCGTACTTCGAGCCTTCGTTGGTTGGAAAGCTTGGCGAGCTCGGCTTTCTCGGGATGATGCTGCCCGAGGAATACGAAGGCCTCGGCACCGACACCGGCACGTACCTCATCGCTCTCGAAGAGATCGCGGCCGCTGATGCATCGGTCGCCGTGCTCATGAGCGTGCACAACTCACTTCCGACGCAGATGATCCTTCGCTACGGAAGCGAGGCGCAAAAAGATCGATTCCTCAAGAAAATGGCGCGCGGTGAAATACTGGGCGCCTTTGCTTTGTCGGAGCCTGATGCGGGGTCGGACGCGTCGGCGCTCTCAACCCAGGCGGTGAAGGACGGCAACACGTGGGTGCTCAACGGCACCAAGAGCTGGGTGACCAATGGCAACACCGCGGGCGCGATCATCGCGATGGCGCGCACCGACGCCAGCGGTTCCCGGCGCGGCGCGCGCGGCATCGGGGCGTTCATCGTCACGCCCGATTTGCCCGGATTCAAAGTCGGAAAGAAAGAAGACAAGCTGGGTCTGCGCGCGTCGCCGACGGTGCAGCTCAACTTCGAGGATTTGAGAGTACCGGCCGAGAATCTGCTCGGTGATGAGACCCAGGGTTTTGTTTATGCGATGCAGTCGCTCGACAACGGTCGCCTGGGAATTGCAGCACAGGCGATCGGCATCGCGCGCGCCGCGCTCGAGCACTCCGTGAATTACGCGGGCGAGCGGAAGCAGTTCGGGAAGTCGCTGAAGGAATTCGAAGCGATCCAGTTCAAGCTCGCCGACATGGCGATGCGCGTGACTGGATCGCGCGCGTTATTGCACGCTGCAGCGGCAGCGAAGGACCGCGGTCAAAGCATTCGTCAATTCAGCTCGATGGCAAAGTTGATGGCGAGCGAGACCGCGATGTGGGTGACGACGCAGGCGGTGCAGATCTTCGGCGGATACGGCTACGTGAAGGACTATCCGGTCGAGCGGCTGATGCGGGATGCGAAGGTCACCGAGATCTACGAAGGCACGTCCGAGATCCAGAGGATTGTGATCGCACGGGCGCTATACGGGCAGTCATAACTTTCTTCTGGAATTCGATCTGTGAACATGAAGCTGTTTGATACATTGGCGGAGATGGGCCACGAAGAGATCGTGATGTGCAGCGATCCTTCGATTGGATATCGCGGGATTCTCGCGGTGCATAGCACCAAGCTCGGTCCTGCCCTGGGCGGCACGCGCTTCTGGAAGTATGCGAGTGATGAAGAGGCGATCATTGACGCGCTGCGACTTTCGCGGGGCATGACTTACAAAAACGCGGTCGCCGGACTCAAGCTCGGTGGCGGCAAGTCCATCATCATCGGTGACAACAAAACAACCGACCGTGAGAAGCTGTTCCGCGCTCACGGTCGTTTCGTTGAATCGCTCGGCGGTCGATACATCACCGCCGAAGATGTGGGCACTTCGACGAAAGACATGGACTATGTGAAGATGGAAACCGACCATGTCGCGGGCCTCGCCGGAAAATCGGGCGATCCTTCGCCCGTTACCGCGCACGGAGTATTTCGCGCGGTGCAGGCTTCAGCGAACTGGGTCTGGGGCTCGGACAGTCTGGAAGGGAAGACAGTCACGATTCAGGGCTGCGGCAGCGTCGGCACCTACCTCGCGAAGGAGCTGCATGAAGCCGGCGCGAAGCTGATCGTGTCCGACATCGACTCCGCCAAGACAGCGCGCGTGGCCAAGCTGACCGGCGCCAAGGTCGTCGAGGGCGATGCAATTTTCTCCGCTGACGCCGACATCTTCTCGCCATGCGCTCTCGGCGGAATCCTCAATGACAGCACGATCCCAAAGCTGAAGGTTCGCATCGTGGCGGGTGGCGCCAACAACCAGTTGCTGGCGGAGCGTCACGGCAACGAGCTGATGAAACGCGGGATCCTCTACGCACCCGATTACGTCGCAAACGCGGGCGGTGTGATTAACGTTTATGGAGAGGTCGCCGGCTGGGATGCGCAAAAGGCGCTCGACAAGGCTGATGACATCTACGACACTATTCTCAAGGTTTTTGAATTGGCCGAGCAGATGGACATTCCGAAGTACGAGGCGGCGGATCTCCTGGCGGAGCGGCGGTTGGCGGAAGCGAAATGAGCGAGACAATCCCGATCGCGTCCGATCACGCCGGCGTGGAGATGAAAGACCGGCTGGTGTCGGAGCTCAAGAAATTGGGCTACGACCCGGTCGATCTAGGCTCCAAGAATCCCGAGAGTCCGGATGATTATCCGGATTTCGGGCATCCGGTCGCCAGCGAAGTGTCGAAAGGCGAGGCCAAGCGGGGAATCCTTCTCTGCGGGAGCGGCGTCGGGATGGATATCGTCGCCAACAAGTATCCCGGCGTGAGGGCGGCGCTGGCGTGGGAGCCGGAGATCGGCGCCTTGTCCCGCAAGCACAACGACTCCAACGTCCTGGTCCTGCCCGCCCGGTTCATGAGCGACGACACCGCGATCAAGACCATGAAAGAGTGGCTGGACACTAAATTTGAGGGCGGGCGTCACGAGCGCCGCGTCAAAAAGATCGAACCAAAGGACATCTGATGCCACAAACTCAGGCACCACCGCAGCGCACCGTTGGTCGTAGCGCGATGCCCGAAGGCCACATCGGCCAGTCGGATCCGGATGTCGCGCGCCTCATCGATCAGGAAGTAGATCGACAGCGTAACGGGCTCGAGCTGATTGCCAGCGAGAACTTCGTGTCGCAGGCGGTCCTCGAAGCAATGGGCACGCCGCTCACCAACAAGTACGCTGAGGGACTGCCGGGAAAGCGGTATTACGGTGGCTGCGAGGTCGTCGATCAGATCGAGCAGCTGGCGATCGATAGAGTGAAGAAGTTGTTCAACGCCGATCACGCCAACGTGCAGGCGCACTCAGGCGCACAGGCAAATGCGGCGGTCTATCTCGCATTCCTCAAGCCGGGCGACGTCGTGCTCGGTCTCGATCTGTCCCAGGGCGGGCATTTGACGCACGGGTCGCCGGTGAATTTCTCCGGGCTGCTTTATCACGCGATTCACTACGGCGTGGGCGACGATGGCCGCATCGACTACGCTGCGATGCAGCGCATTGCACGCGAGCAAAAGCCCAAGATGATCATCGCGGGTGCGAGCGCGTATGCGCGCATTATCGAATTCGAGCCATTCGCTGAAGTGGCGAAGGAGATCGGCGCGAAATTCGTGGTCGACATGGCGCACTTCGCCGGACTCGTCGCGACCGGATTCCATCCGTCGCCGGTACCGCATGCCGATGCGGTGACGAGCACGACCCACAAGACGCTGCGCGGTCCGCGCGGTGGTTTGATTCTCTGCAAAGAGGAGCACGCCAAGGCCGTCGATAAGGCGATGTTCCCGGGTACCCAGGGCGGGCCACTCGAGCACGTCATCGCGGCCAAGGCAGTCGCCTTCAAAGAGGCGCTCGAGCCGTCGTTCAGGGATTACTGCGGTCAGATCGTCAAGAACGCAAAGACGCTGGCCAACGCTCTGATCGAGCGCGGGTTCAACGTCGTTTCCGGCGGCACCGACAACCACTTGATGCTGGTCGACCTGCGGAACAAAAACGTCACCGGCAAGGTTGCAGAGAAGGCGCTCGACCAAGCCGGCATCACGGTGAACAAGAACACCGTGCCCAAGGAGACTCAGTCTCCGTTCGTCACGAGCGGCATTCGCATCGGCACTCCGGCCGTAACGACCCGTGGGATGAGGGAGCCGGAGATGGAGCTCATCGCTGGTCTCATCGATCGCGTGGTCACCAGCGCCGGTGACGCAAACGTCGCATCGTCAGTCAGAGAGGAAGTGCTCGACTTGACGAAACGTTTCCCACTCTACAAATCCTTCCCCTCAATGGCGGAAAAAAGGTAGCATGGCTGAGCTGGCATTTCGTGAAGGCATAATGGATCGCATTCGAATTCGTGAGCCGCGCTTTCACGAGCAGGCTTACTTGTTCGTGCTCTCAGCTCTGGAAATGTGTCAAGCGCAGCTCACTGCGCGTCGCCACATCACCGGTGTCGAGCTCGCTCACGCCTGTCGCGATCTCGCACTCGAGCGTTACGGCCTGATGGCGAAGATGGTGCTCGATTACTGGGGAATCTCCTCAACGGCAGACATCGGCGACATCGTCTTCACTCTGGTGGATTTGGGATTTCTGCTCAGCCAACCGCAGGACACGCGCGAGGAATTCGTCGGCGTGTTCGACTTCGATCTGGCGTTCGAGCGGGACTATCCCTGGAACTGCGCGCAACAAGCGTAACGCAGAACGCCCCAGCAATGCCCGTCTGGGTGGTCGGCGCCAAGGAATCAGCTGAGCGCGATCGGGCAGCCATTGAAAAGGGAACCCCTTCGCGCGTGCTGATGCAGCGTGCCGGCAACGCTGCCGCCGCTGAAATCGTACGTCGATACCGTGAGCGTCTGAATGACGGCGCGATCGTATTCACCGGGCCCGGAAACAACGGCGGGGACGGGTGGGTCGTTGCCGCAGCCCTGGCGGGCGCCGAAGTCACGGTCAAAGTCGTCGAGGCACTGAAACCCGATCCGCGCAAATCTCCTGATGCGGCAGCGGAGCGTGAGCGTGCGTTGCCCAAGGTGACTGTGACGACCGACGTGGACGAGCGCAGCGGCGTGGTTGTCGACGCACTGCTTGGCACTGGTTTCGAAGGTGAGCCGCGCGGCGAAATCGGGGCCGCCATCTCCCGAGTGAATGCGCTGCGCAACGGCGGCGCGCGTGTCGCCGCTTTGGATGTGCCGAGCGGGTTGAACGCGACGGATGGCAAACACGGCGTGTGTGTCGTCGCCGATCTCACCACGAGCTTCGGTGGGATCAAGCGAGGCACGCTGCTCGCGCGCGATTGCTGTGGCGAAATCGTCGCAATCGACATCGGCCTCGACCAACCTGCATCGAACGCGGGTGGTCAGCCGCGTTTGCCCACTCTGGCCACAGGGGATTGGGTTTCGTCGCGCGTCCCGCCAATCCGCTACGATGCGCACAAAGGCAGCCGCAAGCGTCTCGCGATCATTGGTGGCGGGCCCGGGATGCCGGGCGCCGTCGTCCTCGGCGCGCGCGCAGCGTTGCGCAGCGGAATCGGTCTCGTGCGCACAATGGTCGCGCCCGACAACACGGGAGCAGTTTTAACCGCGGTCCCCTCCGCACTCAATTCACATTGGCCAGAGACCAACGAAGGGATCAAAACTGAGATCGCCGAGTGGGCCGATGCGGCCGTGATCGGGCCCGGACTCGGCAAATCCAGCGGTTCGCGTGAACTGGTGGAGAAAGTGCTCCGCTCGACCGACGTGCCGATTCTCCTCGACGCCGATGCGCTCAATGATTTCGCCGGTGACGCGGCTTCACTCGGCAAACTCCTGCTTGGCAAACGCGCGCTGGTGACGCCCCACGTCGCCGAATTCGCCAGATTGATGGATACCAATGCCGAAACTGTTCTCGCGAATCGATTCGACATCGGCACCGATCTCGCCCAGAAACTCGGAGCGATCGTACTGCTCAAAGGATCTCCGACGGTGATTTTCTCTCCAGTTGGTGATCGCGCGGTCGTAGCGCGCGGCACCGCCGCGCTTGGCACCGGCGGCAGTGGCGATCTGCTCGCCGGAATCGCGGGGACTTTGCTCGCGCAAATGGATGACCCGATGGAAGCAGCGACCTGCGCGGCGTGGATTCACGGTCGCGCGGCCGAGTTATGCGGTTACGTCCGCGGCACCACACTCGAGGATGTTCTTTACGCGCTGCCGCGCGCCTGGAACGAGCCGGAGCCCGTGCTCGAGTCACCAGTCATGGCAGCCCTCCCAGCGGTCGCGACATGAAAAGCGGCACGAACGGCCGCAACATCGCGCTTGGTCCCGGCCGCGAGTTCGACATTGTCCGCACTCTGCTCGAAGAGTGGGGAAAAGCCGCTGAACGAATTGGCGATGACGCAGCTGTCCTCGAGGTGCCCGCGGGCCAGCGCCTGGTGGTGACGACCGATACGTCGGTCGAAGGCGTCCACTTCAAGCGCGAGTGGCTCAACCACTTCGAGATCGGATACCGCGCGACGGTGGCTTCGCTTAGCGACCTGGCGGCGATGGGTGCGCGGCCGCTGGGAATCGTCATCGCGCTCACGCTGCCCGACGGCGATCAACAGCAAACCCGCGAGCTCGCCAACGGCATTCGCGAAGGAGCGTCGGCCGTGATGTGTCCGATCGTCGGTGGCGACCTCTCCTCGGGTCCGGCGCTATCGCTCACGATCACCGCGCTCGGCAGCGTCGCACAACCACTCACGAGATCGGGAGCGAAAGTCGGCGACAGGGTTTACGTCACCGGTGCACTCGGCGGTCCCGAAGCCGCGTTGCGCGCCTGGCTTGGTGGGCACGAGCCGTCTGAGGGCGACCGGGCGAGGTTTGCATCGCCGGTGCCCCGGATCGATCCCGCGGTTCGTTTAGCCGATCTCGGCGCGACATCGGCGATCGACATCTCCGATGGCCTCATCGCCGACGCCAGACACGTTGCAGCGGCGAGCAACGTCGGGATCGAAATCGACGCCGAACGTGTGCCGCGGGTTCCGGGCGTCACGATGGAGCAGGCGGTCGCGTCGGGGGAGGAGTACGAGCTCATTGTGACCGCGAAGCAGATCGACACTCGTCGCTTCACCGATGAGTTCGGGCTCGAGCTCAGCGAGATCGGCCGGGTTGTTGCCGGCCCGCCGCGGGTGACATTGCTTCAGAGCGGACGACCAATCGAGACGCCCGACAGCGGCGGCTTCGACCACTTCGAGAATAGATGATCTCGTTACTGCGAACGGTAATGCTCTTTACGATGGCTTTTTTCGCGACGCTCATCCTCGGCACGACTGTGATCGTCGCGGCTCTCCTCGGCGTGAGGGACAAGCCCGGTGGCTTGTTCGACAACGCTCCCCGCTGGTGGTCGTCGCTGATCCTCTGGGCAGCCGGAATCAAGGTGCGCGTCCACGGAATGGAGAACATCAGCGGCGCCGAACCGCGCATCTTCGCATCCAATCACATCAGCTGGTTCGACGTGCCGGCGCTGGCGAAGATCCTTCCGCATTACAAGTTCGTCGCCAAAGCCGAGCTGTTCAAAGTACCGGTCTTCGGAAGGGGCATGCGCGCGGTGGGGATGATCGAGATCCAGCGCGAGAACCGCAAAGCGGCGTTCGGCGCGTACGACCTGGCAGCCGACAGGATTCGCGAAGGGGCGTCGGTGGTGGTCTTCCCGGAGGGCACCCGCGGTCGAGCTTACCCTCTCCGGCCATTCAAGAAAGGTCCGTTTGTGCTCGCGATCGCGGCCGGCGTACCGATCGTTCCGATCATCGTGCACGGCACCATCGAGATCATGCCAAAAGGCTCGCTGAGAGTTCATCCTGGCACGATCGATGTACATTTGCTGAAGCCTGTAAACACCACCGGCTTCGATTACGATCATCGTGAGGCGTTGATGGAGGCAGTGAGAACGAGAATGGCGGATGCGATGCGCGAGCAGTACGGCATCCACTCGCCGCCGTCTCCGCCATCGCGACTGGCGTCATCGATCGAGCTTCTCTCCTCAGACAATCTGCCCACCGAAACGCGGTAGCACTCCATCCGCCTACAGCCCAAAAATGTCAGCAATCGTTGAGATCAAAGCGCGTGAAATTCTGGACAGTCGCGGCAATCCGACCGTCGAGGCCGATGTAACCCTCGCCAGTGGCGCGTCCGGTCGCGCCGCGGTACCCAGCGGTGCATCAACCGGTGAGCACGAGGCACTCGAGCTCCGTGATGGCGACGC
>DASTGU010000150.1:0-4114 GCA_035718845.1 Gemmatimonadaceae bacterium | reverse complement strand
CGCGGCATCGGCATCAGCCTGCTTTTCTTCGCTGCGTTTCTGGCGGCAGGTACCTGGGCGATCACGCGCTCTCGCGCGTCGACGGCGGGAATCGGATTTCTGTTCCTGCCTGCCGAAGCCTCCATAGCCGGTATACTCGGCTTGCTCTTCGGACGCTTCCGGAACTCGTCGGTGGAAAAGTATCGATATGGCAGCTGGCTCTCGCTCTTCGCGGGTGTCGCCCTCATCGCGTTCACAATCTGGAGTGGAGTGCAGGTCAACGCGCTCAACGCATCGCGTGATAACCAGCAGGCGCGATATTCCGCCGCGATCGCCAGTAATCGCCAACAGATCGACGCGTCGCTCCAGGCAAATCCCGGGCGTCAACGCGCCTGGTTGGACAGCTCGATTCGTGCCCGCCTCAACGACCGCGCGTTTCTGCTGGCGGCATTGCCGCACGACTCGATCTCGTCCGAAGTCATCGACACGGTCGCCTACAATCCCGACCTCGGTGTCACTCTGGAGGCGCTGCGCAATCCCAACGCGAGCGCGCAAACCCTGGAGCGAGTGTACCGCACCGCGAGTTATCCCGACTACTTCTATCAGGCGCTGGCGGCTCACCACAACACGCCGGATTCAGTGCTGCGCAAACTCCATCAGAATCCGGGAGTCATCTCCGGCCTCGACATCTGGCTCGCCGGCAATCCGTCGACACCTAAAGACGTTCTCGTCGACATCGGCCGAAAAACTACCGACAGGCAAGTCGTGGCTGCCCTGCTCGAGAATCCGTCGGCGGATTGTGCGACGATGTCGGCACTCGCCGAGAATCTGATGAAGAAGCAGAAACGCGACGCCGACGACGTCAACGTACAGCGCTTCAGTCAAGTGTATCCGACCGTCTGCAAGCGCGCGACAGAATAGCGCAAAGGGTGTAATCTTTAGTATGGCGCTCAACCTGTTCAAATCCCGCCGCCGCGCCCGACTGCGCGACAAGCCGGTGCCCAAGGCGTGGCGCGCGATCGTCGATCGCAACCTGCCCGTCTTCGGTCGCCTGAGCGACGAGGATCAAAACGAGCTGCTCGGCCACGTGCAGGTCTTTCTCGCCGAGAAGCATTTCGAGGCCGCCGGCGGGCTGACGTTGACCGACGAGATCAAGGTCACCGTCGCGGCGCAGGCGTGTCTACTTCTTCTGCATCGCGACACGGATTACTACCCGGAGCTGACGTCGATCATCGTCTATCCGACGAGCTACATCGCCGACGAGGAGCGGCACATCGGCGGCGGCGTCTGGGAGGAAGGTGGCGAGCACCGACTCGGCCACACGGGTGAGCGACTGGGCGCGATCGTGCTCTCGTGGGATGATGTGCGACATGGTGCCAGCGAGCCACACGATGGCAAGAACCTGGTTCTGCACGAGTTCGCGCACCAGCTCGACTTCGAGAATCGCGGTGCGGATGGGACGCCGGTGCTGCAGACGAGCGGAGATTACCGGGCCTGGGCGCGGGTGATGTCGCACGAATTCGAGGCGCTGCGCGATGCACTCGAGGCCGGCGACGATACATTTCTCGATGACTATGGCGCGACCAATCCGGCGGAATTCTTCGCGGTGATCACCGAAGCGTTTTTCGAGAGACCGCGGGCGCTACGACGCAATCATCCAGCGCTGTTCATGCAGCTGCAGCGGTTTTATCAGCAGGATCCAACTTCGTATTCGCTCGAGCCGGTTGGGGCGTATTAACTACAAAAGAAAACTACCAGCTGGCTGCTGGCGGCTTTCAGCCTGCGGCTTCGAGCCTAACTACAAAACCTGATGAAATCTCTTACGGTGGTATTGGTGTGTCTGATGGCGGCGTGTGTTGCAAAGAAGGACAACGCTGTCGATACGCTCGGCGCTGCATCGTCGACCACCAGCACTACGAGCGGGCAGCCCGCCGCGAGCGTGCCTGACACATCGTCGGTTGGCTTGCCTTCAATCGGCGCTTCGGTCGCTAAGCCGGATTCACAGCCTGCGCGTCCGGCTGCGCCTGCGCCTGCGCCCACGGCCGCGTGGACGGTGACGTCGAGCGGGATCGGACCGCTGCGCGCAGGAATGACGGTCGCTGAAGCTAACAAGGCAGTGGGCGGCGGCTTCTCGTCCCCTACCGGCGCTGATCCGGCGTGTAGCTATGCGAAATTCGCAAAAGCGCCCAACGGGGTGGCGGTGATGCTGGCGAACAACAAGATCGCGCGCGTCGAAGTCAGAAGCGGAACGACCGCGACCGCAGACGGTGCGCGAATTGGTGATTCGGAGGCGAAGATCAATTCGCTTTACAAAGGCCAAGTCACAGCAACGCCGCACAAATACATCAGCGGCGGGCATTATCTCACGGTGACGCCGGCGGATGGCTCGCAGAACCGGATCGTGTTCGAGACAGACGGGAAAGTCGTCAAGGAGTATCGCGCTGGTGCTCTACCCGCCGTTCAGCTCGTCGAGCGCTGCGGATGATCCATAGCATCATTTGGCGACGCGTCGACAAGCCGGGCCACGAGTATTGTCTGCTGCGCGAAGCGGAAAACGGCTACAGAATGAGCGGAGTCGCGATTGTCACCAATGAGAAAGCGCCGCATTGCGTCGAGTATGAGGTGCAGTGCGATCCGCAGTGGCGCACCGTTCGCTGCCGCATCTCGGAGCACGGTGGCAGCGATCGCATCGACTTCGACATTCGTCACGATGAAAAAGGGTGGACCCTCAACGGCGTCGAGGTGCCGTCGGTGTCGTTCTGCCAGGATATCGACTTTGGTTTCAGTCCAGCGACCAACCTGCTGGCAATCAGGCGGCTCAACCTCGCCGCCGGTCAGAACGCGATGGTTCGCGCAGCGTGGGTGCGTTTTCCCGACTTCAGTCTGGAGCCGCTCGAGCAGAGCTACACGCGTATCGATGCCAACACTTACCGATACGAGAGCGACAACGGCCGCTTCAAGAAAGATCTCAAAGTCACCGAAGATGGCTTCGTGATCGAATACCCGGGCCTCTGGGTCGCCGAGTCGGCAGCGCGTTAAGCCTTCCCGCCTTCCCGCCTCTCGCCTCTCGCCTCCCGCTCAACGCATGCGCAAGCGCGACCCCAACGAGAAAAAACGCAAACCCGAGCCAATCGGCAAAGTCGTTGGATCGTTTCTCAAAGACTCGAAGCTCGAACAGCGCGTCGAGCAGGCGGCGGTGGTGCCGGAGTGGGAGCTTCTCGTCGGCAAGCAGATCGCGAAAGTGACGAAGCCGATTTCGGTGACTGCTGACGGGACGCTGTTCGTCGCGGTGAAGACCAACGCGTGGATGACCGAGTTGTCGTTGATGGAGCCGCAGCTATTGCGTGCGCTCAATGCAAAGACGGGCCGCACGCGGGTGCGGAAGATCAGACTGCAGTTGATGCGCTAGTTTGCACCAAAGTGAATCTGACGGAGGACGTGTGAAAGATCTGGAGATCGTGTTCGACAATCGACCGGGCGCACTCGCCGAGATGGGTGAAGCGCTGGGAAAGGCGGGCGTGAACCTCGAGGGGGGCGGAGTCTGGTCGTGCGACGGCGGCAAGAGCTCAGTCGCGCACTTTCTGTTCGACGATGCTGACGCGGCGCGCAAATGTCTGGAGGAAGCGGGCATTCGGGTGGTGGATGAACGCGAAGTCCTGACGCTGCGACTGCGCCAGATCGAGCCCGGTCAGCTCGGCAAGCTCGCTCGGCGGATGGCGGATGGCGGGGTGAATATCCAGGTGCAGTACACGGATCATCACAATCAGCTCATTCTCGTCGTCGACAAGCTGGTGAAAGGTCGCGCGATCGCGCAGGCGTGGATGAGGGAGCGGGATAGTAAACCGCTGGGATGACGCCACAAATATTCTCGGAGGCGGGGTCGGTACGACCTTCGAAAAGCAGCCGCAAGCAGGCATTTCGATCGCACGCTAAGCCGTTGGGAAGCAAGCACTTAGGAATGTCGGCTGAGCTTGCTTGCAGAGGTCCGGCAGAGTAGATTTCGGCTTCTGTTAGACAAGCCGTTTTCTGCCGTTCAGCTTCCCAAAGGAAGGGCGAAAATTTCCGTTTGTCTCGCGCGCGAAATCAGTTGAGATCGCGATCAAAAAAACGACCCGCGAGTAATGGCTAAAGCAGC
>DASTGU010000149.1:0-10418 GCA_035718845.1 Gemmatimonadaceae bacterium | reverse complement strand
GATCGTATTGAACTCTGAGATCGGTCATGCCACGGTCCCGATGTCCGCGAATTTCTGGTCGGCGACGGCCGCGCGGAGCGCCGCGATGTCGGTGCTGAGGACGCGGTCACGCTCGAGCCTCGGCACGATGTCGCGCACGCGTTCGTGCGCCGTTCTCACACCTCGGCCCGGCCGCAGCGGTGCTCTGTAGTCTATGCCCTGCGCGCCGCACATGAGCTCAATCGCCAGAATGTTCTCCAGATTGCGCAGCACGCGTCGCGCTTTCCATGCCGCACCCATCGCCATCGGCACAACATCTTCGCGATTGCCATCGGTGGGAATCGTATCGACGCTGGCCGGATGCGAAAGAACTTTGCATTCGCTCGCCAAAGCAGCCGCCGTCACCTGCGCCATCATGAAACCTGAGTTCACGCCAGCGTTCGCGGTGAGGAACGGCGGGAGACCCTGATTCATATCCGGATGAACGAGGCGATCGATGCGGCGCTCCGACATCGTCGCCAGGTGGGTCATGATGATGGCGAGGAAATCGAGCGCCATCGCCACGGTGAGTCCATGGAAGTTGCCGCCACTCAGCGTCTCGCCGTTCTCGAACACCAGCGGATTGTCGGTCGCCGCGTTGATCTCACGCGAGACTGCGTCGTCGATAAAGTCGAGTGCGTCGAGCACAGGGCCGTGGACCTGCGGCATGCACCGCAGTGCGTAGGGATCCTGCACCCGCGGATCACCGTGGCGGTGCGACTCGCGCACCTCGCTTTCCGCGAGCAGGTCGCGCAGCAGCGCCGCCGATCGAATCTGGCCGCGCTGTCCTCTCGCCTCCTGGATACGCTCGTCGAATGCGACTGGTGTGCCGAGCAGCGCCTCGAGCGACATCGCGCCGGCGACGTGCGCCGTGCGCCACAGCGCGCGTGCGTGCACCAGCGCGATCAGCGCAACCGCCGTGTGGGTCTGGGTGCCGTTGATCAGTGTGATGCCTTCCTTCGGCTCCAGCGTCACCGGCGTGGCGCCGATCTCCTTCAGCATCGTGGCAGCATTTACTTCGAGATCGCCCTTGATCAGCGTGCCTTCGCCAATCAACGCGAGCCCCAGATGCGCGAGGGGCGCCAGATCGCCGCTGGCGCCCACGCTTCCCTGCTCCGGAATCGGCGGATAGACGTCGGAGTTGAGTAGATGCAGCAGCAGATCGACGAGCTCGGGACGAGCGCCGGAGAATCCCTTCGCGATCACGTTGGCGCGCAGCAGCATCATCGCCCGCACTTCTGCTTCCGGCAGACGATCGCCAACACCGGACGCGTGGCTGCGCACCAGGTTGACCTGCAGCTCCGCGAGCTTGTCGGGCGGAATTGCGACCTCGGAGAGCTTCCCAAATCCCGTGGTGACGCCGTAGACCACCGCGTTGCGCTTGACGATATCGGAGACCACGGCGCGGGTGCGGAGCATCCGCTGGCGCGCGGCGGGCGCCAACGCGACGCGCACTCTGTCCACCGCAACGGCGTAAGCTTCCTCGACCGACAAGGTGTCGCCATCGATCAGGACTTGGTCGGTCATATGCGGGAGGCGGGAGGCGAGAGGCGGGAGGCGGCGCGAACCATCTGACGGCGGTCAGGATTCCAGCGCCATGCCGATTCCGGCGTTATCTCGACGCCCCCGAGCCAACGAGGCTGACTGTTGATGCTCTGCCAGTCTTTCTTGCCGGCGAGTACTTCCCTGCCAAGGGGAGTGAGGCTCATCTCCTGTTTCACAAAATCGCGGGACTCGGCTGGCGTGGGTGCAACGATGGGCGAGCCATCACGCCACGTTAACAATGGATTGTCTCGGCTACTCAGGCGCTCGAGATATGAATAGAAAACGAGATCGCCGAGGAAAATGCTCTCCTGTTTCTTGGCAACCTCGAGGAATGCGCCGACGGGCGTGACGTGACCGTCTCGCACCGCTTCCAGCGCTTCGCGCTCCGAACGCGAGAGACCGTTCACGGTCGACGGAAACTCCTCGAGATGTCGCATCAGTGCTCGCGCGAGATACGGCAGCGCTGAAGTCGGCTCCTGCAACAGATGCTCGATGCGGGTGGGGTCGTTGGAGCCGAACGCGTTCCAAGCCCGCTTCGCCAGCGCCAGCTGCTCCGGGGTGACGCGCTGCCGCTTTTCATCGAGTCGCCGCAGCTCCTCCCCCGAGAGTGGAGGAATGTAACCATCAACAACGATTAACGAGATCCGTTTTGAATCGGCGGCGCCGTTGCTGAAAAAGTCGAGCAGCTGAATCAGCTGGAGCTGATCATAAAGATCGTCCTCGAACCAGAGTACAACTTCCTCGAAATAATCGAGGTGCTGAATCATGCGGTCGCGCTCGACGAAATCGCCGCTGACGTGCGCGAAGTCCGCCCAGTTGTTCCCCGCGATGAATCGCGCGCGCCGCTTGCTCAGCTCGTCGAGTGAGAGCGATGCGTCGACAGGGCCTTCATGCAGCACATCGCGCCAGGCGATGATCTTGCCCTCGATCCCCGCGTCGCTGAGACTGCCGACGGCGGAGTCACCGTTGGTGATGTTGAGTCGCCGCGTCAAACGTCAGCGAGTTATCGGACGGTAAGTGGCCCTGTCATAGTTGAATTTTAGATCGGGCTCCGCATTGAGGGCAATGAAGAAGTTGAACGCGAAGTTACCGTTCGGCGCCTGGGTGAAGCCGAAGATGGCGCGCCAGTCGTGCAGCTGCCGCTGCAGCGTCACGGTGTGAGCGCCGAACTTCTTGGCCTCGAAGTCGTAGTTGGTACCCCAGGTGCCGGCCCAGTTCTGGGTCAGGTGGAAGTTGAACGACGAGTTGACGTTCTGGGTCGTCGGCGTCCGCACGAACGGCGCGCCACCAAGACTGGTGCCCTGGCTAGCCGTAGCGTTCTGCGCCTGGGTCAGCGCCTGCTGCAAACACTGGGTGTACACGATCGGATTCGCCTGTAGCGGCGCGCACTGCTGCTCAAACTGGTTCTGATCGATGATCACGCCGTGTCCCGTCGGCGGCCGCTGGCGCTGGAAGTTGTAGTTGAGACTCAGGCTCCAGCCCTGATCGGCCGGTAGCGAGAACTGCTGCTGCCTCGAAGTAATTCCAGCGACCGGCGTAGCTGCGACCCGATTCGCCAGCGCGTCCTGGGCCGTCTGCTCCGTGCTCTCGATTTGCGGGTGCGTAGGAGGCACCGCGCGGCCAAAAAGTCGCGTGATGACGCCGAAGATTCCCGACTGCGCGTTCAGGGTGAGAGAGGAGCTGATGTTGGTCAGGTACGGTTTGAAGCGCGCGGTGTCGCTGAGCACCTCACCCTGGTAAAGCGACCAGCCTACGTGACCATTGAAGCCGGGGATCAGATCCGACGTCAGGCTGGAGCTGAAGTCCGACGTGCTGAACCCCGAGCGATGAGTCTTGCGCGCACGCTCGAAATCGTAGGCGACCGACGAGAAATCCATCGACAGCACTTTGATCTTCCTCGGCTCGGCGGTACTGCTGGTGTCGCTGCTCTTCACCTTGGCCTCCAGCACGTGCGCAAGACCGACGCTGATCTGATTCTGCGCCAGCGAGCCAAGGAACTGCTGGCGCGTCCGGTTGGTCGCCTGCAGAAATTCGTCGCTCAGGTGACCGGTAGGCGAATAGGTGTAGGTGATCGTCGGCGATATGGAATGCCGGAACCGGGTGACTGGACCGAAGCCGGGGAAAAGCGCGAACAGCGTCGGCGACGCACTCAGGTTGAAGCTCGGACGCTTCGACTGGTGCACGAACATTCCGTTGCTCAGATGCGAACGAACCCAGAAGCCATGGCCGCCGTCGACGTTCTGGAAAGAAATCGACGGAGCCAGCCTCAAGGAGCTGGAGAGAAAACTCGGCAGGCCAAAAGACGTCTGCCAGTCGACGTTGGTGTCGAACGACTTCGCGAAGACCCGACTCGTCCGCACCGACGAATCCGCGGGATCGCGGATCACCCACGTCTGTGGCGCATCGACTTCGTTGTCGGTCATCGAGAAACTGTTCTGCCACGCGAAGCTCCCGATGCGAATCGGTGTGCCGAAGCTCGACGTGGTGTGCCGCTCGTTGTGCTTGTTGGCGACTGAGTCCTGGAGGCCGCGGGAGTTCAGGAAATAGTGATACGGGAACTCGCTGCCCTGGTCCATGTTCAGCTGCTGGTTACTGTCGAAGTTGAACGCGGGCGTCCAGTCCAACCAGCTCGTTACCGCGATCGCCGGTGACGACAGACTTACTTTTGGAAATTCGCGGTCTACTTCCTTGCGGCCCGAGTGCTGTGAATTGCTGAATCCCAACCCGAGCGCGGCCGGTCCAATCTTGGTGTCATAGCTGGCGGTCGACCGGATCGTTGCCAACACCTGCGCGACGTTGAAGGTCGTCTGCCGCTGCAACGCGGTGTTGGTGACGTAGTTCACATCCGCGTGAAACCGTGTGTCCTGGGAGAAATCCTGGTTGTGATACCAGCTGACTGCGGTGTTCGAGCTTCCATCGCGTTGAGCGTGGTAGTACGCGCTGAGACGGCCGGTCATGAACCGATCGAGCCACCGATATTGGAGCTCCCCGTTGTACTGGATCCAACCCGGATCGCCCTCCGACGGACGGCTGCCGCTGCGCCAATCGAGCGCGACCTGCGCATCCATGTAGTCGCTGATCGCGAAATAGTAGCCGAGGTTCTCGAGGTGACGGCGATAGGTCGGGCTGTTGCGAAATAGCTCGCTGAGGCCGAACCGTGGCGTGAGCACACCGCTGCGGCGGCCTGACCGCATGTCCTGAAAGATGAACGGCAGCCACATGATCGGGACGTCGCCGATGTAGAGCACTGCCGGCCGCGCGACCATAATGTTCTTCGACACCATCTTGATCTCGTTCGCCCGGAAGTGGTAATCGGGAATCGAGTCGTCGCAGCTGGTTATGGTGCCGTTGCGCACATAGAACGCGGTTTCTTTGCCGCGCGTGGTATCACTCACGAACGCCGCCGCGCGGCCGCCAACGATCCAGTTCTGTCCGGTCTGAGCGATTTGAGTCGTGATATTGGTGACCACCCCGCGATGCAGCTCGACGTTATACGCCATCTGGCCGCGCGCGATCACGTCGGCTGCCTGCTGTTGTGGATCGCGCAGGATCACCGTGTCACCGCGGGCGACGATGATCTTTGTCGAATCGCTGTAGATGATGCTGTCGCCGACGAGAATCGTCTGCTCGCGATTTACGCCAGCCGGCTTCCCTTTGAGCGTGAGAGTGCGGGTCTGGGCATTAAACACTGCCTGCGCGCCCTGATAGCGCGTCGGGGTGTAGCCCTCTCGTTTCAGCAGCGCCTGCATCACCGAGTCCGTCTCGGTCCATATGATCAAATCACGCTGCGTCGAATCGCGTTTGGTCGTATCACGATGCGTGGTATCGGGTCGCACTGTTTGTGGCGGGCGAGCGCCTGGCACTTGCGCTGATAGGACATGCGGCGCCGCTGCGAGCCCTACTGCGAGCAGCAGTCCCATCAGTCGCCGCAGTCCCGGTGACGGAACGGTCTCGGCTGCGTGGAGTTCGGCGGCGCGCGCCGCTTCCTCTTCCCGTCTCTCCTCTTCCTCCCGACGGCGTTCGCGTTTGTCACGCTGTCGCACCACGAAGAACGCGACCGCGACGCTCAGCTCATAGAGCAGATAAAGAGGAATCGCCAGCGCGAACAGTGAGTAGGGATCCGCGCCAGGCGTGATGAACGCTGCCGCCGTGAGGCAGATGACGATCGCGTGGCGTCTGTATCTGGAGAGGAACTTCGGGCTGACCAGGCCGAGCGCGGTCAGCGCCAGAATCGCGATCGGCACCTCGAACACCGCGCCGAAGGCGAGACACATGCTGATGGCGAAATCGAAGTAATCCGTCGCCGAGATCATCGGCGTGAGCGCCGTCGACTCGATACTCATCAGGAATGTCAGAGTCAGCGGCAGCACCACGAAATAGCTGAGCGCGATACCGAGCAGGAACAGCACGACGATGGCAACCAGCACCGGCACGATGACTTTCTTCTCGTGCGCATAGAGCGCCGGTGCGAGGAATCCCCAGAACTGGCCGACGACGACTGGTGATGCGAGGATGATCCCCAGCACCAGCGACGCATTCAACAGGATGTGGAATGAAGTGCCCGGATGCGTGTAGATCAGCTTCTGCCCGTGGAGCAGCGGCAGGATCGGGCGTTCGAGGAGCCGGATGATGTCCAGCTTGGAGAGCAGGATGAAGGCGACGACGACACCGATGACGACGGCGGCCGCGATCCAGAACAGGCGATGCCGCAGCTCCTCGAGATGATCGAGGAACGGCATTTCGTGTCCCGGAGCGTCAGTCATGCCGCCTCCCCCTCCCGCCTCTCCCCTCTCGCTACTTAATCGACTGTAGACGCTCGTCGGCGAGAGCTGCCTCGTCGGAGCGTGGATAGCGCTTGATGATTTCCTGGAATAGCCGCTTTGCTTCGGCGGTTTTCTTCTGCGACTGCAGCGACAATGCGCGCTTGTACATCGCAGTTGGGACACGTGGTGAGCTCGGGTACTTCTGGATCAGCGAAGCGTACTCGGCGTCTGAAGCATCGTTGTTGCGCTCCGCCGCATAAGCCTGCGCGGTGTAGAACATCGCTTCGGGAACCAGATCGGATTTTGGGTACTTCTGAATCAGCTCGGCGAATGCAGCGCGGGCAGCGGTGTTGCCGCCCTTGAGGAGCTGATCGCGGCCAGCCTGTAGTAGCTGCGCGGGGCCTGGTCCGCCCGCCGTTGGTTGACCGGCGGCGGTAGAGGTATCACCGCTCGCGCCCGTCGGCGCTGACGAAGTGGATTTATCCTCGATGGCGGCGCGCATGTCGCGCAGACGCTGCTCGCTCTGTCCACTGAGGTCCTGGAGCTGCTGGATGTCTTCCTTCATCGACGCGAGATCAGACTCGGTCGCCGTCTTCATCGAATTGACGCGACGACTGAGCGCATTCACCGAATCGCTCAGCGTACGCACCGTGCGCGTCACTTCGATCAGGTAAGCGCGCTGCACGGAGTCAGCCGCATTCGAGCTCGCCCGCGTGCCAACTACATCCTGCTGGAGCTGATCGAAGTCAGACTTCGTGGCGAAGAAGCAAGCACCGCTCACTGAAATCACTGCTACCGCCAGCGCTGCCCTTTTCACTGCCTGACCGACGCCAAAAGACTTCGCGTGCTGCAATCTCGATATGATCATTGGGAGTACGACCCCACTTCAGGGTTTTCGAGAATAGGCGACCACGCTGCCAGCCTTGCTCCCTTGCTGTGAGTGAGCTGTCGCGCGCGACCGGATTCGGTATCCATTATCCACAACTGCTTGTCGCCACCGCGCGACGACGTGAAGACCAGATGGCGACCATCGGGCGCCCATGACGGATCTTCGTTCTCGCCTTCACTGGTCAGCTGCTTTGGCACCCGATCGCGCAGGTCGATCATCCAGACCTGAAAATTCCCGTTCTGCTGCTCGTACGCGATCGCGCGACCATCGGGCGACCAATCAGGACTCGCGCGGTAACTGCGCACACCAGGCTTGTATGGTGTGAGCAGCTGAACATTGGATCCGTCCGCATCCATAATATAAACCTGCGGCGAGCCCGATCTTCCCGAGATGAACGCCACCTGAGTTCCGTCGGGACTGTACGACGGCGACGTATTGTCGGTGCCCCGCCCGATCGTAATGCGCTTGGGCTCCGTCGAGTCCATCGTTGCAAACACGAGGTCGGTGCCGTTCCCCGTCCCACGCGCGTACAGGATTCCGTTTCCGTTCGGCTGATAGACAGGAGTGATGTTGAGACCCGCGCGAATCTGACTGACGCGGCGCGTCCGTCCCGTCCTCACGTCGAGCTCCTGAACCTGGGTGCCGGTGTTGCCAAGTACGGTGAAGACTACTGCCTCACCCGAAGGCGACCACGCCGGCGACAGCGCGCCGCGTCCAGTTGTAATCGCGCGCGTCTCAGCGCCATCGGTGTCGACGATCTTCAGCTCGCCATTCACGACGTACGCGATGCGAGTCTGAGCGATGCCGCGCTTACCAAACACCCACTGCTCGATTTGGTCCGAGACACCATGCAGCGCAAAACGCCAGTCGCGATCGCGCCGATCAAAAAGAAAATGCTCGGACTGCAGCAGCTGTCCGCGCGCGACGTCATAGGCGGCGACGTGCAATCCCTGGGTCGTCGGAGTCATCCGGACCAGTAGCGCGGCGCCGAATTTCGCGAACAGTGGAAAATTGATTTTCTGCCCGGGCGCCGGACTCATCTTTCTCAACGCATTCGCGTCCAGATCGACGACCGTGAATCGATCGCTGTAATCGAGATCGCGCTGCACGATGGTGCGCAGTGAATCGGCATCGTCGTCGACAACCGGCAGGACGATCACACCCGGCTTGGTGCCGGACTCATAGCTCAGTCCGAGTCGAACGCCGGGAGTGGTCGTGGTATCCTGAGCGCGCAGCGCGGATGCGGCTGCAATGAGCGCAACGGCGATGAGCGCGCTAAATCGACCTCTCACTTCATGAACTCCGGATCGAAGCTGAATACGACGGGGAGGACGTCGTCGAGAAAGCCTGCGGGCAGCGGACCGAATGCGCGCATGCTGGATGCGGCTTCGACCGCTCCCTGTGCCTCGAGATCGAACGAGAAATTGCCTGACTTCGTGATGAACTCGATGTTCGACACTGATCCGTCGCGATGGATGAGGAATCTCACGACCGCTCTCAAACGAGCAGCGGGATTCCTTGGTTTGAAGTTGAGCGCAATCTGACGAACGATGTTGTTGAGATACCCTGGAAACGGGAAGTCGATCCCCTCTGCACGCACCGTCGCGACGTCAGTGCCTTTCCCGCCGACTGGACCGCCGCCCGCCTTGGGTGCGTCCGTTTTTGGCTGAGTCGTTGCCTTCGTCTCGCTCGGTGTAGCTGCTTTCGTTTTTGAAGGAGCCGCCTTCGTCTGCGTCGGTGTCGTCCGCGTCTTTGCCGGCGCGGTCTTCGCCTTCGGGACAGGCGGTTCCTTGATCGTTGACGGGGCAGGCGTTGGCTGGGTAACAGATGTTCTCGCCGCGGGTGTCTCGGGCTTCACCTCTCCAATTGCCCTCTCACCCGGTGGCGCGGCGACGATGTTGACCCTGTACATCGGTGGCAACGCGACCGGCTTCCGCTCCTTGAGGCTGTTGAAGAGGAGGATCGCGATCACTACATGAAGCGCCGCTGACAGCGTGAACGGCGCGGCGAGTCCCGATCCCTGCTGCCCTACCCGGGCCATTACCTCGCCTCGGGCGGCTCGGCGACTAGTCCGATATCACCGACGCCTGCCGCTCTCATGATCGCCAGCACGCGCACGACGGTGCCGTAGGGCACACCATCGTCGGCGCGCAGGTAGACGCCGCCGCTGCCGCGACGGTTCGCCAGCGCTTTGAAGCTTGCAGAGAACTGACTGAAGCTGAGACGCACATCATCAACATAGACCGCACCAGTGCGATCGATCGTCACTGTCAATCCGCTCTTGGACTCCAGCGGCCGCGACTCTGCTTTCGGCAGCGAAATGTCGACCCCGCCCTGCATCATCGGAGCCGTGATCATGAAGATGATCATCAACAACATCATCACGTCGATGAGACTGACGACGTTGATCTCGGCGTTGAGTGCGAGACGATCGCGGCCGCGACGGCGCGGCATCAGATCATCCCCTCGCGCACCATCAGCGCGATCAATTCGGAACCGAAGCTATCGAGCTCGCCTTCGATGCGATTCAGTCGCGCCGCAAAAATGTTGTAAGCGAAGACGGCCGGAATTGCGACGCTTAAGGCGGCAGCGGTTGCGATCAGCGCTTCCGCGACGCCCGGTGCAACCGCGCCGATGTTTCCGGATCCCTTCGCGGCGATTCCGACGAAGGCATCGATGACGCCGAGTACGGTGCCCAGCAGTCCGATGAGCGGACTCACAGACCCGATCGTCGCCAGCGACGGAACGAACCGCGCGAGTCGATCGCGTTCAGTCGACGTCTCGGCGTCGAGCACCAGCTGCAGCGCTTCGACCTGCGCGCCACTGAAGCGTGCCGAGCGGTCGGACGTTCCGGCGAGTGCTGGGCGCGTCTCCTCGATGAAACGGGTCGCACGCTCCATGATTTTTGCCGGCGGACCACCGCCCTCGCTCGCCATCTGCTGCGCCCGCGCCAGCGTCGGCATTCCAGCGAACTCGCGCTCGAAGCTCTGGGTGATGCGAAGCGCGCGTCGCAGCTCGTACCACTTCGCGAAAATGATCATCCAGCTGATCAACGACAGGATGATCAGAATGAACAACACGACTTTGGTCGCGGTCGTCGAATTGGTGACGAGCTCCGCCGGTGAGGTTGGGATCCCCTGCCCGACCTGCAGCAGCATCAAGCCGATCAAGTCACCGCCTCGCTCAGTTGGTTAGCGAACCAC
>DASTGU010000148.1:0-24431 GCA_035718845.1 Gemmatimonadaceae bacterium | reverse complement strand
AGGAGTTTCCCATGCATGTCAAGCCTAGGTAAGGTTCTTCGCGTTGCGTCGAATTAAACCACATGCTCCACCGCTTGTGCGGGCCCCCGTCAATTCCTTTGAGTTTCAACCTTGCGGTCGTACTCCCCAGGCGGGGTACTTCCTGCGTTAGCGCCGGCACCCAGAGGGTCGCTCCCCCAGGCACCTAGTACCCATCGTTTACGGCGTGGACTACCAGGGTATCTAATCCTGTTTGCTCCCCACGCTGTCGCGCATCAGTGTCAGAAACTGCCCAGCAGACCGCCTTCGCCACCGGTCTTCCTCCGGATCTCTACGCATTCCACCGCTACACCCGGAATTCCGTCTGCCTCTACAGCCCTCGAGTTCAACAGTCGGCACGGCAGACCCGGGGTTGAGCCCCGGGCTTTCACCACACCCTTATCAAACCACCTACGCGCCCTTTACGCCCAGTGATTCCGGACAACGCTCGCACCCCCCGTATTACCGCGGCTGCTGGCACGGAGTTAGCCGGTGCTTCCTCACCCGGTACCGTCAGGCTCGATTAATCGAGCTATTCGTCCCGGGCAACAGTGGTTTACACTCCGAGGAGCTTCATCCCACACGCGGCGTCGCTGCGTCAGCCGTTAGGCCATTGCGCAAGATTCCCCACTGCTGCCTCCCGTAGGAGTCTGGGCCGTATCTCAGTCCCAATGTGGCTGGCCATCCTCTCAGACCAGCTACCCGTCGTAGCCTTGGTGAGCCATTACCTCGCCAACTAGCTGATAGGCCGCGAGCCCCTCGATCTGTCCCGTAGGTTTCCTTTCCAAAAAATGCCTTTTAGAAAGCGTATGCGGTATTACTCGGCCGTTAGGCCGGCTATCCCCCACAGTTCGGTAGGTTGCTCACGTGTTACGCACCCGTTCGCCGGTTGCCCATTGCTGGGCCCCCTTGACTTGCATGTGTTAAGCACGCCGCCAGCGTTCGTCCTGAGCCAGGATCAAACTCTCCAATAGTTTGAAGATTTGATTGCTCTTCCGAACGCATGGTCTCCAGACGTTGTCTTTCGACCGCACGTCCGGAATCACTTTGAATGTTTCAGGTTTTGAAGTCTCCCCAAGACCCTGAATGGTCCTGGATCAAAGACTTCGCCTCGCACATCCATCGATCTCAATTTCGATTTTCAAACAGCTTTGGCTGCGTTTCCGCAGCAGCCTTGAAGAGTAAACCGAGTCGGTTCATTCGTCAAGTGTTTCGAAGCAAATTTGTTTGGCTTTCGAAGCTCTGCCTCGCTTCCTGAGCTGGCCAACGCCAGTCGGAAGGGGATGCTCAACCTAGTCGGGCCGGTCTCTCACTTCAACCCCCCAAACTCCGGCGATTTTTCAAAGCTTCGTGCTCTCTTTTGACGCACCGCCGGTGCCGACGTTAATGACCTTTTTCTTCGGTTGAGGCGACCCTCAACAAAAGCTGGCTGCAACACCACTTAGACCGTATGTTGGCGAAGCGTCAAAGGTGGTGCGCGTGCCCCAAACCCCTCAGCCGCACAAGCAGTACACCTCAGCGGAGAGCACTCCACTCGCGCCTCCGCGTGACCCGATTGCATCCCTCCGCGACTCGCTTCGAGGTCATTACGAAATCGAGCGCGAGCTCGGGCAGGGCGCCTTCGCGACAGTCTACCTCGCGCGCGACCTCAAGCACGAACGCAAAGTCGCAATAAAAGTGCTGCACGTCGATCCGAACTCAGAGATGGGCGAGCTGCGATTCGTGCGCGAAATCAGAATGCTCGCCCGGCTGCAGCATCCCAATATCCTGCCGCTCCACGATTCCGGACACGTCGAGAATCTTCTCTACTATGTAATGCCTTACGTCAGCGGCGAGACTCTCCGCGATCGACTGCGCGCCGAGCGCCAGCTCCCGTGGGACACTGCGTGCAGCATCACCCGCGAAGTCGCCGACGCGCTCGCCTACGCGCACGCGCAAGGCATCATTCACCGCGACATCAAACCGGAGAATATTCTCCTTTCCGCCGGTCATCCGATGCTCGCCGACTTCGGCATCGCCCGCGCGATCGATGTATCGGGAGTCAAACACCTCACACGCAGCGGAATGGGTAGCCCAGGCACGCCCGCATACATGAGTCCCGAACAATTGCTCGGCATCGGAGAGATCGACGCGCGAAGTGACGTGTACAGTCTCGGGTGCGTGCTGTACGAGATGCTGACCGGGACGTTGCCCTTCCCGGGCGATGAAGGGCTTGTCAATCGCTTCACGGAAGCCGCGCCCGTACCGACTTCGATGCGATCCGAGCTCCCGCGGTGGATCGATCGAGTCGTCGACAACGCGCTGGCGCGTGCACCCGCGGATCGCTTCCAGACGGCGCAGGATTTCGCCGACGCTCTGACCAATCCCGACCACGCAAAACCGACGCGTTGGTCCGGAGGCATCCGACACGAAAGCAAGGTCAACCAGAGCCTCAAGACAGATCGACCGCTCCCAGTCGCTGCGAGTATTCGCGCGGCGAGGTTTACTCTGAGCGAGGCTATCCGATCCCACCGACGGGTGGCGGCGGTAGGGACTGCGGTTGCGCTCCTCGCTGCGCTTCGCTTTGCAGCTGTTCGATTCCAGCCGATCGGAGACCTCTTCGCGCCTCCCCTCTCTGCCGAGCGAGTCGCCATGATTCCGCTTGCAGGCGATGCAACTGCAACCGATCGAGACCGCATTAGTAGCGCGATCTCCTCAGCGCTCGGAAATTGGCGCGGGTTCAGAGTTGTAAGTCCGCCGATTTTGCCGAGTCAGACGGACAAATCGGGTGCAGCGCTGTCAGTACAGTCTGCGGCCGCTTTGGCTCGAAAGGTCGGGGCCGCTCGGTTTGTGTGGGGCGAGGTAAAAAGGGCGAATCCTCTGCAAGTTCGCCTTCAGTTTTTCGATGCCGCGGCCGACACCATCCTCGGAGCCGTGTCAGTCGACGAAATCGCCGACAGTGCGTCGCTGCTTACTGCTCTCTCGAAACTGCTAGCGGGTTCGGACCGTCCGTCGTCGGCGGCAGGCGGAGACGGCAGAACGACATCGTACCCCGCTCTCCTGGCGTATGAGAGGGGGCATACGAAGCTATGGGAAGGCGATCTCGAGCGAGCGGCCAGGGAGTTTCGCACCGCGACCGAAGCCGATCCTGCTTTCGCGCCTGCACGCGTGTGGCTGGCGCAGGCGCTTGCCTGGCTTCCGCCGGAGTCGCGAGCTGATTGGCTGGACCAGTTGAGTCGCGGCGCAGTTTCCCCCACCAGATTGTCCGAGCACGACCGCGCGCTGGCGTCTGCGTTGTCCAACCTCGCGGACCGAAATTACCCGGAGGCGTGCGCGGGCTACTACCAGCTTGCTCGTGCTGACTCAACGGACTTCGCCGCGTTTTACGGACTCGGGCAATGTTTGGCAACTGATTCATTGGTAATCCCGGCAGCCGGTCAGTCCGGCTGGAGCTTTAGAAGCAAGTATTCAGACGCCGCGCGTGCGTTCATGCGCGCGCTCACAATCAATCCCAACGCGCACGCGATTCTTTCGTTCGAGCAGCTCATCGAGTTATTACCGATCGCGCCGACGCGGACGCGGCGCGGTCACAGCGCCGACGGTAGGGAGTTCGCCGCTTATCCGTCGCTGATTGATGACACTGTAGTATTCACGCCCTACCCTGTTGCCGAATTCGCGTCGATACCGGCGGATCGAACCGCTGCTTCACGTGCGGCGGCGATTCGCGCGAATCTGGAAGTGCTTCTCCAGTTCACGCTGGAATGGGCGAGGAGATCACCGCGCAGTCCACAGGCGTATCTCGCTCTGGCGGACGTGCGCGAAGCACGGGGCGAGATCTCGCGCGGACGCTACGGCGAGATGTCAGCACTCGATGCGGTGCGAGTCGCGCGGTCGGTCAGCATCGCGCGCTCGGACAAAGTTCTGGCAGCGAGTCGGGAAGCGTGGCTCACTCTCAAGACCGGGGAGTTCGCAAAGGCGCGGTCGATCGCCGATTCTCTCCTGGCGGCACCGTTTGTTGCCTCCGATGCATGGAATCTCATTGGCCTGGCCGCGCTAACTGGAAAGATCGGCAAGACTGCTGAATACGCGAGGATCACCAACGACTACGCCGCCGGCGTCGCCAACGTGCCCGTGCCGGTCATAGACGCTGCGGCTCCGTTCTTCGCGTTTGCGGCACTTGGTGTTTGCGGAGATACTCTTCGTACCCTTGAACGCCGCGTTGACGACCAACTCGAGAGGTTCGTTGCCGATGTACAGGTGAAACAGATTCAGCGAGTCGTGGAGGCACGTCCTCTCGCGATGATGGCGCCGTGCACCAACGCGCAGGCTAGCCTCAAGATTGACGCAGGCGCGAGCCGAACGATGAAGCTGCAGCAAGCGTTCGCGAACCATGACACGCGAAGCCTTCAGGGTTTGCTTGCCGCACTTCAGCGCGATGCCAGAACGCAGCGGCCTGGCGACATCTCCATGGATATCGTGTACCTCACCGCATGGCTAAAGAACGCGATGGGGGATCAGGCCGGAGCGGCGCGAGATCTCGATCGCGCGCTAGGCGCGTTGACCAGCTTCAGCGCGGCGTCGCTGCGCGATGCAGCTGCTGCGGCATCAGTGGCGCGCGCAATGTCGTTGCGCGCCGAGATCGCTAATGTTCGCGGCGAAGATGATGCGAGGAAAACATGGGGCAGCGCGGTCGCCGAGCTCTGGGCGACAGCGGACTCGCCGTTACAACCGGTCGTGGCGAAAATGAGGGGGCTCGCTACGCCCCCAGCATCGAGGTAGCGTCTCCGTCGATCAAAGAGGAGGTGTTATGGTTCGCGCGTTAGCGGAATATGGCAGGCCGGGCAAATGGATCGCGCTTGGTTGTTTTCTCAGTCTCAGCTGTACGCAACCAGCCATCGGCACTTTCGGGCGGCAGTTCGACATCCGCGCAGACAGTGTATACGATGAAAGCTGGAATACTCCGCTACCCCCTGGTGTACCGACGGCCGCAGGAGCTTTCCGAACAATGGTCGCTCCGTATCTGGTCTACACTGGACCGACCTACGTTCGGCTGCGTGCCGGCAAGTGTCGCGGATGCGTCATCAATGTCAGTATTAAGACCCTCAGCAGCACGCGTAGCCTCGATCCCGATTCGCCACCGCCGAGGGGTCGTCCAATCGCCCGCATCCAAAACCTCGACCGTGACACAACCGAGGCATACTACGGATTCAAGCCAGGAAGGTCCGCCGAGTACTTCTGGTGGGTAGACTCAAGTCAGAGCCACCCAGGCTTTGCGCGCGTAACAATGCTGGAAGTGCCCTGGTTTGGAAGTGTGAAGGCTGGGCTTCAAAAAGACATCCAATTGTGCAGCCCGTATTCCCATGAGCCGCGTTCGCCAAGCGAAGGCGCCGACTTCGTCGAATACCGCCATCCCGAGGGCTGTAACCCTCGCGCAGACCATCTTTCGGTCAAGCACGCAAGCGTATCCTTCCCGTACGCATGGCTCTGGTCGATAGTTGCTGCTCGCGTGACGACGATATTCTCACGGAATACGATGCTTTCCGGCGGCGGTTGGATCGATTGCAACTCTGGTTGCTGCACATAAGAGGTTCGTTTTGAGCGGCAGTGTTTGCGTGATTACGAATCCCGCCGCTGGTCGCGGCGGGATTCGCGCATCTCTACCAGCAGTTCGCGAGGCGTTCGGCCGCCACGGCATCAGCACTTTTCTTGAGACGACTACTGCCGGCGAAGAAGCCATTCTCGCGCAGCGGGCAATCGCCGACGGCTGTCGAACCATCGTTGCCGTCGGCGGCGACGGCACGTGTAGTCAGATCGCGAATGCGATCGTCGACTCTCAATCTGACTGTGCGCTAGCGGTGTGTCCTGCGGGTACGGGGAACGATTTCGCCAAGACAATCGGCGTCCGCCATCTCACCGTCGAGCAACTTGCAGACCTCGTAGCGCGAGGAGAAACGACCCGCATCGACGTCGGCAGCCTCGATGGGCGACATTTCGTCAACAGCTGCGGATTTGGGTTCGACGCATCGGTGCTGGACGCCAGCTATCGCGTCAAGTTCCTCAAGGGGGACGCAGTATACATCTACTCTGCGCTCAAGCAGCTCCTTACATACTCAGGGCTGCAGGTGTCCGCGGATCGGCTTGGACCGACGGAGGCAGCACGCCTGCTGATGGTCACCGTGTCCGTTGGCAAGTTCCTCGGCGGCGCGTTCAAGATCGCACCGAATGCGTCGGTCACTGACGGCGAGCTCGATGTCTGCTTCATTAGAAACAGCGGAGTGCTTGCACGAGTGCGACTCTTCGCCGGCGCGCTACGCGGCGCACACCTCGCGCTGCCCTCCGTTACGAGCGGGAACGTCAAAGACTTGACGCTCAGTTTCGATAGCCCACCGGCAATCGAGCTCGACGGTGAGCTGCGTGTCGCACGCTCCCGAATCGTTCACTTACAATGTCTGCCGCGGGCGCTGTCTGTGATCGCAGCGCCGGGCGCCATCAGCTGACTAAATCGGCGGGATCGTCAGGCCGACGGTGTCACCTGGCGCGACGGTGATTTCTTCACTCACCGATGCACGGTTACCTCCGATCGGATCAGCAATGAATCGCAGCGGCGTCAGACCACTGACGATGCCCGGTGGAACGCGGAAATTGGTTTTGGAATTTCCCGTTGCCGTGCCCAGGCGCACCCGCTCGGAGCTACGCATCACGTAGACGGCCATGTCGAGGAAGCCCTGGTTGTCGACCTGCACCACAGTCGGCTGATTCGGATCGATGGCAGTTGAGCCGTGCCGAAATCCAGTGCACGCGCCCAGCAGCAGCGCGACGGAAACCGCGAAAGCGCGGACTCTCATAGTCATTCCCTGTTAGATCTGTTGGTGCTCAAAAAGCATACTACGTTCCATACACCCGCGACGTAGCTTTGTTGTCTCATGCTCAAACCACTCATCATTGGCATCGCCGGCGGATCCGGCTCAGGCAAGTCGACCGTCGCCAACAATGTCGCCGAGCTGCTCACCACTTCGTCAGTCGCGTTCATCGACATGGATGCGTACTACAAGAACTTTCCCGAGCTGAGGCTCGACGAACGCCGCAAACTGAACTGGGATCACCCCGACGCGTTCGACTACGACCTGCTCTGCCAACATCTCGAAGCACTGAGCAAGCGCAGGCCGATCGAGAAGCCGGAATACGATTTCGTCTCCCACCTGCGTCGCCCGCAAACGATTCGCATCGAGCCGGCAGACGTCGTCGTCATTGACGGGATCCTCCTTTTCGTCGACGATCGAGTGCGCGAGCTCTGCGATGTCAAAGTATTCGTCGATGCCGATGCTGACATTCGGCTGATTCGCCGCCTGCAACGTGACACCCGGGAGCGCGGTCGCCCTCTCGACGAGATCATCGATCAATACCTCTCGACGGTGCAGCCGATGCACATGGAGTTCGTCGAGCCGAGCAAGCGATACGCAGACGTGATCGTCCCGCGCGGCGGGCACAACGCGATCGCGATCGAGATGATCGTCGCTAAAATTCAACGACGGCTGGCGAGTGGATCAGCGGGCGTCGAGGCGTTGCGTACACCATCAGCGCAGCGGCCAGCACCCCGAATGCAAACATGATCAACCAGAGCGTCGTCGGCCCCCAGGTCGCAAGGATCTCCGTTCCCGCCCACGGGCCGAAGGTGAGCGCGAGACTCAGCGACATACTGTAGGCACCCATGTAGGCGCCGCGCTGCGCAGCCGGTGCGATGTCGCCAAGATACGCAGACATCGCCGGAAACAGCATCATCTCACCGAAGGTCCATAACACGACGGTGACAAGAACTCCGGTCGCCGACGCGACGATCGCCAGTCCACCAAAACCAACTGCGAACAAAACGCAGCCCGACAGCAGCGCCCACGCCGCCGGCCAGTGTGCAGTCGCCTGATTGATCGGGACTTCCAGCGCGACGATCAATAGCGTGTTGATGGTGAACAACGCGCCGTAAAACGCGGGCGAGAAGTTGAGCGTGTTCACCATGAATAACGACAGAGTCGACTCGTGCTGATAAAACACAATCGCGACGAGGAATTCAGCAATCAGAAAGATCAGCAGCTTCCGGTTGCTCAGGATCGCCTTTGACTCGCCGTGGTGCTTGTGCTCGGTACGATGATGTCCGCCCGTTGGCGCCGCCCACCTCGTCAGCATCAATACCAGCGCAGCCAGGATGGTCGTGCCACCGTCGACGACGAACATCGAGCGAAATGAAACGGTCGCCAGAAATCCGCCGAGCGCGGGGCCGATGCTCATGCCGAGGTTGATGGCAAGGCGATTGAGCGCGTAGGCCGCTTTGCGTCGCTCCGCCGTCACGACATGGGTGATGGCAGCAAGACTGGCGGGACGGAACAGCTCCGACGTCGCAGCCCAGATGCACGTGGCGAAGTACACACCGGCGACGGTGCGTGCGAGCGGATAGAGCAGCACGACAATACCCGACATGAGCAGCGATGCACGCATGATCGGCAGTGCACCGATCCGGTCGCTCAACCATCCTGAAAGCGGTCCAGCTCCGATCGCCGAGGCACCGTACAGGCCGAATGCGAGACCGGCCTGCGCGGCGCTGAAATGCAGCTCTTTCGTGAGGTAAACGACGAGAAACGGCAGGACCATCATTCCGGCGCGGTTCACCAGATTGGTGGCGAACAGCAGCCAGACCTCGCGTGGAAGCCCGCCGAGCCCGCGCCAGGGATTCAGGCGCGATTGCGCAAAGTTAAGCCGGGGCCGATTCTTCTCTTCTCGCACGATCCTCTGAGTTGAGCGGCAAGCTAAACGGGTCGATTACGACGGACTAGAGACGAGACTTGATCAAAGAAAATCGCAGGCGCTGGATGCTGCTGGCAGTTACGACAATCGCAATTGCCGGCTCGACCTGCCGACAGGAACATGCGTCGGTTGAAGACTTATATACGACGCGAATGCTCGGTCTCAGCTATCTGCAGCGGAATCAGCTGACCGAAGCCGAATCCTCTTTCAAGCAGCTCACCAAGCTCGCGCCTGACGATCCACTCGGCTACGCCAACCTCGGGCTGACATACCTGCAGGCCGGCCGCTTCGATGATGCGGAGAAGCAGCTGAAGAAGGCGCGCGATCTCGATCCCAAGAATTCCGAGATAGGGCTCGCACTGGCCAAGATCTATGCGTTGACAAAGCGGCCCAAGGAAGCGCGCGACGTTCTCGAAGGATTGCGAAAAGATTCGACGGCGAACCTGCACGTCGCTTATGCGCTCGCCGAACTGCAGGCGCAGCAGGGTGATTCCGGCTCTGCATACATGGATCGCCTGCGAGATGTGCTCGCCGCGGCGCCAGGCAATCTGGCCGTGCGGACGCAGCTGCTCCGGGCGTTGGTGCGGAATGGACAGACCGACAGCGCGGTACATCAACTCGAGGAGATTCGACGAATTCCGCCTGAGCTGCCGCGCGAAGCGCGGGTGTATCTCGATAGCAGCATCCAGCTGCTGCGCAGCGGACAACGGGCGAACGCGCACGCTGTTCTCGATCGCTTCGTCAGCACTGTTCAAGTCACCTCGGCGTACCAGGCGTCACTGGAGGACGTGAAGTGGACCGAGGGGCCGATCGCGGGGCGGCCCGTGCTGACCTTCGCGCCCAAATTCTTCGTGTCGCTCAACAAAGTCAGAGAAAAGGCGACGATCGATCAGGCGAAGTTCGTCGACGCCACTGACGAAGCTGGCCTGCGCACCTCGACGAGCGCACAGCCGGCGCAGGTGGCGGCGCTAGCGGTCGGCGACGTCGATGGCGACGGCATCGACGATCTGTTCATTTCGATCGTGTCTGGCGGCCGCGCTGAGAATCACCTCTATCGCGTTCAGGGCGGCTTCGTGCGCGATGCCAGTGATCGTTCAGGGATATCGCTGCCGTCTGGAGCAGCGTACGCGACGTTTGCGGATTACGACAACGACGGCTGGCTGGATCTGTTCGCAATCGGCGGCGACGGCAAAGGACATCTCTTTCACAATCGCGGCAATGGCGCGTTCGAGGATGTGACCGCGAAGACGGGAATCAGCAATCTCAAGGGAGCGCACAAAGGGGTGTTCGTCGATCTCGATCACGACGGTGATCTGGACCTGCTGCTGATTGGCAATGAAGTGACGGTCTATCGAAACAATCTTGACGGCACCTTCACCGACGTGACGGCAACATTTGGTATCGTTGGGATGGCAGATGCAACGGACGCGGTGTTCGGGGATTTTGACGGCGATGGTCGAACGGACGTATTCATCGCGAGTCGCAGCGGCGGCAAACTCTTTCACAACGGTGGATCGCAACATTTTAGCGACGTCACCGCTCCCTCAGGGCTCGCGGCAGCAGGATCAGCTTCGGCGTTAGCAGTCGCGGATTACAACAACGATGGCTTTCTCGATCTTTTGCTGACTGGCGGCAGCTCTGCCCCCTCTCTGTGGTTGAACAAAGGTGACGGGACGTTCGCGCCAGACCCTCGATCGGACGCGACCTTGCGTACCGCGAACTCCGCCGGGCGCACCGCGACCTTCGTCGATTTTGATAACGATGGCTGGATGGACCTCGTCCTTGGCGGCGATCCGTCGAGTGGCGCGAAGAGTCCCGCGCTCTTTGTCTTTCGCAACGATGGCAGCGGAAAGTTTCTTGATCGCTCAACGCTGGTTCCGTCCAACGTGCGAACCGCAGGGGCAATTGCAATCGCACCTTCAGACGTCGACGACGATGGCGATCTCGATCTGTGGCTGATTGGCGGCGACGGCGCACCGCGACTGCTGCGCAACGATGGCGGAAACGCGAACCTGGCGGTGAACGTCGAGCTGAAGGCACTGCGCACCGGTAGCGGCAAGAACAACGCGTTCGGAATCGGATCGCGGTTGAACCTGCGCGCGGGAAACATCTACCAGACCCAGGTTGCAACCGGGCGCGTTACACACTTCGGTCTCGGTCCGCACCTGAAAGCGGATGTGCTGCGCATCGAATGGCCGAACGGCGTACCGCAGACGATCTATTTCCCAGGCAGCGATCAGGACGTCGTCGAGCGCGAGATGCTCAAAGGATCCTGCGCCCTCGCCTACGCCTGGGATGGCAAGGAATTCCGCTTCGTCACCGATGCGATGTGGCGCAGCGCCCTGGGAATGCCGCTCGGCTTGATGGGTGGCAACAGCGCATTCGCACCTGCGGGAGCATCGCAGGAGTATGTGCGGATCTCTGGCGACGCCCTCAAGCCGCGCGACGGCAAATACCTTCTCCAGCTCACCGAGGAGCTCTGGGAGACAGCATACGCCGACGAGGTGAAGCTTGTCGCAGTCGATCATCCCGACTCCGTCGACGTCTTCGTTGACGAGCGGTTCGTGCCGCCGGGACCGGTCAAGCTGCAGCTTTACGAAGTCGGGTACCGGAATGCGCCCCTCTCAGCGGTTGACGAGCGTGGCGACAATGTCTTGCCTGCCTTGTTAAAGACCGATGACATCTACGTCTCGAACCTGCGGCCGCAGGAGTACCAGGGCGCAGTCGAGAAACACGACTTGATTCTGGATCTCGGACCGACTGCGGGCCAGCCGAATTCTTACCTCTTCCTGCGGGGCTGGATATATCCGACTGACGCCAGCATCAACGTGGCACTGTCTCAGCAGAGCTCGATCTCGCTCGCGCCTCCTTCGCTGGAGGTGCGCGATGCGAATGGCGCGTGGAAGACCGCGATTGCGAGCATCGGATTCCCGTCGGGCAAGGACAAGACGATGGTGATCGACCTCGCCGGAAAATTCCCGACCGGGGATCATCACGTGCGCCTGCGCACCAACATGCAGATCTATTGGGACCAGGCATTCGTGGCGCGGACGATTTCGCAGGCAACCAGTCGAATGACTTCGCTCGAGCCGACTTCCGCGGATCTCCACCTGCGCGGATTCTCGCGCATGTATCGTAAGGGCGGCCGCTATGGGCCGTATTGGTTTGATTACGCGAACGTGACGAAGGAATCGCCGTGGCGCCCGATCGAGGGCGCCTTCACACGGTTCGGCGATGTGCTGCCTCTGCTGCGCAAGGCAGACGATATGTACGTCATCATGGGGCCGGGGGACGAGGCAACGCTGCAATTTGATGCGAGCTCAGCCCGAGCCCTGCCGGCCGGTTGGAGGCGAGACTTCCTTCTTTATACCGACGGTTGGATCAAGGACTCCGACTTGAACACGGCATTCGGAACGACTGTGGCGCCGCTTCCCTTCCACAGCATCAAGTCTTACCCGTATGCCGCGGGCGACGCCTACCCCGCTGACTCGGCGCACGCTCGCTACCAGAAAGTGTACAACACCCGGATAGTGGATAAGCGGTTGTCGACGCTGCGCTGACCGCGCCTTATACTGTCGTCGTGACTACTCGTCCAAAGCCGGGCGTTCGCCGAGCGATTATCGCAGTTCCCTTCATCGCGGCAATCCTCATTGCGATGAGGTTGAATAGCGGACCGATTCGATCGGATATCGATGCCGGCCATCCGGGATTTGTATTGCGCGACGTGAGCGCCGCCGCGGGGATTCGCTTTCTGCACCACCGGCCGACTTTCGATCCCAAGATTGCGGGCGTTGAACCACACGTCGCGGCCTTGGGAGCATCGGTATCGGTAACTGATTTTGACGGTGACGGTCACCCCGACCTCTACTTCACTAACAGCAAGTTCGGCGAGCCCAACGCGCTCTACCGCAATCGCGGTGACGGGACCTTCGAGGAGGTCGCCGCCACCGCGGGCATCGCGGACGTGAACAAGCCCGGCGAGGGAGTGTCGATGGGCGCGGTGTGGGGTGACTTCGATAACGATGGCCGCGAAGACGTCCTCGTCTATCGCTACGGCTATCTCGCGCTGTTCAAGAACATCGACGGCAAGCATTTCGTCGACGTGACCGCGGCCGCCGGGCTGCGACGCTGGGTCAATAGCAACGGCGCCATCTGGGTCGACTACGATCGCGATGGGCTGCTCGATCTCTATGTCACTGCGTATTTCCGCAGCGACATCGACCTCTGGCACCTCAGTACCACGAAGATCATGCACAACAGCTTCGAGTACGCCACCAATGGCGGCAAGAATCTGTTATTCCATAACCTCGGCGACGGAAAGTTCGAGGACGTCACCGACAGGATGGGCGTCGGGAGCACCCGTTGGACTCTGGCCGCGTCGTCTGCCGATTTCAACGGAGATGGCTGGCCGGACATCTACCTCGCCAACGATTATGGCCCGGAGGAGCTCTATCTTAACGATCATGGCCGCCGGTTCATTTTGACGACTGCTGGCCTCGAGAGCGAATCGAAAAGTGGGATGTCGGTGACGCTCGGTGATGCGTTCAATCGCGGGCGCCTCGATGCGTTCGTGACGAACATCTCGGAACGCGGATATCTCTTTCAGAACAACAACCTCCGCGTCAACGAGATGCTTGCATCGCATCGCTTTCGGAACGTCGCGGAAGGCGCTGTCGCGGACGCGGGCTGGGCGTGGGGCGCACAGTTCGGCGACTTCAACAACGACGGCGCGAACGAGCTCTTCGTGGCCAATGGTTTCATCTCCGCAGACCGCAACAAGAGCTATTGGTACGCGATGTCAAAGATCGCCGGCGCGAACGGCCGCCTGTTCGAGGATGCAGCGACGTGGCCAGCGTTCGGTAATGCCAGTCTCTCAGGATACGAACAGTCGCGGGTTTATCTCAATCGCGGCGTCGCGGGATGGGTCGATGTCGCCGGCAAAGTTGGTGCGACTGACTTGTACGACGGCCGCGCCGTCGCGCTGGCAGATCTGTGGAACCGCGGCGAAGTCGACATCATCGTCGCCAATCAGAATCAACCGGCCGTGGTCTATCGCGATTCCCCCGACAGCAGCAATCACTGGATCGCCTTTCGTCTGGTTGGAACCCGCAGCAATCGCAGCGCGATCGGCGCCGAGGTGCTGCTCGAGGCCGGCGATCTGAAGCAGAGACGCGTGGTCGACGGTGGATCCGGCTTCGCAAGTCAAAACGATCGACGTTTACACTTTGGGCTCGGCAAGCATGAGTGGGTCGATCGCATCGTGATCAACTGGCCGTCGGGACTTCAGCAGATCGTGCAGCGACCGCCCATCGATCGTTTCAACACCATCGTCGAGCCAGAGCGTTAATCCGATGAGCGAGGCGATTCAGGCCGGCGTCACGCCGCAGAACACACTCGTGCGCTCGTGGCACCGCGCCGCGAAAATCGATCCGAGGTATCTGATCGCGTTTCTGATCACCCTCGTGCTCGTGGTCGGCCAGCTGAGATACCACCTGCTTGGCGGCTACGATCGACTCGCGATCGCGCTCGGCGTGTGCACGCTCACCGAAGCGCTGTTGTCGTGGTTCGATCGCGGCAAGGTCGTCAACCTGCTCAGCGCTTACATCAGCGGTATCAGTCTCACGCTGTTGATCAAGCCACAGGGCGGCGCACTGTGGCCATTCGTGATTGGCGGATTTATCGCGATCGCTTCGAAGTACGTGCTGCGCTACCGCGAGAATCACCTGTGGAACCCGACTAATTTTGCAATCGCGACACTGCTGCTGGCAGCGCCGGATCGTGTTTCGGTGCTGAGTCACCAGTTCGGGAATGATGTCACAACCAATCTGGTGATCTGGATATTCGGCCTGATCATCGCGGCGCGCGTCGGAGTGTTGCACATCACGCTGACCTACGTCATCAGCTTTCTGCTGCTCAATACGGCACGGGCGACGCTGTTCGGGCAGCCAGTGTTGCCGGAGATCGCGCCGATCACCGGTCCGATGTATCAGCTGTTCGTGTTCTTCATGATCACGGATCCTCGCACCGTTGTGCGGGGACGACAGAAGCAGATCATGGTTGCGATAATCATCGCCATCGTAGAAACCATGATTCGATTGATGGCAGACGAGGGAGTGCCGCTACCGATTGGCGTGACCGCGGCTCCCGCGTTTTACGCGCTGGCGACGGTTGGTCCGGTTGCGAAGTGGCTCGATCTTCGGCGCGCGAAGAAGCCGGGGCCAGCTACGGTGTCAGCCAGATAAGGCTACAGATACCCTTTCTTGAGCAGGAACTGTCCGGCCTTCGGATAGTAGCGCGGATCAGGAAGCTCCCAGCCGAGGGTGTCGGCGAGCCGGTCGTAGACGTTGAATAGGAAGGCGACGTAGAACGCGTCCCGGATCTCTTCGCGGCTCACTCCTTTCTCGATCGCCTGTCGCACATCGGCAGCGGAGATCTCCTTCGGCCTCAGTGTGAAGATCTCGAGCAACGCGAGCATCGCGCGCAGCTTTTCGTCGATCGGCGCAGTGCGATAGTTGTCGATGACGAGTTTGGTCTTGCCGTCACCCAGTGCTGCCTCCGCGACCGCGGAGTGGGCGTTAGTTCAAAAGACGCATTGATTGAGTCGCGAGACAAAGGCAGCAAAGATCTCGCGCTCGCCAACACTCCACGGTGACGGGCCGCGCATCACCTGCTGGGTCAGCTCCGAGAACGGGTGACCGAAGAATTCCTTGCGATAAAAAAGAGTGCGCACAACGCCAGGCGCGTGGCCTATCATCAGCCGCATCACAGCGAGGATTGCGCGTTCGCGGAGCCGATGTCCGCGATGGACTTTCGCAAGCCTCATGCGTCGTTGAGAGCTCTCAGCCCGGCCTGCAGCCGCTGATTGGCCGCTCCCAGCGCGGCGCTGACGACTATCTCGAAGATCTTGTCATCACCGTATTTCTCCTGGGCACGCGCGATGTCCTCATCGGTGACCTTGTACGCATGCTGATGAATCTTGTCGATCAGCACCTGCAGATCGGCCGGCACGCCCGAGCCCCGTGCTGCAGCTTCGCGTATCGCCGGCTCTGATTCGCCGGCGCCCAGGAGTACGCGATTGAGAACGCGATCGCGCAGGTTTGCGTGGGGATCCTGTACCGCCACCAGCTCAGGCCGCCGCGGCTAACGGGGCGTGATGACGCGCGCAGGCGCAGACCATCTTCACTGCGTCACGTGCGGGTGGATAGACGTGGTAGTACATCGCGACGACCATCGGGATGAATACGATGGTGTTGTAGAAGAGGTGCAGCTCGATGCGCGGGAACCAGATCTGCCCGATACTGGTCGGCACTGACCCGCCGAAGAAGTAGTGGTGGGTGTTCGCCTGATAGAACAGCAGCAAGTGCTCGAAATGGTGCCAGAACTGGATCCAGAACGACACCATCCACCACTTGTATGACGTGCCGACGAATCCTTTGCGCAGGATCCACAGACCGATGAGCATCACCAGCGCGAATCCATAGTGGAGCGTTTCGGTCCTCATCAGCCACGGGTAATACATGCCAAGCAAACCCATGGACTGTTGCCGCGACCAATGCAGCCCCCAAAGCTGGTAAGCCTGGATAAGGTGCTCGGCCCAGTGAAACAGCACGATTACCATGAAGGACTGCAGGGCGAGCTTATGGTAGCGAGTGTTCAGGCTCGCTACGAAACCCGAGGCAGGGCTCGAAAGTGGATGGATGTCGGGCATCGTGGCGGACATGCGCTATCCTCTAAAACGTGGATTTTGGAGTGCGCCAACTATGCGGCCTGGCCCAGCGACCGTCAAGGAAAAGTTGGCTCAGCGCAGGTTGAACTTCGACAGTATGCGCTTCTGGTTTCTTATGATGGCCTGCTGGTTTCGGAGAATCTTCTCCTGATTGCGCACCACTTCGGGCAAGCGTTCCTGGTTGCGAATAATCTGGCGCTGATTGCGGATTATTTCCCGCTCGTTCGCGATGATCGTCTGCTGGTTCTTGAGTGTCGCCTGAGCCATTACTCTCCCCCGGTTGGGATTAGTGTGGTGCGCGGGTGGCACCCTGCCGCGCAAAGGATGCGGCTTGACCAGCCTCCTCAGCAAGGGCGAGTCTCGGGGACGGCGAGCCGCGAAGGGCAGGTAACGCCGCGACAAGCTCCTCACGCGACATCCCTAAAAGGCAGTGAGCGTCAACCAATGCGTCGAAATCGACCGGGTAAAGATTTCGATACTTCGAGTCGCCAAGCCCAGCGACGTTACGCGGTGCGGTGGATTCGTTGATCCACCGCACAAAGCCGAGCCGTTCTTCAACTCCTGGCGCCGCGCCCCGGCGCCCAAGCATTTGATCCAGCCGTGCGAGGGCCTCACGTGGCAAGCTCTCAAGAACCGGATCGCCGATGCCGAGGAATCCCCGCCACGCGACTGAGTCGTCAGCCTGCAGCCGTTGACTCGCCTCGGCGAAGGAGACAGCCGCGAAATACAACATCGCTTGCGCGCTGAAAACATCGAAATGCGTCATCGCTTTGTAAGCGCCGGCGACCAACAAATCGATTTGATCCGCTTCGGCGCTGAGGACGTTGGAGTAGCGCCGGAGCTCGTTTGTCGACGGGACACGCGACGACCGCGCGGCTTCCTCGAACATCAGTGCAATCCGCTCGACCGCGCGCAGGCTCCAGGAAATTCCAGTCGAGAACAGCGGATCGACGAACGCAAACGCGTGCGGCATCAGCAGCCAGCGATCGCCTGCTGATTTGGTGAGACGATGCTGGATGAGTGGGCGGAACGCGATCGGCATAGTGGGCTTCGCGCCGGCGAACAGTTTGGCGATAGTTGGGTATCGCGAGAGCAACGCCTGCCAGAGCGAGTCTGCGTCCGGCGGCGACGTTCCGCTGTGCAAAGATTTCAATGCCGCACGCTTGAGCAGGAATCCGGCGCTCGTCGTGCCGTGATCGAATCGGAGTGAATACATCCAGCCTTCGTCGATCAGGTGATGCACTGCAGCCCAATCTTCGGAGTACGGCCCAGTCGGCAGACTCGGCAGCGCGTCCTGCATCAGACTGACATTGTCGAAATGGCTGAATACCAGAGCCGAACGCGTGCGCGTGCGCTCGAGGCCGGACGGAATCGCCAGCTGCCGAGCGAGAAAACCGCCGGGCCCGGATGCGTCGATAACGAAGGAAGCTTCGAGCTCTACCTTCTGACCGCGACGGGAGCACGGTAGGCGCACACCGTCGCTCGTGAAATCGCTGGCTGTGAGGTCGACGTTATCGAGGTAGGCGACACCCGCCGCGACAGCCTGTCGGACGAAGTGGTGATCTACGTCGGCGCGAAACCAGTGCGAGTCGGCGATCGCATCGTCAGGGCTTGCCGCGACGAGCAGTCGCTCTGACTCAAAACCGCGATCCTCGAATTCGGCGCCAGGATGATGGCGATAGAACGTGAAACCGCGCTTTAGTCCGCGCCGCAGCTGGGGAAACTTCTTCAGCCAGCGGCCGTGGGTCGCCAACGCGTAGCAATCGTCGAGGCCATACCGCAGGCCAATTCTCTCGAGGGAGAGGTTGGCGAGCGGAGTCGACGACTCGCCAATCGCAAAACGTGGATGCGACCCGCGCTCGAGGAGGATCACATCGTAGCCGAGGCGCGTAAGAATCCGCGCGAGAAGCGATCCCGCAAAGCCGCTGCCGACTATTGCTACTTCGTATTTAGACTTCACTGCGGGCCACACGCTGCGCACGATGGCGCAGCCTCTAAAACGCCGGTGAGGTTCGCCGCACGCAGCCTGGCAACGCGCGCTTCCCTGCACTCCTCACAGGCGTTCACCTGAGCGATGTCCCAGAGATCAACGGTTACGACGGTTTTGGGTTGGCCAATCGTCGCCTTGATCGCTTCCTCGAGCTGACTCAGCGTTGGCGGCGTGAAAAAGCCGAGCTGCTCCAGTCTCTCGAGCTCTCCATTTCCGCGGCGCACCGGGATGATAGAAACCACTGACACTCCCATCGACGCAGCGTGCTCCACAGTGCGCACTGTCCACTCGACACTCTCGGCAGACGGAACGTAGGGCATACCGAGGAGCACGAACACTCGGACGTCTATGTCGTACTCTTTGAGAAGTGTCACTGCATGATCGAACCGCGCCAAGTCCAATCGCTTGTTGCTCTGTGCCATCGCCACCGGGTGGATCGATTCCAGCCCAATGGCTACTTCAAGCCGCCCCGAAATCGAGCGAGCAAAATCCGTCGATCGTTTCCCGATGGTCGCGGCGTGCGATTCGACTGTGACGGCCTCAACTCCGTCGAGCAACCTGGCTATTCCGTCGACGTCAGTGGGCGGGACTGCGCGCGGATCGAAGAAGTTGCTCGCGTTATAAAGCTTTAGGCGATCGGGCTTCGAGTAGCGATCCTCTGCCAGCGCTTGGGTGAGCTGCGCGGTCAGCGCACCGGGCGTTGTTGGCCCGTCGACAGTCCACTGCCAGAGATCGCAGAACGAACACGCGAACGGACACTCGGCGCCGGTAAGGAAGACGGTGAGGGACTCTTCGATTCTGCCACCGGGTCGCCGCTCTTTCTCGAGCAGCGTGCCGTGCGCGCGATATGGCTCGACGCGCGGCTTCTGCGGACGAAGTCCTCTGATCCGGCTATCGGCGCTCTGAAGGCTCACGCAACAGCGGCGTGCAGCTTCTCGAAATGCCGGCGATACCGGGCTTCGTTCTCCGGGAACAAGTGCGATACCTTGTCCGCCGAGACCGAGCCGTGCTGAAAACGTCGCTTCTCGTACGCTGGCATATCAATCCCGAGGACCGCGCGGATGCCGCGTTTCACCACTTCACCCTTGAGCGCGTACAGACGCTCGTGGGATCCCTCGGTCAGCTCGGCGAAAGGAATCGCCTCGGCGACCGCAATCACCGACGGCCTAGTGTACGGGCTGAAATCGGTGAACCCAAATTCGCGCGCGCACGCGTAGCCACGGACGCAGCCGCGGCTGTAGCCACCGGAGTAAGTGAGCGAGTGCTTGATCGATTCGACTCCCCAGCCCTCCTGATAAAGCATCCGATTGTTGACGACACTGCGGATGGTCAGCTCGCTGTTAGCCTCGATCGGGTAGTCTTTCAAATTCTCGTCGCCGCCGTCCCCGTCGACGAGCAGCTTCCAGTCCGGATAGCGCTCCCTGATGCACGACAACAGCGCGAGATTGACCGCGGCGCAATCGACATCGAGCGGCTTGTAGTCTTCGATGACCGCGATTGCACGAAGTGGATCGAGCGCCGTCGAAGAGACCTCGAGCACCTCGCCAAACATCTCCAGATCGGTGCGCCGGAGGAATTCCCGGGCCTGCTTCGCATCGTCGCCTTCACCGTCGATCGAAAGAGTGAAAGCCTTCAGTCTCGAAGGTGATTGCCCTTCGTCGAGGAGCGCCTTGTAGAGACAGAGCAGCACCGAGCCACTGTCGATTCCGCCGGAGAACGGGACGCCGATCGGCGCCATTGGATCCTGTGCCCTTAGCCAATGGCGGATCTCTGTGTAAAGCGCCGCTATGTATTGCCGGCCGATGACGTCGAGATCGGTTGGTAAGGTTCCACGCGGAGGATCGAAGAAGCGACGGTAAACCGGATTCGGATCGGGACAGCCAATCAGACGCAGAGTCGTGATGTGGTGCGCCGGCACCATCCGCGTGTATGATGGATGAAATTGGTCCGCCCACCCACGCCGGCCGAGCTCCGCGGCGATCTCGTCGATCCTCTCAGCGACGATGAGCACTGGCCCGTCGACAGCCTTTGCGAGGAAGTAGCGGAGCGGTCGATCCAGACTGCGGGCGAGGAGAACGCGCTCGCCATCCTGGACCACCAGCGCGAAGGATCCATCGATCGCGAGAACTGCGTCGAGATCACTAGCGAGCAACCTCTGCCGCGCTTCAGATTCGTCGTTCGTCCAGAACCGCTGTGATCCTTCAGGTATCAGGTTGATGACGCGAGATAAATATTGTTGGGCCATGCCAGAAAATACTCCGCGGTCGGTGACGGCGCATCATCGCCGGGGGGTGGTGTTGGTGGCGACTCTGCTGTGCCTGTCCGGGTGTTCTCGTAGATCCGAACCGGCACTTTTCAAGTTGCTACCCGCGAGCGAAACGGGAATCGACTTCGCGAATACCATCAAGGCGACTGATTCCTTCAACGTGCAGACCGACGTCTACATCTACAACGGCGCCGGGGTCGCGGTTGGCGACATCGATAACGATGGTTTGCCGGACATTTTCTTCAGCGGCAACATGGTGTCAAGCCGGCTGTATCTGAACAAAGGCTCGATGAAGTTCCAGGACATCACGAAATCCGCTCGTGTCGCGACTACGCGATGGGCGACGGGCGCCAGCATGGTTGATATCAATGGCGATGGCCTGCTCGACATCTACGTCTCCGTTTCCGGACCGGAGCGACTGAAGGGCGACGACAGGGCCAACCTCCTCTTCGTCAACAACGGCAATCGCACATTTACCGAGGAAGCTGCGAAGTACGGTATCGCGGACACGGGCTTCACAACGCACGCTGCCTTCCTCGACTACGATCGAGATGGCTGCCTCGATCTTTTCGTCCTCAACAACTCGCCGAAAGATTTCACGCGCGGCGTCTCGAATCACCCGACGGCCGGGCGCGACTCGACGCCCGGCAGCTTCAACCAGCTATATCACAACGACTGCCCAGGCGGACGACCGGGCCATTTCACGAACGTATCGGAGAAGGCCGGCATCCTGCGCGACGCGGGATTCGGCTTGGGCGTCGCGATTGGCGACCTGAATGGGGATGGCTGGCCGGACATCTACGTCTCGAACGACGGACTGCCGAACGACGTGCTTTATCTGAATAACCGCGACGGCACTTTCACCAACGTTGCGGCAAAATCTTTCAAGCACACCAGTCAGGCGGGGATGGGTGTCGACATCGCCGATTTCAATAACGATGGTCGCGAAGACATCATGCAGGTCGACATGCTGCCAAGCGACATCGTGCGGCGCAAAAGGATCAACGGCAACACCACGATGGCGTCGAACGCGGAGATCATTCAGCGCGGCCATCGAATCGACTACTCGCAGAACGCGTTGCAGTTGAGCAACGGGCTCACGCCGGACGGAGTTCCGGTATTCAGCGAAATCAGCCGGATGGCGGGCGTCTCGGCGACGGACTGGAGCTGGAGCGCGCTGTTCGCGGACTTCGACGACGACGGCAACAAGGATATTTTCATCGGCAACGGATATCCGAAGGCAGTCAACGATCTCGACTACATGGCTGCCGCATATACGGCGATGCGCCGCGGCGATAATCCCGTCGCGCGTCGGATGCTGCGCGAGCTTCCCTCGTACGAGTTTTCGAATTTCATATTTCACAACAACGGCGACCTGACTTTTACCAATAAAGCGCAGGCGTGGGGAATGGATCAGAAGTCGCTATCGTATGGGGCCGCTTACGCCGATTTGAACAACGATGGCAAGCTCGATCTAGTCGTCAACAACATCAATGGTCCGGCGTTCGTCTACGAGAATGTCAGACCGGCGGACGATGCTCACCACTATCTCGAGCTCCGACTGGAAGGAGAGCAGCCGCGCCAGCTGACAGCGGGCGTCGGTGCTCAAATCATGGCGCACACGGGGCGAGTGAAGCAATACTTCTACAGCTCGCCATACCGTGGATTCATGTCGTCGGTCGATCCAAGGATTCACATCGGAATCGGCAGGAATGCGCGGGTTGACACACTCGAGATCAATTGGCCCGACGGCCGCCACCAGATTCTCACCAATGTGGCCGCGGACCGAATTGTCGCGGTGAAGGAGTCGGACGCCCGGCCAAGCAGCGGCATCCAGACGAGCGGACCAGCGGCGACAACGAATCGCTGGTTCGAGCCCGTGCAGCTGCCCGGCCTCACCTACAAACAGGCGGCCGCGTCCACCGCAGACTTCAGTATCCAACCGCTCCTTCCCTATGTGCTTTCTGCCCACGCACCGGCGATCGCGGTGGCCGACGTGAATGACGATGGCCTCGATGACATCTACATCGGCGGCTCGCCGGGCGGCGCCGGCAAGCTGTTCATCCAGCAGAAAAACGGCAGCTTTACAGAGTCGGCCGAGGGCGAGCCGTGGGAGGCGGACAAGGCGTTCGACGATTGGTCCGCCGTGTTCTTCGATGCCAACGGCGATGGTCGCCCTGATCTCTACGTCGCGAGCGGAAGCTACGTCGGATCACCGAGCTCACCGTTGCTGCAGGATCGACTCTACATCAATCAGGGCAACGGTCGCTTCGTTCGCGACGGGCGCGCCTTACCCGAAATGCTGACCAGCAAGAGCGTGGTGCGGGTTGGTGACTACAATGGCGACGGACGGCCGGATTTGTTCGTCGGCGGTCGGTTGACGCCGCGCAAGTATCCGTATCCGACACGCAGCTATATCCTCCGCAACGATGGAGGCGGGCACTTCACTGATGTCACGCAACAGGTCGCCCCGATGCTCATCGATCCAGGCGGGATGATCACCGATGCGGCATGGGTCGATCTCGACGGAGACCGCCGGCTCGATCTCGTGACCGTCGGCGAATGGATGCCGATTCAATTTCTGAAGAACGAGGGCAATCGCTTCGCAGATGTCACGCAGGCCACCGGGCTACCATCGGATCGTGGTTGGTGGTTCAGCATCGCGACGGGTGATTTCGATCGCGACGGCCGTCCGGATATCGTCGCCGGGAATCTCGGACTCAATTATACCTACAGGACATCAAAGGACAGCACTCTCGAGGTTTTCGCGAGCAATTTCACCGGCAATCAGACAACAGACGTTATCCTCGCTGATCGGATCAACGGCACATCGTACTCGTTAGCCGGCATGGCGCCGCTGGGACGCGATGTCTACACCACGGCCATCAAATTCCCGACGTTTGGCACCTTTGCCTCCGCAACAGTGGAACAGCTCTTCGGGGCACCGCAGCTGAAGCAAGCGCTGCATTATGAGGTCGACACCTTCGCCAGCGTCTTCCTGCACAACGACGGCGCCGGAAAGTTCAGCATGACGAGACTACCCAACGCGGCGCAGATCTCACCCGTGAAAGGCATAGTCGCGCGCGACGTCGATGGCGACGGCAATCTCGATCTCGTCGTTGCGGGAAACCTGTACCAGGCCGAGCCAAATACACCGCGCGCTGACGCGGGCAACGGTCTCTGGTTGAGAGGCGACGGGCACGGGCACTTCATCCCAGTCTCGCCGGCAGAGAGCGGCTTCCTCGCCCCTCGCGATGCGGCCGGCCTGGTTCCTTTGCGTACGCCTGCGGGCGAGATGCTGCTGGTGCCAAACGTGGCAGACTCCATACAGATCTTTCGGCTGCGCCACCGCTAAGAAAATGACGCAATAAAAAAGGGACGGCTCTCGCCGTCCCTTTCTTATTCGGCCGGACTTTTTACCAGCCCGGATTCTGCGTCAGCGTCAACTGTCCGCCGACTTTACTGATGTCGATCTGGTCCTGCGGAATCGCATAGAGGCGATGACGATCTGCGAAAGCTTCCGCCGATGTCTTGTACGTACGGCGAGTGTTCTCGGCGCCGCCGTTGCTGCCCCACGGCGCAGCTCCGGATCCGGTGATGTATCCATTGATCACCGCTTTCGCGTAGGTCATTCCATAGCGACGGAGATCGAACAGGCG
>DASTGU010000147.1:0-13080 GCA_035718845.1 Gemmatimonadaceae bacterium | reverse complement strand
CGCAGCGCGTAACCGAACAGAATCACCTGCACCAGCGGCATCATCAACAGCACGGTCAGCGTCTGCCGATCACGGAGGATGTGGTGCAGCTCCTTGACCACGAACGCACGCAGCGCGTTCCAGTTCACGCTGCTTCTCCCTTCGTCGCGCGGCGCGCCAGCTGCACGAAAACCTCGTCCACGCTCTCCGCGCCGTAATCCTCCTTGAGCTCGGCGGGCGTTCCCATTGCCTCGATCTGCCCATCAACCATGATCGAGATCCGGTTGCAGTATTCTGCTTCGTCCATGTAGTGCGTGGTGACGAACACAGTGGTTCCACGTGCTGCCGCAGCGTAGATCAATTCCCAGAACTGCCGGCGGGTGATCGGGTCGACACCGCCGGTCGGCTCGTCGAGAAAAACGATCTTCGGCTCGTGCAGCAGGGCTACCGAGAAGGCCAGCTTCTGTTTCCAGCCGAGGGGCAGTTTGCCGACGAGATCGCCCGCATTGCCGGTGAGACCGAGTGTTTCGAGCACTCGCTGGGTGCGCTCTTCGATCACCGCCGCCGACAACCCATAGATCCCACCGTACAGTCTGATGTTCTCCCGCACGGTCAGGTCCGCGTACAGTGAGAAGCGCTGACTCATGTAGCCGATGTTGCGTCTGATTTGTTCGCGCTGAAGCCTGACATCGAATCCGGCGACGTGCGCGACGCCCTCGCTCGGCTCGAGCAATCCGACCAGCATCTTGATCGCAGTGGTTTTACCCGCGCCGTTAGCGCCAAGGAAACCGAAGACCTCGCCGGATTTCACGTCGAAGGTGATGCGATCGACGGCGACGAAAGATCCGAAACGGCGGGTGAGATCACGCGCGTCGATCGCAATGCTGGTGTCGGGCGGGGTAGGCCCCGTCATGCGGCTTCCGCGGTGGGCGGAGGCGCGCCACCCATCAGCTCCATGAAGCTGTCTTCGATTCCAGCCTTGATCGGGGAGACTTCGATGTCCTGATGCCCGCGCCCAGCAAGGAACTCGCGAAGCTCGTTGATGACGGTTGCTGTCGCTACTCCAGTTCGGGCATCGGTGTAGTGCAGGTCTTCGCCAAACAGGTACACCGCGTGCGCGTGCGGAAATTCGCGCAACGCCTTGAGTAGCTGAAATCGATTCGCGCCGCGGACGGCGAAGAGTGGAAGTGGATATCTGCTGCCCACTTCCCGCGGTGGATCGATTTCCAGAATCTTCCCGCCGTGGATAAGCGCGACGCGATCGCAGCGCAGCGCTTCGTCCATGTACGGCGTCGACACGACGATCGTCAGCCCCGAAGCCTTGAGATTCCCGAGCTGGTCCCAGAACTCGCGCCGCGAAACGGCATCGACACCGGTCGTCGGTTCGTCGAGCAGCAGAATGTCGGGCCGGTGCACCAGTGCGCACGACAGCGCCAGCTTCTGCTTCATGCCGCCCGACAGCGCGTCCGCTCTACGATCCTTGAACGGCTCGATTTGCTTGTAGATGGGAGCGATCAGGTCATAACCTTTGTCGACCGTAGTTCCGAACACGGCGGCAAAGAACTCCAGGTTCTCGGCGACACTCAGATCGGGATAGAGAGCGAAGCCGCCGGGCATGTAGCCGACACGCGAGCGAATTGCCCATAAGTCCTTCACCACGTCGAGACCGCAGACCGTCGCCGTGCCTTTGTCGGGAACGAGCAGCGTGGTGAGAATTCGGAACAGCGTCGTCTTGCCGGCGCCATCGGGCCCAACGAGCCCGAACAGCTCGCCTTCGGTGACGTCGATCGTCACATCGTCCAGTGCCATTACCGCACCGAACGATTTGCTGAGGGCTTTGACTTCGACCGCGTTGCTCAAGACGGTTGCCGACCCGGCACCGGTCCGAGTGTCAGATCGGCGGGCATTCCGATCTTGAGCACCCCTTTTGGATTCGGAACGTAAACCTTGATCGCGTAAACGAGGTCAGCTCGCTCGTCCCGCGTCTGCACCGGTGTCGGCGTGAACTCCGCCTTCGTTGCGATCCAGCGCACCACGCCGGCCGACGTGAAGATGTTCCCGCCTTGATCGATGTGCACCTGCACCTGCTGTCCGATCTTCACCGACGCCAACTGCTTCTCGGTGACATAGGCGCGCAGAATCAAAGTGTCGACGTCCGCGATTTTATATAGCGGCTGACCTGACTGAACGACCTCGCCGGTTTTCACGTACGTCGCCAGGACTGTTCCCGCTTCCGGATTCACCACTCTGCTTTTGGCGATCTGATCATTGATTTGGGCAACGCGTGCTGCGCTCGATGCGGCATCGCGCGACACGCTCTGCTGCTGCGCCTTTGCTGCCTCGATCTGCGCCACCAAAGTCTTGTAGTCGCGCTCGGCTTGGTCTCGTTGCTGCGCTGTCGCAGCGCGCTCCTCGAACAGGCGCTGCATGCGCTCGTAGTTTCTGCGCGCAATATCCAGCTGCGCCTGAAAGACGCCGATCTGTCGGCCGGCTTCAGCGACGCGTGCCGCGGTCGCCTGCTGCTGGGCGACGATCTGCGCGCGCTCGAGCGCGAGCTGAGTGGTGTCGACGACGCCGACGACTTCCCCAACGTGCAGTCGAGCGCCTTCGATTGGCGTGAACGACATCAGCTGTCCACTGGCCTGCGCCGAGACCGACACTTCGTCTGCCTCGAAGTTGCCGTATGCGTCAGGCGTCGAGCCGCGATGACATCCCACGGTAACGACGAGCACGGCAGGCGCCAAGCCGACGCGGCGCAGAAAAGTTCTGATTCGCATCAGCGGGCCTCGATGCCCAGCGTGTTTAGGAAGCGCGCACGAGCCTGGGCAAGCTCGACGCGATGCAAGGCGCGGGTGGTGCGCGCGCTCAGCACATCCGTCTGTCGATCGACGTATTCGGCAGAAGTCACCACGCCTTCGTTGAATCGCGCGCGCGTTTCGGTGAGAATGCTTTCGCGAAGTCTGACGATCTCATCATCGTCCTTTACGGCCGCTTCGAGACGGTCGATGTTTGCGAGATCGCTCTCGATCCCGCGGCGCACCGTGTTGGTGAACTCCTGCTCTTCAGCATCCAGGATCTGGCGCTGCAGCTCGAGGATCTGACGGTCTCGGCCGCTGGTCCCCCATGTCCACGGGGTCCACTGCAGTTGCAGGCCGGTGACCCAGTAGGTCTCGAACTTGTTGGCGAGCGGGTTCAGTCCCGGTCGGCCGTAACCTGCGCGTCCAAACGCCGACAGTCTCGGCAGATCCTGCGATCTGCGCGCGCGCTCCTGCTGTTCAAGTACTGCCCGCGCGCGAGCGAACTGCTCGTACTCGGGGCGTGATCTCAGAATCGCGAGCGAATCGCGCGTGCGCGCAACGATCGTCGAGAGATCGGTCGTGGCGAGCAAAGTGGTGCTGTCGTACGACTGACCGGTCAGATCAGCGAGGGTTGCCAGTGCCGCCCGCCGACTGGCTCCTGCTTCGGCGACTGATTGCCGGCGACGCAGAATCTCCGCGCGCAGCGCTCGCTCTTCACTGGGCAGAGCGGTGCCTTCACGTACCCGAGCCGTCGCCACCTTGAGCTGGGCTTCGAGATCCGTGATTGTCAGCTGAAGCTCGGCGATCTGAGCCTGAGCCTGGGCCGCGGCAAAGAACGCATCGCTCACGTTCTGGCGCAGTGGATAGAGCTGTGCGCGGAGTCTCGCCTGCGATTCGGCGAGCTGTGCGTTTTCGACGGCGCGTTGAGGCCCGATGGTTGGATCGAAGAGTTTCTCACCTGCGGCGACGTGCGCGTCATAGGTGTCTTTCGGCGGTGTTGGCACCGAGAGTCCGCCCGGCAGAGTCACTGGTAGACGCGCGACGTCGGACTGATACTGCGCCTGGCCTTCGACGGAGAGTGAGGGCAGACGCTGTGCGTTGAGATTCTGTTGTCTGAGCCGCGACTGCTCGAGCAGCAGCGTCAGCTCGCGACCACGCGGGCTGCGCATCACCGCGCTGTCCTGCAACGCGCCGAGCCGAAGTGTGTCGCCCGGTGCGACCTGAGTGGTATCCTGCGCCGCGGCTTTTGCGGCAGTGAGAGCAAAGGACACGATGAGCGCGGCGGTCAATGGGTGATGTGTCATGGCCTGAGTGCGCTGCGGAAGAATTGCGGCAGCTCCTTCTTCCTCTGTTCGATGAATCGCGTGAAGGCGGCGTCATCCATTCCCAGCACCAGCTTCAGCATCGGCCTGGCCGCAAATGGGAAAACGCAGAGCGAGACGAGGTTGATGAGGAACTGCTGGGCCTTTATCGGCCGCATCTTGCCCGCCTTTACCTGCTCGTTGATCTGTGTCTCGAGCTTCATCAGCATCAGGGGCGCAACCGTTTTCGGGCTCGCGGCAACCGCGCCGGTCAACAGCTTCTCGATGCGCTCGGGATTGTGGTGTACCTCGGACAGGAGGTACCCGGGGACGAACAGGTTCTCTGACAGCGTGTCGAGGTAGATGGCGATCAGGGTATCGATCTTGTCGTCGAGCGAAGTCTCGCTGCTGACGGTGTGCACGAGGGCGGGGAAGATCTTTGATGCGACCTGCTGCAGCACCGCCGCGCTCAAGCGCTCCTTGCTGCGGAAGTAATAGTGGAGCAGCGCCTGATTGACGCCCGCCTCTCGCGCGATCTCCTGCATCCGGGCGCCGGCGGTTCCGCGACGAAGGAACACGGCTCGCGCGGCGTCGAGGATCTTCTGCTCCGTCGCTGCCTCGCGCGCGGGCGAGGGCTTCCGGGTTCTGGTCTGTTTCGTTTTAATCATCTGATTTAATTAAACGGTTAACTCAGCCAAGTCTACGGCTGAACTGGTGTTCCGCAAGAGCCGGATTTGGTGGCGCGGTGCCTGCTCTCTCAGAGGGCAAATCGAACGGGAGAGAACAATGGCAGCGCAGGATTTGAGAGGGAAAAAAGTCGCGATCCTGGCGACTGATGGAGTAGAAAGAGTCGAGCTTCTGGAGCCGCGCAAAGCGCTCGACCTTGCGGGTGCGAGAACGACGGTGGTCTCACCGACGCAGGGATCGATCAAAGGCTGGGAACACGATCACTGGGGAGAGGACATCAAAGTCGATCAGGCATTGGATTCAGCCAACGCCAGTGATTTCGACGCCTTGATGCTCCCCGGAGGCGTGATGAATCCTGATCACCTGCGCCAAAATCAAAAAGCGGTCGATTTCGTGCGCAGCTTCTTCGACGCCGGGAAGCCTGTCGCGGCGATCTGCCACGCACCCTGGATGCTGATTGAGGCGAACGCGGTCGATGGCCGCAGCGTCACCTCGTGGCCTTCGCTACGCACCGATCTGGAAAATGCCGGCGCTGAGTGGGTCGATCGCGAAGTGGTAACCGATCAGGGCCTCGTCACCAGTCGCAAGCCCGACGACATTCCCGCGTTCAATCGCAAGATGATCGAGGAGTTCGCGGAGGGCGTTCACCAGGAGCAACACGCCGGCTCGGGTCTGGGTGCCGGGGCCGCGCCTCCGAAGAAGGATCTGGAAGCGCGCTTCTAAAAGATCAGGTCGCGATCTCGACCAGCAGCGGCAAATGGTCCGACGCCGTCCGCACCTGTTGCGGCGCGCGTCGGACTTCGCATTTGATGAATCGCGACGCGTACTCCTTCGGCGTGAACACATAATCGAGGCGCACGTGCGGACCCCACACCGGGAAGGTGTAGCCCGGTTCGGTCTCCTGATTCGCGTGCAGCGTCCGCCACGCATCCGCGTAGCCCTCCGACTGCATCATCTCGATGGTGCTGCGCGCGATGTCTCGCCCACTCAGCCAGATCATGCCGCGGATCCACCTCGGCATTGGCGATGCGTCGAGCTTCTCGCCTGGCGCCAGCGCATTGAAATCACCCGCCAGCACATGAAACGCGAACGCGCGCTTTTCCTTCGCCAGCTGCTCGTTGATTCCGTCGAGCAGCCCTCGCAGCTCGCGCGCGCGGTGTCGCTCTGTCCAGTTTGAGAACCACGCACGCAGATGCAATACGAACAGCCTCGGCAACCCGTCGCCAAGCACTACCTCCAGCACCGCGTGCCGAGCGCGGGGTGGATTCCGCCACTGGAACGTCACCACCGGCGCCTTGCTCAGAAAGCCGGTCGAGTGCGCCGGTTTCGACCCGAAGAACTCGAAGCCCGCGAGCCGGGCGATCTGCTCGACGATGTCGGGGACTCTCGCCTCCTGCAGCGCCACCACATCCGCGTCCGCGGCTTTGATCACATCGGCGATCTGCTCGGCGCGACCAACTCCGCCTTCGCGGATGTTGTATGTGAGCAGCCGTAGGCTCGTCATTCCTCCGGCTTCTTGATCAACACCAGATAGGGTTGGTCCATCGCCAGGTCGCGCACGTTCTGCACGAGCGACGTCGTCGCCTGGAGATTCACTGGTCGATTCACCATCGCGCACAGTCGCTTACGAACTGGCGCAAGCGTCGGCGATGCGAATGGGTGCTCTTCGCTCAACGGCACCGAGTGAATTCCCGGAATGTGAAACTCCCGAAACAACATCACCATGTCACCACCGACGAAGGTGACGTCGAGATCGCTCGTTCCAGGGCCCTCCGCGTCGAACGGCTCGTCGGATCCGAATTTGTGTCCGGTGACGGCGCTGCCGCGGAGGATGACTTCGACCCCCGGGGGCGTCGCTTCGCTCAGTACGCTCACGAACTCATCGAAGCGGCTGGGATCATTTCCAAATGCGAGGCGAATCACCCGCTCGCGAATCTTTGCCTGGGATAGTGGGTCCAGTGCGTTGGCGAAAAAATCCGCCCGCGTGTTCGACTCAGTCTGATCGATATGTGTTTGTTCCGTCATGCTCCCTGACAACGCAGAAACTATGCGACTAACGATTGTCGCTCAGTGATTCACCCGACGCGAACGTCAGTCCAGCTCCCGCGTCATCTCGATCATCGTGCGGCGAAATCCCGCGCTGTCGAACAGGTGTTGCGCTGCCTCGTTGCCCTGCGCAGTCGACAAAACGACACGTGGCGCGCCGCGGTCCTTCAGCGCCGACAGAGTCGCCATCAACAACTGTCGGCCAATTCCCTGGCCGCGCTCTGCCGGGTCGACGACAATGTCGTAAAGAGCGCCGGCCGGTCCGCGCAGCGCCATGTAATCCACTCCCTCGATTCCGGCATAGGTGTAACCAACGACGTTGCCGTCGCGTACGGCAACCAGGACGATCACGCCCGATTTCTTGACCTGGCTGCCGAGGAACCAGCCATAGCCATCTTCAGTCTGGGATGTCGGCGCGATGAATCGTTTTGGGTCGAGATCGTGATGCAATTGCACCAGCAGCGCTCCGAGTCGACCGAGTGCACGGACATCGTCTGCGGTCGCCGCGCGAATCGTGATGTCTTTGGACATGCGTGTAACATATGGCGTCGTCGTCACCAGTCTCATCCCGCTTCGTTCTGCAAACGGATGCAGATGCTGGTTAATCAGGAGTTAATTCTCCGTGAATCGAGCCATTTCAGCTTTCGCGGTGACTAATAGTCGTGCTTCATCGAATACTGCGCGCTCGACGCGCCACATCCGAACTTACTAACATGCGAATTCGCAGTGCTCTTATCACAGCGCTCGCCGCAGCGACGCTGACCGCCTGCAGCGACTCGGGAATCACCAGCCCGAGCCCTGGACCTGGCGTCTTTCTCAAGGACATCGTAATCCCGAATCTTCCTTCGCCGTACTATCACTTTGAATACGATGCCACCGGGCGGGTCCTCGGCGCGTCCTTCGCATCCGGTGCTCGGAATTACAATCTGACCTACGCAGGCGGCCGCCTCAGCGCGATGCAGAACAGCGGTGGCAATCACGATCGGCTCGATTACGTGTACGACAATGCCGGGCGCGTCGGTCTCGTCAAGTATGTGGACGAAGCCGGAACGGTCTATACCACCGTCTTTCTGACTTACTCCGGCTCGCGATTGACGGAGCTCGAGCGCGATCGCCGGGTGACCGGCGGGTTCATTATCGACAAGACGATGACCTTCTCATACGACGTCGCTGGCAACCTGACCGATGTCACCGAGCATCATCCGCCAATCGATGGCGTGCAGACCGATGCCACCTACACCGATCACTACGAGCAATACGACGACAAGCTGAACGTCGATGGCTTCAGTCTCGTTCACACCGAATTCGGCGACCACCTCGTGTTGCTGCCTGGTGTGCAGCTCCAGAAGGGGAATCCCGCGCGCGTCACGCGCACCGGTGACGGCGTGAACTATGTCATCAACTATACGTACACGTACGACGGCAATCGTCCGCTGACCAAGAGCGGCGATTTCGTGTTCACAAACGGCCCGGACGCGGGGACGCACTTTCAAACGCTGTCGCAGTTCTCGTACTACTGATATCCGCGCGCCGCACCCGGAACGGAGCGGTGAGCGCGAGCGCAACGAAGATCATGGCCAAGCCGAGGTATTCCGACATCTCGAACGGTCCGATCGCGTTCACCATTCGATCGTAGGTCATCGCTGAGACCAGCGTGATGCTATTGCCGAGGAGCAATGCCCACCATGCCCAGCGCTCATCACGGCGAAAAGCGGTAGCGGCGATCGCTACGCCGAGTATGCCGAACCCTACGTTGAACATGCCGTAGGTGCGGAACAGCACTTCTATGTATGCGGCGGTGGGCGCGGACGCTGCCAGCAATCCGGACCACGTCGCTTTGGTGTAGCCCTCGTAACCGGCGGCGATGATCGGCAGACCGTTCGGTCCGATCAGCTGATGGGGAAAAGCGGCGGCCATTGCACCCCAACCGACGAACGATAGCTCGACGATCAGCACCAGAATCCACGCGACCTTTCGGCGATTCATGTTGGCAACCTCCCTGCTACGCCCATCAACCAGCGCTGGCATTTGTGCCCGAAGTCGACGCCCTCGCCGAACATCATCGGGCACGCGCCGGCGATGACGTTGATGTCCTGTTGGCGACAGTACTCCACTGCCTCCCGCGAAACACTCGAGCCTTTCGCCATCGACTCGTGCATCCACACGCGCCGTACGCCCGCTTCGCCGCAGTCGTGGACGATTCGCTCGGTGATCTCGGGACGGGTAATGATCACGACTCCATCGACGCCACCAGGTATGGCCTGCAGATTCGGATAGCAGCGATCGCCCTCGAAGGTCTGCATGTTCGGGTTCACCGCGAAGACTTCATGGCCAGTCTTCTTCAGCCGATTGTAGATCAAATTGGCGGCGGGATGACCGCTGTTGTCGTGCGAAACGCCGGCGATCGCAATTCGTTTCTGAGCCAGAAAATCGTCGACTTTGGTTTCGAGGTTTGGCATTGCTATCTCCTTAGCTGTGTATCGGCGCTTGTTTGCGCTTTGGCCTCGGTTTCGCGCGACGCCGCGCAAATCGTCTCGACGTCCTGCGCCGAGAGCCGGGTGTCCGAACGGAAGAGCGTGTAAAGGCCGGGCATCTTTCCGTTGTGAGCGTCGGAGCATGAGGCGGCGAGCATTGCCTTACGCTGCTCGGGCGAATAAGCGCTCCACTCGGAGAAGTTGATCGTTTGCCGCCCGCGACTTACTGCATAGCTCATCGCCCAGGAAAGTGGCGCGACTTTGCTGTACCATCGCCACTCAGTCGCATACGAGTGGCAGTCGCCGCACGATCGATCGAGGAGCGGCACCAGGGCGCTCGTCGCACTCACGTGTGCTTCAATAGTGCGGCTGGGATCGATCGGCGGGTTGGCGCGCTGAGGCCGGATCAGTTGCGCGAGCGCAAAGAGGACAACAACGACAACCGCGGCTTGCTTCAGTCGTCTCATAACGCCTCCTCGATTTGGCCGAGGATAGGCGAGACTTCAGTTCATGCTGTAGGCAGGAACCTCAAAAAGTGTAGGACTTTTCCGTAAGGAATTTCCGTACGAACGCTCAACCCTCGACGTTCAGTAGCTCGGTAATGTCCGACCACACCAGCCAATGCGGATTCAGATCCTCGGCGCCGTTCTTTCGATAGAACGCGCGCGCCGTTGGATTCTCGGGGTCAGCGTCGACACAGACTCGCTTCGCGCCTTTCTCCGCGAACCAGGAAGCGAGTACGAGTAGCAGCTCCCGCGCGACGCCGCCGCGACGCTTTTCGGGAACGACGTTTAGCCACTCGAGCTCACCGTCGCAATCAAAGCGACGTGTGAGATGACCGGCTATGAATCCGGTGATCTGCGAATTGTCGACCGCGACGTAGACCACGCGCGGCGCGAGCGCCTGCTGCGGATTCAGCGCACCTGACACATATCCGCCGATCCGATCGCGCCAGTATTGTTGGTCTCCCCATTCCCGGGCGCGGATTGAAGCCAGCTGGTCGATGTCGTCGTCGCGAGCCTCGCGGTATTCCATTTGGCTCGCCTTATTCGGCATCAGCCCGCGCTCATAACGGGAGTCTGTGCTTCCTGCTTCGGCACGCTGCGTTCATCTTCGACGATGGGTGTCGGAGTCGAAGCAGGCAACCGCTTCACGAATACCAGCTTGTCGTCGGCAGTCTTGTAATAGTCTTTGATCTTGCCGACCAGATCGTAGCCGGTCTTCTCGTAGAACGCGATCGTCCCGCCGTAAGTCTCCTGCGACGACGTCTCCACCAGCAGCAGCCTGCCGCCGCGTCGCATCACTTCCTCCTCGGCGAACTTCAACAGCTTCTTGCCGACGCCCGAGCGATGTTTGGCCTTGTCCACGGCGATCCAATACAAATCGAAAGTCGATTCAGTCAAAGGCGTCGGGCCGAAGCACACGTAGCCCCACACCTTCGACTCGTCTTCGCCCTGATCTTCGAGCACGTAGGTGAGATAGCCGCTGTGCTCACCGAGCTCGAGCCACTCGTCAATCAGCTCCAGCGCAGTTCCAACTTCTTCCGGCGTGAAATTGCCCGCGCTCTCCAGGATTCTGAAGACGCCACTCCGATCGGCCGCCACCAACGGCCGGATGACCTGCTTCATGCGCGGGAGGAGAGAGGCGGGAGGGGAGAAGCGAACGGCCGCACGGGTCTTATATGTGTATGGAGCGGCCGAGCACGCCCAGGGCGGCTTCCTTTACAGCTTCGCTCAGCGTCGGGTGCGAATGCACCGTGATGCCGATGTCTTCCGACGAGCCGCGGAACTCGAACGCCAGCACCGCTTCCTCGATCAGCTCCGATACGTTCGGTCCAATCATGTGCGCGCCGAGCAGTTCGTCGGTGTCGGCGTCGGCGATGAACTTGATGAAGCCCGTAGTGTCGCCAGCTGTCCGGGCGCGCCCATTGGCGGAGAAGGGAAAGCGGCCGACTTTGTATTTGCGACCGCTCGCTTCGACTTCGTGCTGCGCGAGACCCACCGTGGCGATCTCCGGCCACGTGTACACTACCGACGGCATCGACTTGTAGTCCATGTGCACCTTGTGGCCCGCCATCACCTCGCACGCGATCACGCCTTCTTCTTCCGCCTTGTGCGCGAGCAGCTTGCCGCCGACGACGTCGCCGATTGCATACACGTTGGGAAGATTGGTGCGCAGCTGATCGTCGACAATGATTTCGCCGCGCTTGCCAAGCTTGAGCCCCAGCGCCTGCGCGTCAATGCCGGTGAGAACCGGCTTGCGACCGATTGAAACGAGGACGTAATCGGCGTCGAGGTTTTCTTTCTTACCATCTTTCTCGATCTCGACGAGAATGCGCTTCGCTTCGATCTTGGCGTTAGTGACTTTGGTTCCGACGCGCAGATCCAGGCCCTGCTTGCGGAAGGTTTTGTCGGCTTCCTTGATGATCTCTTCGTCGTTGCCCGGCAGGATCGTCGGCATCAGCTCGACGACGGTGACTTTGGCACCAAGTCGGCGCCACACCGAGCCGAGCTCGAGTCCGATAACGCCGCCACCAATGACGACGAGATGCTTCGGCACTTCCGGGATCGTCAGCGCCCCGATGTTCGACAACACCCGCTTCTCGTCGAACTTCAGAAACGGCAGCTCGATCGGAACCGATCCCGTCGCGATGATGACGTTCTTTGCTTTGTAGGACTCGGTCTTCCCGTCGTTCAGCGCGACGTCGACGACGTTGCCTTTCTTCAGTGTGCCTTTGCCGCGCGCCCACGTCACCTTGTTCTTCTTGAACAGGTACTCGACGCCACTCGTGTTCTTGAGCACGACCGCGTCCTTCCGCTTCATCATCGTCGGCAAATCGAGCGAGATGCCGCTGATCTGAATGCCGTGCTCCGCCGCGTGCTGCTTGGCGAACTCGTAGTGCTCGGACGACGAGAGCAGTGCCTTCGACGGAATGCAACCCACGTTGACGCAGGTACCGCCGAGTGTCTTCTCGTACTCGATGCAAACGGTGTTGAAGCCGAGCTGCGCCGCACGAATCGCCGCGACGTAACCGCCGGGTCCGCCGCCGATGATAGCTACATCACAATCCGGCATGTTTTACTCGATCAGCATCGCGGCCGGATCTTCGATCAGCTCCTTGACGCGGACGAGGAATTGCACCGCGTGCGCACCTTCGACGAGGCGGTGGTCGTACGAGAGAGCGATGTACATCATCGGCCGAATTACAACCTGGCCGTTGATTGCGACCGGACGATCCTGAATCTTGTGCAGGCCGAGGATGCCGACCTGTGGATAGTTGAGAATTGGCGTCGAGACGAGCGAGCCAAAGACGCCACCGTTCGTTATCGTGAAAGTCCCACCAGTAAGATCATCCATCGTCAGCTTCCCATCGCGCGCGCGCTTGGCGATTTCGCTGATGTCTCGGCTGATCTCGATCGTTCCTTTGCGATCGGCGTCTTTGACGTTCGGCACCACGAGTCCAGCATCCGACGCGACTGCGATTCCCATGTTGACGTAGTTGCGATAGACGATGCTGTCGCCGTCGATCATCGCGTTGATCGACGGGAACTGCTTGAGCGCCATCACCGCCGCGCGCACGAAGAACGGCATGAAGGTGAGCTTGACGCCGTACTCCTTTTCCGTCTTGTCGCGATACTTCTCGCGTAGCGCCGTCACCGCGCTCATATCGACTTCGTTGAACGTGGTGAGATGCGCCGTCGCCTTCTGAGACTGGAGCAAGTTCTCGGCGATCTTCTTGCGACGCGTCGTCATCTTCTCGCGCGTCTCGCGCTCGCTCGGCGCCGCGCCATTTCC
>DASTGU010000146.1:0-3040 GCA_035718845.1 Gemmatimonadaceae bacterium | reverse complement strand
GGCATCGCGCCGACGTAGGTGCGACGGTGGCCGCGAATTTCGGCCTCGTCGCGAACGCCGCCGACCGAGATACGGTAGAACGCGCGCGAGATCGAGCTGGCGATTGCTTCGCCGAGCGAGGTCTTACCGGTTCCCGGAGGACCGACGAAGCAGAGAATCGGACCGTGCGGGTCGCCGCCGCGCAGCTTTCTCACTGCGAGGTATTCGACGATTCGCTCTTTGGCTTCCTTGAGCCCGTAGTGTTTGCTGTCGAGAGCCTCCTCGACTTTCTTGAGCTCGATTACCTCGTCACCCCCTGATTTCTTGTTCCACGGCAGCGCCAGCATCCAGTCGAGATACGTGCGAATCACCTGATACTCGCTCGAAGCCGGCGAGAGATTGCGCATGCGCTCGATCTCGCGACGGCCTTCCTGCGCTGCCTTCTCGGGAAGATTTGCTTCCTCGAGCTTTTTCAGCGTCTCGATCGCTTCTTTCTCGCCGGGATCACCTTCCCCCAGCTCGGATTGAATCGCACGCAGCTGCTGGCGCAGATAAAACTCGCGCTGATGCTGCTCGATCTTGATCTCGGTTTGACGCTTGACGTCTTCAGCGACGCGGGCGCGTCCGACCTCCCGCTCGACTCGACCGAGCAAAAATTTCAGACGTTGGCCGATGTTCAGGCGCTGCAGAATCTCGTCTTTGTCGGAGACTTTGAAGTTCAGGTTTGTCGCGGCGAGATCGGCGAACCGTCCCGGATCCGAGATGTTCATCTTCAGAATGGCCGGCACTTCGTCAGGAATGCGCTCGATCAGCTCGGCGAGAGTCTCAGCGCCGGTGACGATGCGCGAGATCAGATCATCGACCTCGTTCGCATCGGGTGGGATCTCTTTCGCGGGTTTGACGCGGACGATCGGGAATGGATCGGTCTGCACCACGCCTTCAACGACGATTCGACGCAGGCCCTGCAGGGTAATCTGAACGGTCTCGCCGGGCAGGTTGATCCGCTCGTGGACGCGGGCGGCGACGCCGACCCGTCCGACGAAGCGCTCCGGGTCGAGCACGTCGTCATGATCGCCGCTGGCGACGACGAGGCCGACGACCAACCCTGACTGCTCGTTGGCTTTCAGCAGAGCCAGGTTTTCCGGTGCGCCCATTTGCACCGCAATGGTTCCCAGCGGGTAAACGATTGTCGAACGCAGCGCCATTAGAGGCAGCGTTGCGGGTATGTCAGCCTGAAGGATGTCGTCTTTGCGCTGGGCGGGCGGCATTCAGTTCCTCTGTTGCGTCGTCGTAACTCTAAGTTGTTTGAGAACTTAACGGCGCATAAGTTTAAAGGCTATGTTCGAAGACCTGAGCGAAAAGCTCGAGGCCACGTTTGCCCGCCTGCGTGGCCGCGGTGTCCTTACCGAAGCCGACATCAAGGAAGGGCTGCGCGAGGTCCGCCGCGTTTTACTAGAGGCGGACGTCAACTTTCAATTGACGCGTGAGTTCCTCGAACGTGTCGAGAAAAAAGCCACCGGGGTCAACGCGCTCAGTACTGTCTCGCCCGGACAACAACTCGTCAAGATCGTACACGAGGAATTGGCGGCGATGCTGGGCGAGCAGCGCGAAGGTCTCAAGCTCGGAACCGTCCCGCCGTCAGTAATCATGATGGTCGGTCTCCAGGGCTCTGGAAAAACGACCACTGCTGCAAAACTCGCCCGCATGCTCAAGATCGAAGGCCGGTCGACCCGTCTGATCGCCGCCGACGTCTATCGTCCGGCAGCCATTGATCAGCTCGAGACCCTCGGCCGCGACCTCTCGATCCCGGTCCACGCTGAGCGCGGTACGACTGACGTCGTAAGAATCGCGCGCGCGGGAGTTGCTGAAGCCCTGCGCGAGCGTGACCGCGTTGCGATCGTCGATACCGCCGGCCGGCTACAGATCGATGACGAGATGATGAACGAGCTCAAGCACCTCAAGGAAGCGCTCAGGCCGTCCGAGATTCTGCTCGTCGCCGACGGGATGACCGGTCAGGATGCGGTGAAGATCGCCCAGGGCTTCGACCAGGCGCTCGATATCACCGGCGTCATTCTCACCAAGATGGATGGCGATGCGCGTGGCGGTGCCGCGCTCTCGATCTATGGTGTCACCAAGAAGCCGATCAAGTACATCGGTGTCGGTGAGAAGCCAGACGCGCTGGAGGAGTTCCACCCCGACCGCATGGCCGGCCGCATTCTGCAGATGGGCGACATCGTCTCGCTCGTCGAGAAAGCGCAGACGGCGTTTGACGAGGCGGAAGCGAAGCGCCTCGAGAAGAAGGTGCGTAAAGAGGGAATGGACCTGAACGATTTCCTCAACAGCATGAAGCAGATCCAGAAAATGGGGCCGCTCGAGGGAATCCTGAAAATGCTGCCGGGTGTGAACACAAAAGCGCTGAAGCAGATGAAGGCGGACCCCAAGCGCATCAAGCATGTCGAAGCGATCGTGCTCTCAATGACTCCCGAGGAGCGCAAGAATCCGGGCATCATCAACGGCTCCCGGCGCGCCCGCATCGCCAAAGGCTGTGGCCGCCCAATAAGCGATGTAAACCGCCTGCTCGATCAATTCCGCGAAATGCAAAAGATGATGAAGAAGATGGCCGGCGGAGGCAGAATGGGGATGCCGAATATGCCCGGAATGTTCGGCGGCATGCGGTAGAGGACTGCGTACTGCGTACTACGGACTAAGTGCATCGATAATCGCGGACTGATTGAGAACTAGGACTGGAACAACCGCAGGATCGATGGCCGCAGTTCTTCCGCCGCCCTCCGTCCTGCGGTTCGGTCGTAGGCCTCGATCCTCAATCAGTTCGGACTTATCGATGCCGTTGGTCCGTAGTACGTAATCCTATTAGATTGAGGACCTCAGCATCCCCGGGTGCGTGCCGGAATTTCCGGTATCGCGAGGAGCCCGGATTCGAGGCGCGAAAGCGCCTCATTTTTTCACCCTCCAGGGAGCAGTTCAAATGGTAAAGATTCGCCTCCGCCGAGTCGGGCGGAAAAATGCGCCGTTCTATCGCATTCTCATCGCCGATTCGCAG
>DASTGU010000145.1:0-22323 GCA_035718845.1 Gemmatimonadaceae bacterium | reverse complement strand
GCTGGATTGTGGGATGCGTATTTCCGGACCGAGGGTGTGACAGCCCTGTACGAAACGGTAAAAGGCAAAGAGTTCGTGAAGACGCCGCTCGACCGGCGGCCTTACGGCGATCTCGAATTCGAAGTACGCGACCCGAACGGCTACATCCTCGTGTTCGGCGGTGGCTAGCAAATTCCGGCGCTGTGCTGGGATTGAATACTCGACGACGCACGCAGCGCGGCGACGCTGAGCTCGCCAGCACGAGGATTCATGGATAACATTGACGTCCCATGAGCCCTCCCGCGCGCATCGGTCTCGCAGTGCTGCTTGTCGCCTGCGCAGCTTGCACCGATAGCGCGCCAACCACCGCCGGTAACGCGCGGCCGACCGAGTCGGCGCTGCCTACGGAATGGACGCAGATTTGGAGCGACGAGTTCGATGGTCCGGCGGGCGCGGCTGTCGATTCCAGCAAATGGACCAACGATCTCGGCGACGGTTGCTCCAACGGAAATTGCGGCTGGGGCAACAACGAGCTCGAGTCTTACTCGGACGACCGGTCGAACATTTCTCTCAACGGCCAGGGGCAGCTGGCAATCGTGGGCAAGCCGGTGCCGCCCGTCCTCAAATGCTACTACGGGCCTTGCCGGTATACATCGGCGAAGATCACCACGCGCGGCAAGTTCACCGTCTCGGCAACGGGAAGAGTCGAAGCACGCATCAAGCTGCCTGAGGGACAAGGGCTGTGGCCGGCGTTCTGGCTGCTCGGCACCACCTGCCAGCAGGTTGGCTGGCCCGACTGTGGTGAGATCGACATCATGGAGAGCAAAGGCAGTCTGCCGACGTTGAGCAGCTCGGCGCTGCACGGACCCGGCTATTCGGGTCAGACGCCGTTCGCCAACTGGCAGAGATTTTCGAGCGGCAGCATCACCGACTTTCACACCTACGCGGTCGAGTGGAATCCGCGCAGCGTGCAGTGGTTCGTCGACGGAATGCCGCACTATCAGGTTGGCGCCACTGACATCCACGTCTTTGGGAAATCGGTACTTGGGAAATCGTTCTTCGTGATTCTCAATCTCGCGATCGGCGGTCACTTCGACGGCAATCCACGTTCGGAGTCGATTTTCCCGGCGACGATGCTCGTCGACTACGTACGCGTCTTCCGTCCCAAGTCACAGTAGGACGATGACTGGCGAACGCGATGCGCCGGACATACTGATCTTGCCGCCGGTGCTCGTCGGTGGGACGATGATAGTCGGCTTGATCGTTCACTACCTCCTATGGCCGGTGAGCATTCTTCCAATGCTGCTCTCACGTGTGCTTGGCGTTGTGGTGTTTGTGAGCAGCGGCGTTCTCGCCCATCTCGCTCATCGTGCGATGCAGCGCGTCGGGACGAATGTCCTTCCCACGCAACCCACTCTCGCAATCGCCACTGACGGCCCGTTTCGGTTTACACGCAATCCGCTTTATATCGCAGCGATTGGCGTTTATCTGGGCACAACTCTGTGGGTCAACAGCCTGGTGATGCTGCTGTTGATTATCCCAGTGGCACTCGTTCTCCACTGGGGAATCGTTTTGCGAGAGGAGCGATATCTGTCGGCGAAGTTTGGCGGCGAGTATGACGCATACCGGGCGCGTACGAGACGCTGGCTGTAGTATTCCTTCCCGCACGCGCGAGCAAGAAAGGTGTACGCCAAGTCATGGCTTCCTTCGCGCCAAAGCCCTAATTCTCTCCCTTCAAGTCGACGCGCGGGATCGCGTCGGCGTTCACCCCTTCCAGGAAGGGACAAGAACATGAAGAAACGCACTGAAGCGCTCGCCAAACGGCTCGAGCAGGGTGCCCAGGCACTCGAAGATTTCGCGCGTGGATTGTCGGACGAGGAATGGCAGATGCGGGTTCCGCACGATGGGCGTAAGATCGGCGTCACGGTTCATCACGTCGGCAACATGTATCCGATCGAGATCGACATCGCCCTCAAGGCTGCACGTGGTGAGCCCATTGTGGGAGTGACGTGGGACGTGGTCGCCGACATCAACGCCAAGCACGCCGCGGCACTGGAAGACGTGACTAAAGAAGAAGCGATCGCGTTTCTGCGTCGCAACAGCACAGCGGCAGCGGCGGCAATCCGCGCATTGGACGATGAGCAGCTCGATATCGCCGTCCCCGTTTCGCTCAACGGCGATGCACCGCTGACGACCCAGTTCGTGCTGGAAGATCACGCCGTGCGACATAGCTATCATCACCTCGCCAAGATTAAGGCGGCATTACAGCTCGAGGCGGCGACGTTTTAGCGGGAGGCGAGAGGCGAACAGGAGGGAGGCGAGAGACGCCCGCGTTAGCAACCGTTGGTTGGCGGGTGCGGTCAAATGGTGGTAGTGTCTAGCGAATAGTCGCTATGCACTGCCGCCATTTCGCATTCAGAGGCTCTCGTGAGTACTTCTTCGGAACCAGCGCTGCTCGTCATCGATGTGCAACAAGGAATGGATAATCCGCGGCTTGGGAAGAGGAATAATCCCGACGCTGAGAAACGAATTGCGGATGTGATTGCGGCGTGGCGGGCGGCTGGAAGAGCTGTCATTCACGTTCAGCACGATTCGGTCGAGCCGCAATCGGAGCTGCGACCGGATCGACCGGGTAATGCAGTGAAGCCGGAGGGAAAGCCAATCGAAGGCGAGCCGGTGTTCCGCAAGAACGTGAACAGCGCGTTCATCGGCACCAATCTCGAGAGCTATTTGCGCGAGCGCGGCGTCGAGAACCTGGTGCTCGTCGGTCTCACGACCGAGCACTGCATTTCGACCACCGCGCGGATGGGCGCCAACCTTGGATTCGGCATCACCATCGTCGCGGACGCCACGGCGGCGTTCGAGCACAAGGGCTACAACGGCAAGCAGTACTCTGCGGACGAAGTGCACGACGTCGAGCTGGCGAATCTCAATCGCGAGTTCGCGACGATCCGCGAGTCGAAGGACATCCTCGCCGAGGTGGAAGGCGCCTTGCCAGCATCGCGCGTGTGAGACAAGTTGGCGCCATAACGGGGGCGAGTTATGGCAAGGAAGTCAGCAAGAAAGAAATCGACGAGCAAGAAATCGACGAGCAGGAAATCAGCGGCGAAGCGGGCAGCGCCAAGGCGCGCCGCGGCGAAGCGTAGACCTGCGCGGCGCACGACCAGGTCGCGATCCGGTGAGCTACGGCATCGACCGACACCGGGTCTCCAGGGTTGGATCACTCACACCGAGCTGCAGAGCGCCGATCCACTCGCCACCAAGTCGTGGTGCGCGAAAGTCCTCGGCTGGACATTCACTCAGACGATGCCGATGCCGGAGGGCGACTATCATCTCTTCGCTTATTCGGATCAGGGTGGCGGCGGCGTCCGCGGCTTGATGCCGAACGAATCGCCGGGCAGCAGCTTTACCGTGCACGTTGCTGATGCTCACGCGGCATATGCGCATGCGTTGAGCGAAGGCGCCGAGCCCGTGACACCGCCATTCAGAGTAATGGAAGGCGTGACGATAGCAGTTGTGAAGGCGCCGGGTGGCGTACGCGTCGGATTCTCGGGGCCGTGAGATGACAGCGCCAACGATGCCGGTCGAAGTGATTCTCAAGCGCTTCGAGAGTCCCGATGAAGTGCGGGAATTCACACGCGGTCGCTTCGAGCTGGTGAACATCGGCGGAATGACGATCGGCCGAGCGACCTATCAGCCCGGATGGAAATGGTCGACCGATGTCGGGCCGAATGTGGGTGCGACACGATGCAGTGTCGAACATCTCGGCATGGTCGTGTCTGGCCGCGCGACAGTTTCGTTCGACGATGGAAAAGTTTGGGAGCTCACACCCGGCTCGGTCTTCTACGTGCCGCCCGAGCCACACGACAGCTGGGTGATCGGCGACGAGCCGTACGTCTCGCTCCACTTCCTCGGCGCGAGTCACTACGCGCACTGAGGACAGAGCTCAGCTCTGCGGACTTCGAAAGGCGTAGTTGAGCGGCGCGAAGGAATCCGGCATTCCCTCATTGAAGCCTCTGACGATCAACCACAGTGCCGTGATCAACTGAGTGAGACCGAGCAGCGCAAGCAGTGGGAAGATCACCGGGTGTCCGAAGAACGGCATGGCAAGGCCGGTGAGCATCGAGGGGACGGCAATCATCCCGACAGCGCTGATTGCGCGCGGTATCAGCGCAAACCTGAACAAGGCGACGTAGAAGACGAGCGCCGCGACGCCGTCAAACATGCGACCCAGAAGGTGCGGCCAGTTCCGCGCCGCAGAAACGACGCCACGTATCGCCTCCAGTTGTACGCGGTCGGTTGCACTCCCGGTGGAATAGGCCTGGCTGACCGAAACCATCGACATTACGGCGGAGTTCTCGATCACGCCGATGACCACGCAGCCGATCGTAATAGCGAACAATGCCAGCGCCAATCTCGTCGAACGCTCGGCAATAACCGGGAAGGCAAGGATCGCGATCGCGACCCACGTCGCCTCGATAAGAATCGCGAGAAAGACCGCGGCTGCGATCTGAGTCGAGTGAGTCGCCGCGTTGACGAGAAATCCTGCGCCCTCGAACAGCGGCGCTTCAGCGAAGAAGTTTACGAGCGCTGAGCCCGCCATTTGGGCGAGAATCAAAACGCCGATGATGATTGCAGCTTTGCGCTGAGTCACGTTCATTTGCCGCGCTCGATTCGTTCGACGTGAAAATTACGAGCGGGGCCGAGTGTTGGTTTCAACGTGCGCCCGCAATTTGACCGCAAGATTCGGATAGATGCTGCGCGCCGACATCGCGATCGTTCGGCATGCACAAGACAATCGAGCCGACGATCCTCTACTTCGGCACGCCGGTCGCACTAATGAGCAGCACCAATCCCGACGGCACCGCCAACCTCGCGCCGATGTCATCCGCGTGGTGGCTCGGCTGGAGCTGCATGCTCGGGCTCGGCGCGATGGGCCAGACGTCCGAGAATCTCATTCGCACACGCGAGTGCGTAATCAATCTGCCGTCGTCCGACATGGTCTCCCACGTCGATCGACTGGCGATGACGACGGGGCGCGATCCTGTTCCCGAAAAGAAACTCGCCTGGGGATATCGATACGAAGCGGACAAGTTCGGGTTGTCGGAACTGACTCCCGTTAAGTCAGAATCCGTTGCGCCACCGAGGGTGCTCGAATGTCCGGTGCAGATGGAAGGAATCGTCCACGACGTGCGGCCATTCGGCAAGAACGTCTCGGCGAATGCGTTCGAGGTGCACGTCACCAGGCTGCACGTCGACGAGTCGCTACTGATCGCCGGCAATCATGAAACGCGGCCGCACATCGATCCATCCAGATGGCGGCCGCTGATCATGAGCTTCTGCCGATTCTTCGATATCGGGCGCGAGGTGCACCCATCACGGCTGGCGCAATCCGATTTCATGAGATTCGTGACTCGGTGCGCTAGTTAATGGCGTCTGGGTCAGCGCTGCACAGCAAGTCGTTTTGAGGCGCTGTCACTCGGGTTGATGCGCTTGTCCAGGGCTTTGTGCGCGACGCCATAAGCGCCAACGACAACAGCGGTCGTGATGGATGCCTGGGTCGATGGATCAACCTGAATTCCCAGCTTCGTGGAGATAATTCCTGCGAGGGCCCCCACTACCGCTCCAACAACTCTAGACACGAAGGGTCTCAAACTATCGAGCATTTGCACATTCCTCATTGATGGTCTTACTGCTCCGAGTACCGGCGCAGCACTTCGATCTTGAACGCCATCCAATCGAACCCTTGCGGATCCGTCTTTCTCCCGCGAGGCAAGGCGACCTCTGCGTGGCTGACAAAAGCGCTCAACGGAAGGCCCTGCGAGAGATAGTGCGCGCCCAGTTGAGCAAGCACGGAGTACTGTGCTGGAGTGAAGCGCTCATGGCCGTCGTTACGGTTCGCGATCTCCCAGCCGAGGGAGAAGTCGTTTACGTGCAGTGCGCCCTTCCACTCGCTGTCGCCGGCATGCCAAGCACGAAAGTGATCGCCGACCAGGCGAACGATGGTTCCGTCACGTCGGATGTGCAGGTGAGCACTCACACGTGAATCTGGATTGCAAAGCCACGCCTCCGCCGCGGCCTCATTGCCGTCGTCCGCTGTGGCGTGAAGCACGATGCAGGAGATTCCACGCACGTAGATTGGCCGATCGTCGAAGTTGCGGCTCTCGCGAAACTCGCCAGCATGGGCCGGCACGAGCGCGGCGATCGGCACCGCGTCGACAAAGAGCGTAGCACTACTTGCCATCGTCATTCCTCGATCCAATTCGGTTCCACACCGCGTTTACTTTTCGCGCCAACTGCTCATGCTTGCGGCCGTAATCGCGCAACTCGTCCAGCACTTGCCCGACTAATTTTTGCTGGGTTGCCTCAGCTTCTGCTATCCTTTGGAGCCGTTGGTCGCTGGTCACAAGGAGATCGCAAGAGCGTTCAAGCCGCTTTCTATCCTCGTCGTTAAAGGAAGAGTGGTGTTCGCCAGTGCCCGAACGACTCGTCACCCTGTCAACGACCTTCGAGAGGATCTGCACGAGTCCGTATGCCAACAGAGCCAGTCCGACAGTACTGAGCGGGTCACCGCCACGGTCGCTGTGACTGGGCACGTCAGGCAGTTGGGCTTGCGCCTGTGAGAGGGAGACTGCGAGCACGGACACACCAATCACGCGCGTAGCGTATAGGACAGGTCCCCGAACTTGTTGCTCGAGGCGATGCGGCCGGCCGTAAAATTGTGCGACCCCACCAGGACAGGACCGCTCGCCGTGGTTACATCCGCCTCCCACGTAGGCGTACCGGAGTTGCCGATTGCAAATCCATTTATCTGAACGCCGTGTGAGTTGGTGTCGACGAGAAGATGGAGCGGGTCTGCTGGTCCGCCCGTATTATCTGACAAGAAACTGTCGACGACCGTATAGGAGCTGCCGCCAATCCACAACGCAGGATTCGTCGCGCACTTTCTGGATGCGCACGCGAGAAGGGAGCAATTGAAGGTGTTGTTCAGCCGGAAAGAGCCGCTGCACGATTCGGCTTCACAGGCAATGAGTGCGACGGCGCCCACGCCATTCAGGTAGATCGGCGCTGAGCAGTTGAAGGCTCGCACCGTCGCGATGCGCGCTTCGCCGGCGCCAGAAACACTTCCCTGATAATGCATGGGGTTATTAGCGATGTTTTCGAAAATGACATTGTCGACCTCGACCTGGGCGCAGTTATTCAGGTGCATGCCGTAGTCGATCAAATCTTTGATGTACAGATTTCGGAAACTGAGCCGGCGGGCGATAGGCAACCCGTTTTGGCTTCTGGCCGCTTGTATTCCTTTGTTACCCACGCCGACGCCAATTCCCGGGCCGACGATCCGAAGATTTTCGATGGCGGCGAACTGGACTTGGTCACCTAACCGAAACACCGGGCCATTGAAGTCGGTCTTCACCACCGTCGTCTTGTCGGTCCCCGATCCTCGGACAGAAACACCCGCGGCGAGATCGATAATGCCGCGTACGCTGAACGTTCCAGGAGCAAGCGTGATACGCGCGTTTGGCCAGACTGCCGCCTGAATGGCAGACGTGTCGTCGCCTCCCGACGGCTGGATCACAACTTCGCCCGAGGTGGGGCCGCCTGCGCTGATCTGGGAGAGGCCGTCCGGCGTTTGATCGAGATTGAGCCCCGAGCCAACGACGAGCGTCTGTGAACGTTGGCTCGTCGTTCCCTTCTGAAAAATGAGTGGCACTATCCTATCCTCTGATTATTGGTAGAAACCGCTGAGGCTCGTTGCGTAGTCTCTTTGCGACCCGTCGCGAAGATCCGTGACGACGATTCGATATTCGTAGGTGTGATGCGTGCAGCCGCCGCCCCCCTCCTGGCATGCGGTGATCGGCGCATCAACAACACTTCGCTTCCATAGGGCGCACACGTCGAGTGGCGCGGGATTGCCGGCGCGGTACACTTCTATCGAGTAGACTTCCTTTCCTTCGCCGAGGTCGTTGGCGATGTCCCACATCTCGACGTTGGGTTCCCAGCGAATCCAGTTCTCCTCGAGTACTGCATTCAATTCATTTGGGCTGTAGCGGCCGGAGCTATCGAAGTCGAAGTACTGGTGTGCTTCGTATCTGACTTTGTTCTGTGCATCGGTGACGAATGGGCCGCGGTGATTGACTCCGGGCGACCAAGTGCCGGACCACTGATATCCGCCAACGAGGATCCACCGAGGCGACTGACCCGTCGGAAGGACCGCACCTCTGATCGCATCTGCGGCGCGCTGGGCTGCAGCCTCCCAAGTCTGCGCGGGCGTCATTCCGTTGATGCCTGTCATGTTCACGGGTTCGTTCATCAGACCGTAGCCGATGACGCCGGAATACGCGTTGAACTCCGACGCGAGTCTGCTCCACAAGTCAGCGAAGTGGTCGAAGGTGACTTGTGCTGTGCCGATCGTGTACCGAACGCCAACACCGCCCTGCCCTAGCCAGTACGCGCCGTAGTTGTGGACATCGAGAATGATTTCGAGTCCAGCTGCTTGCGCTGCATTCACGGAATCACGCATTCGCTGCAGTTCCGCCGCGTCAAGCGCTTGGCCTAGCGTTGGCTGGATGCGCTCCCAACGAAATGGAATGCGTACGAGGCGGTGGCCTCGGCCGTACATATACTGGTAGGTCGCGGCGCCGTTCCAGAGGTAATTCGTACCCGCCGTACCGCGATTGAGGTTGCTGAACGACGTGTTCGTATCCGTCGATGGCGCGCCAAATTCGGCACCGGCCGCATTGACGCCGCGCTTGTAGACCCCATTCGACTCGTTCGCTTCGAGAACAGTGGCCTGACCTTTCGGTGTGTAAGTGCCGTTTTGAAAGAGGTAAGGCTGGAGCTGATACGAAGATCCCCACATCTCGCCGACAGCCCATGCGGTTTCCCAAAGATTGTTTTGGTTTGCGAGGCCGAACCATGCGGTCGCGACATCATTCCAAGCGAGCACTCCATCCCAAGGCCACCCGACTTCACCGATGTAGCCAACCTGAGCGTTTGAGGTCAGCCAATCGATGAAGGCCTGCAGTTTTTCCTTTACTTCGATTTGCCGCTGGGTTTTTCCGTCGGTGTGGCGAACCGAGGGCGTGAGAGCTTCGCGCACCGGCGCGTTATAAGTACCATCGACAACATCGCAAAGCCGAGGTCCCGCGTTCCCGCCGCTGTCATAGCCAACGGCGATCGCGTACCAGGTGAAGGGTCCACCGCCCGGAATCGGAATGCTGAACGCCAACTCATCGCGGTTGCCCTCGAACCGCATGTAGTTCTCCACCAAAGCACCGCTTGCGGTGTTATCAGCGGTTGGCCAGGCATCGCGTCGCACCCAGCACTTCCACGAATAACACGAGCCAGGAACGACGCTCACGTTTACGCTCCACCACTGCGAAGACAGGTTGAGCGAGCGGATCGACGGTGTCGGTGCAGCTGACGAGCGGACGGCGAGGGTAAGCGACGCCGGCGACGAAGGAATCGACGTGTTGTCCGTTAGTACGGCGAAGGCTTCGAGCTTCGTCTGATTGGCGGAGTCGAGTAGAACGTCCTTCTCGAAAAGGTCAAAGCCCGTGGCCGCGTCGGCGGGAAACGGGCCGAGCCGCGGTCCACTCGGCAGGACCGTAGTGTAGAAATCGATGTGATCGAGCTGCGCGCTAGTGTCGCTCACCGCAACGCGGGCGGTCGCGACGATGCCGTCACTCGTCGACGTAAGAGAAACGATCATGCTGTCACCTGTACTGTCGCAGTGCGCCGAGGCCCTTGTTGGCCGGCGCTGTTGAAGCCAAGGGCGATGACGTTCCAACTCCCGGGAGTCGCCGCCATGGAAAAGGTGAGGTGTGGATCAGCGGGATCCAGCTCACTCTCATTGAAGCGGAGGAACATTTCGTCGAGCACATCGGACGTAGTTCCAGAATTTCCATCCAGGCCAATCGTCGGTTGGCCACCCTGCTTGCAGTAGCACTTCCAGATGAACGCCGAGCCTCGGGTTGCAGCGATGTCGAGCCGCGACGGCTGTGGCGTTACTGAAATTGAAGTGAGGATTCCTGGAGGGGCAGAAATTGGCTCGAAGCGTGTACCGAAGGTCGTGTTCTGGGAGAAGAGAACGGTTCCATCGAGCAGGAGGACTTCGCTTTGAACACGAGTGAGCTCCTTCGCGTTCAGCAGAAGATCTTTCTCGTACACGCCTCCAGTGAGCGCGCGGTCGGCGGCAAGTGGTCCGACTCGCCGTCGATCTCTTCCCGTGACGTAGAAGCTGACCGATCGGACTTCGCTCGCAGGATCGCTGACAGTCACTCGAGCGGTGCCCGTGACATCGCTCTGCGTCCCAGAAACTGTGAGTTGAACCTGGCTCACCCTTTGATCCTCCAGAAAAGCGAAGCCCCGGCTGGCCATTGCCAGCAGGGGCTTCGTGCCCGCGATTCTATTATTGACTTGCCGTGCCGTACCTCGACGCGGCTCACATGATAAGAGAGGCCGCGATTACATCAATCCGCCGTCGCTTGTTGGTACGCTTGCGCGGTCAGCACGTATATCGTGTGACATCGCCGTCGATGGCAGCGATAAGTTGCAAGTGGAAGCGCAGGATCATACTTCCGCGTATCCTCTGCGAGTCGTGGTGATACTCGGAGGGCAGGAGGTGCGCCGCAGGCTGGACATCTCGCTCGCGGACGAAGGAAGTCGGTCAACACTGTAACCGTGTGAGTTTGGTTCGTGGGCCCTTTCCATACAAAGAGGCACTCGCATTACACGGACACAACACACTCACCGGCTAACGAAGAAGCCCGGTCCGGCACACGCCGGATCGGGCTTCTCCGTTCTGCCCTTGAGTTGATCGGCGGCTGGAGTGCTGCTATTAGGCTGGACTCCCCGGACGCGTTTTCGTGAAGGGTTCCGGGCCCTCGGACAGCATGGGCTGTAACATCCGATATTCAGCGCTCGTGCCGCGCTCCCACGGAAAGCGCCCCTCGCGATCTGGCCAAATACAATGCAGCGCGGATACCTCGTGCCCATAGAAATCGAGGACGGCAGCCATGTAAGCCGACTCCGCTGCGGGAGCGACCTTCCGAAAGGCGCACACGTAACCTGTGAGTACTTCGTCTGAGGTTTCATTTTCGGTGAACCGACGCCCGCTGCGCACTGCGCCGCCAATCGTATTGATGATCCGATGCAGCACGTCGGAAGGTAGACCAAACACAATCACCTCCGGATGATCGAAGGTCTTCGTAAGACCGACGGAGTACGAGTATGCCGGTTGTGCCGTGTCACCTTCCACGTTCACGACAGCCCAGCCGTGCTGCGCAATCTTGCTGGCTACAGGATCGCTTGTATCAGACATCGATGCCCCCAATTCGCGAGCGGTGAATCTGAGTGGATAAGACTTTACTTCTTCGGGTCGTACCATCGCGGTTCCCACTGCTTCGGCGAACGACGTCTCTTATCGAGATTGCACGTCCTGCAGGCATTCACGCCGTTGTCCGTGCTTCCATTTCCTAAATCCGCCTGTGGAATGACGTGCTCACCTTGAGATTGAGTCGGTCCGGGCTTGCGCGTTGTCGGACGTTTGCAGTACGCGCACGGAGTACCCTCAGGCCCTCGCACTTCTTCTTTTCCAGCCGGTGTAAACGGCTTGCCTGCTCTCTCACCTCCACTGGCTCCTTCAGGATCGCCCTCACGGAACAAGACATCAAGAGCATGTCCGATCCCGACGCCCACGAGCGTACCGAGTGTGGTTCCACCCCCGATTATCCAGGGGGCACCCGCGAGACAGATCCCTCCGGATCCAGCCGAACAGCCACCCGCTACGAAAACTCCTGCCGCAGTACCGAGAGCACCGAATGCGGCTCCGTACGTCGTCGAGCACGGAACAGGATCGGTTGCCGTGACGGGGCAGAGGCCAAACGGATCGCTGAAATTGACCGGATCCGCCTCCGCAAACCCATACGAGTTAAGCCCCCCCGCCAGCCCTATAGGGTCTTCCTGAGTGAATCGCCCAGTGACAGGATCGTAATAGCGATTCCGCTTATAGAGCTGACCCGTTCCATCTGACAACGATTGCGTTACCGAGCCGTACCAGCTCGGCGGACCGGAATCACTTCTCGCGCGGGCGTAATCGACATTCGATTCCCCACCCGGCCACTTTCCCTTGACACATGTGGTGTTTTGACTGGGCTGGCAGTCCGCTGTCGCGCCGATTGTTACCGTCGCGTTCGTCCCCGCTGTCCAAGTCGTTAGATCGACCTCTCCTCTCCAATTCCGGTGGAGAGCGAGTCGCTCGATTCCGCCCACAGTGTCAGCGAGATGCCTGACCAGCGCGACAGGCTCGTCAAGCTGGGGACCATGGATGTAGCTCGCGATGCCGAAGTGAGCCGCCGGGCCAGGATACGTCGCTGCTTTGTCGCGCTCGAGATCGATCGCCGCGGTGTTGCTGTCGGCGAGTTGGCGGATCTCGTAAAGGATTTGATCGCCGTCCCACACTGTTCGCTGGATCGCACCGTAGCACTCAGTATTGCGAGAAGAATCGCCCGCCTTGCAGTACGGGTTGCGGTGCGACCAAACCCAGATGCGTCTGCCGAGCGCGTCGTAGCGATACTCCTCATAAACGCCGCGACCCAGGGACGGATCGCTGATCAGGGTCATATAGCCGTACAACTTGAGATGATACTTGTCCGTCCTATCAACATCCTCGCTTGTCGACCGAAGCGAAGTCATTAAGTGACCATCAGCGGAATACGTGCTGGAGGTCGACGCGAAGCTAGACACGCCCCACATCGGTGGCACTGCCATCGCCGGCGTAGTATCAACCCAAGAGTTATATGTCGTGCCTGTCTGATTGCCTGCTAAATCATAGACTACCGTAAGTGTGTCTCGTCCCTGGTTGCGACTGCCGCTTCCGAAGGAGCCCCCAACCATCGTTAAACGTGTTGAGTGCGGTTCGTACGACAGCGTGAACCGGCCATTGTTCTCACTCGTAATTCGCTGCCGATTCACACGGTTGCCAAACGCGTCGACATCATTGAACAGGTTTGTCTCAACACTGAAAAACGAACGGCGCACCGCACCTAAGCCGGTATACTCGAAACTGCCTCCCTCATCCTGCGGGTAAGTCGCAACAGTCAGAATCCGGCCCGTCGCATCTACGTTGATGCTGTCGCGATGGAGGGTATCTGTCGTTGAACCTCGACGAAGCTCCAGGCGGAATCGCTTCCGGTCGTCTTGATCGTAAATCGTCGTGTCAACGATTCCGCCTGGCATTAACTCCGCCACAGGTCGGAGGGCGGCGTCGTATCGGTACTCGTAGCGATTCGCCGAGCCATCCACCACCGCTGAAAGTAGTCCGGTAACTCCATCGTATTCGTAGCGCGTGGTATCGCCAGACAGCGCGATATTAGCGGGATGACGCAGACGTACTCGTCGGCCGTCAAGATCGTACGCGAAACCGAGCCCGTAGACGTGCTGGCTGAAGTCAGAGCCAGCGGCTGCCGTCAGAATTCGAGTGGTATCGGTTACCAGTAATCCTGAAGGAGCGTACGACCGAGTAATACGCGCATACCGATTGTTGGCACTGACGACACTTCCCAGCGGATCGTACGCGAACGAAGCCGTGTCATTCGCGGAGGGCGTGTATCTGCTCCCCACCGAAGGCACCATGCGCGTGCTCAGCCGATTCAGGGCGTCATAGGTCATCGCGGTATAGCCGCCGTTACGCAACGTGTCGGACAGGACATTACTCGCTTGATCGTACACCCATGTCTCCGCGCGATTGGCGTAGATGTCTATCTTTTTGCGTTGACGTCCGGCGCTGTCGTAGGCGAGAGAGTCCTTGAGCTCGCCGAGCGCGGCGAGATCAGGCGTCACGGATCGCGACACAGTCAAAGGCCGCCCCTCGGCGTCGTACGTCGTGGCTAGTCTCAGCACGAGCATTACGGAATCGCCCATGAGCCGTGGCGCACTATCGATGGAGAGCGTCACGCGGTCAGCCACATCATAAACGCTTCGATGGACGCGAACGTTCTGCTGCAAGGAATCGACGGGCGTCTTCGATACGGTGTCGCGTCCGATTGCGTCGTTGTACGAATACGAAATGAAGCCAAGTGGCGAGCGTTCTCGCGTGAAATTGCCGAGCGCGTCATAAAAAACTGAGTCCGGCCCGCTCAGGGGCTTTGTGACGCTTGCCAGCAACCCATTTGTGCCATAGGAGAACGAGACTCGGCGCACCGGATCAGGACCTGGCTGCTGCCAGAGTCGATTCCCGTTCACAGCGTCGTAACCAAATAGAACGCTATCGCCTTCAGCCCTGACGATCTTCGTTACATAGTCGAACGATTGCTGCCATTCATATCGGGTTGTCGCATTGCGGCCGTCGCCCAACGGATTGATATCCGTAACGACAGATGGATTGCCGCGCGCGTCGTACGTCGCTGTGGTCGCGAAGGCATTGGGCCGCGTCAGACGGGTTACGAGAGCCGGATACGTAGGATCGTTGCGATCGAGCGTAGTGGTGTTGTTCAACGCATCAATGATCTTTCGCGGGGCGCCAAAGCGATTGACGTAGATCTTTGTAACGTCGCTGACGTCAGTCCGTGGCCCATCAAGCGTCGTGTAGGCAAACGTGGTGTCGACCTCGCCGCCACCAGACGCATTCGCCAAACCAATACTTTCCTGCGACGTCAGTGTGGTGAGAATGCTGTCGGTCGCTGAAAGGTGCAGCATCGACGATGACACCCTACCCGCCGAGTCGTACGAGAAGGCAGTCTTTGCTCCAATGCGATCAGTGCGCGCGACGATTCGAGCAGACAGGCTGTTCGGATAAGCAAATCTGACGCGAGTACCATCCGGATCGCCGATCGAATCTACCCTCGTCGCATTTTGATAAATCGTCGTGGTGCGAACTGTGCCTGCTACATAGGGAGCGTCGATACTTCGAAGCTGTCCGGAAAGGGCGTAACGGAACTGAAACGAGACCGAAGCCAGGGGCAGTGTGATATGATCCAGTCTTCCAGACGCGTCGTAGCTGAACGTCGTCTCGTAACCGAGCCGGTCGCGGGTCGCGATATGGCGCCCGAGTGAATCGAATCGCAGCAACACACCATGCGGTTCGACTCGCGCGAAGCCGTTGCCATCTTTCCTGAGTGTGTCCGGCCGATCCACAACCGCGGCAGTCCACACATTTACGCCGGCGGATTTGTAGCGACGGACACTGCCATCCCCACCGATCCATACACCCGGTTGGCCCTGCGCGTCGAGAAGGAGCTTGTCAAACCCGGCGAGCCACCAGCCTGAGCCGAAATAGCCCGACTTTCGATTCACTACGACCAGGTCCCCCGAAACGGTCTGCGTAGTAGCTGTCGCACCGTAGTACGCCGTCACATCGAGACTATACCGATAGATGCCTGTCGAATCCGATGAGGCGTCATACGTCAACGCGATCCTCGCGGGTCGAGTGCTCGGCCAAAATGTTTTTTTCCAAGTGCCGCGAGAGCGGACGAGACCGTTGATCTTCAACGTCGCAACAATGCTGCTTAGTCCGACGGTGTCGCTTGGCAGCGAGACGTTCGCCGCGACGATCGGCATCGGTCGCGCATGTTGGCTGTTGTATAACAGAATCGGAGTGTGATCGCGCGACAGTGTGCGCATCGAGGGTAACGCGTGGACAACGCGCAAATCCCCGCACTCGGCCGCAGCATCACTTCCGAGAGCGACCGTTAGACATTCGTCGCGTTCAACGATTGCGCCCGAGTTTACGCTTGTTACATCGACGACGGGGGGTAGAACCGTTCTAACTCCAACGGTCGAAGCGACAGCAAACACCATCCATCCCAGCAGCGTTCTCATTTTTGTCTCCAACAAGAAGGCCCCTCATCGACCGGATATCGATGAAGGGCCTGTCAATGACCCGTGTATCTGTTAGAGCGCTGCCAATTACATCACGACCGCCTCAATCTGGCGATCACAGTGCCAACGACGCGGCTTTCCAGCCGCGGAACTGTAAAGGGTGGATACGACGACTCCAGGGAAGAAAGCTCGATTTCGCGCTCCGAGAGCTTGGAAACGTACTTCACGACGTAGCCGTCGTTCTTGCGCGCAACGATAACTGTATCGCGTGCAACGTCGGAGCCGAGCTTCACGAGCACAACGTCACGCTTATGAAGAAGCGGTTCCATACTGTCGCCTACTACGGGAACCGCGATGTAATCGCCCCTGGGAATTTTGGCAGGCAGCTCGACCCAGGTTTCAGAGACTTCGTCAAGCAAATCCGAGCCTTCTCCCGCTGCGACTGCGGTCTCGACAAGCGGAATCTGTCGAATTTCGTGCGCTGCCTTTCTAACCATCGAGGTACGACCCCGAACTAGCGCTCGATGAGGAGTTAGTGCCGAAACCGGAAGACGGTGCTCGAGTCGTTGCGCAATCATGCGATACCGAATTCGCGTTGCCCAATTGGTCGCCTCCTTTTCCGTTTCAGTCCGCTCATCGCGCGTCTGGCGAGAAGCAGCTTGCAATGCTGCCCACGCTGCGACGCGTTCATCGAGCGGAAACTTCACTGGATCGGTTAACATGTGCTCACCAAGCAGGCGAGCAATCGCGTCTTCTTCCGCGTAGTGACTATCCATTGCTCAACCTCCGCGAACCACGTTCACGCTCTGTCACAGTTATATTCGACCCGGCCGACTCACCCTTTCGCGCACGCCGCAGAAATCGTTCGACTACCAGCGAATCGCTTTCGTTCAGACGGCGAACGACATCCGTGGCCTTTAACCGCAGTTTCGATCGCAGACGAAAGAGTCTTGTATTTGCGACGTTGTAGTTCACCCCAAGCAACGCAGCAATTTCCCGCAGCGGCATCTCCTCGGCTTTCGCGCCGAGCAGAAATCGATCTTCGGCGTCCAGCTCGGCGAGTAACATTTCGCAGAATGTGAGGAGTGCCGAATGCGTTGGCCCTCGCGCATCGAGCTCGATGCCCGCACGGTGAGGTTCGTAAACCGGCTCTGGCTCGGAGACTCTTCTCGCGCTGGATTCAAGAAAAGCCAATTGATATTCAGCTAGCGCCTGATCCTCGACCTGTTGTGCCTTTCCCCGTCGCGCCGCGAAACGTCGAAACGAAATGAGGACGTAACCGTGTAGGTGCGTTGGTAGTTGTTCGCCAGTCGCCATCGACATGAGCATGTCGCCGAGGAATGTCTCGACCGCGTCGGCGCGCTCGCTGACAGGTATCCCGAAGGCAATTGCGCGCTCCGTAAGCAACGGCCGAAAATGCGAATAGAATGCGATCAGGGCGCGCGACTCACATGCGTGAATCGCGCGCGCCAGCTCCGCTCGCTCCCATCCGGGTATCCCGTCCTCGGGAATCGTCATTGAATCGCCATCCTCTACCACATAGAGGCGCGATCATTACACAGGGTGAACTCTCGATCGAGACTTTCGCACCACCCAATTCCGGAGACTTCGTTCGAGCTTCATCGATGAGGCGAGGGAAATGGACGCAGCGTCCGACAGCCTCGTCCTGAACATCGCCACTCGCGCCGACGACAGGCCCAGCCTTTCGGCGCGTTCCAACAATTCCATAGAGTCTATATGGATAGCCGATTGCACCACGGGAGTTGGAAGTGGCTCGGTCGACATCGTGCGTTGCTCTCGAACGGATTTTCGAAGTCCGACGCTCGCACGCGCACGCTCCACTTTGTCCATCTCCTCTCGGCTTGGCCGGCGGCGCGATGCGGCAAATCCCAGGTTCGCGAGTGCGCGTCCAATCGCAGATGTCTCCGTGTTCTCCAGACACGAATGCATGTTGATCTCGCCATCGCCGATTCTCTCCGACGCTAGCCCCGTCGCAGCAGGCAGCTTGTCTTCCGCTTGTCGATAGACGAATGCTTTGACGACAACTTCGCGTTCACTCGCCGGCAACAGCTTTGTGGTAATGCGACCGGTTGGGTATTTCACATAAAAGAGCTCGATACGATCCGCTACCGGAGCGTAGTCATCGAGCTCGAGATGATCGGTCTTAGGCATGAGGACCTCACTCCGATAGTCGCAAAGGATGCCGAAGTTATGCCCGAATAAGACCCGAAACAAGGGCTAAATATGTCAACTTTGTGCGCTGGGATCCTTAGCTGCGGCGCTGGGTCGTGACCGGAGTGACTGCGGTCACAATAGCGCTGGCGATGTCGTCCTCGACGGCGAAAATATCCTTGACGTCGCGGTCGTAGACGTCGGCCCACTGCATCACATCGTCGGCAGTGCTACTGAGGCGAGCGGTCACGCGCAGGCGATTACCGACGCGCTCGACGGTTCCCTCGAGCACCAGGTGCGCGTCGAGACTCGCGGTCGCGGAGCTATCGGTGCGCCGCTTCACAGAGCGCGGCAGACCCGGCGCGAGAACTCTGAAGCCGCCTGCCCGCGTCAGCTTGCCGGCGACTGCGTTGGTCACACCGGTCGCGAGATAAGCATTCGATGAATCGTTGCCGAGACTGACGAACGGCAATACTGCGATCACGCCAAGTTGTCCCGGCTGCATTGCCTGCGCGGTTTTGGCACTCGCGGGTGGCTCTGCGACTGCCATCGTCCCACTTGGATGCAGACGGGTGTAGATCCCCGCGCTGACGACGATCGCGCCGACGAGAGCGAGGGCGCTGATCACCATCCGCTTCGCGCGACGACCGTGGTGGGCGATCTTTGCCGAAGCGAAGGAGCCGCTGATGGTCTCGGGATCTTCCAGCATCTCGACGAGTGCGTGCGCAGTCTGTGGACGATCGGCGGGATCGATCGCCAGGCACTTCGCGATCAGTCTCTCGAGTCCGGCGGGGACATCCTTGCGATAGGTCGAGAGCGGACGAGGCGGCTGAGTAAGTCTCGCGGTCAACATCTCGCGCGGACCGAGATCGGCAAACGGCGCTGAGCCTGACAACATCTCGTACGCGGCGATGCCGAGCGCATAGATGTCGGCGCGGCCGTCGATATTCGGATCGCCCGCTGCCTGCTCCGGCGCCATGTAGAGAATGGTGCCGAGCGACATGCCGGTGTTGGTGAGACCGTTGGTCTTGTTCTTCTCACCCGAGCGGCGCGCTGATGACAACGCTTTTGCGACGCCGAAATCCGTAACCGTCGCCGATCCCGACGCGAGCAGAATGTTGCCCGGCTTGATGTCGCGGTGCATGACGCCGTTCGAGTGCGCGAACGCTAAAGCGCGCGCGACGTCTTTCATGATCGCCATCGTCTCACGCACACCGAGTGGTCCGGTGCGGAGCAAGCGGATGTCGAGGGATTCGCCGTCGACGTACGGCATCACGAAGTACGGCAATCCGTCGATCTCGCCCGCCTTCAGAATCGGCACGATGTGCGGGTGCTGCAGTCGGGCGACCGTGAGGATTTCTCTGCGGAATCTCTCCGCGGACACCGTCGCCGCCAATTCGGGTGGCAGCACCTTGATCACGACTTTGCGCTCGAGGTCGTGATCCTCGCCCATGAAGACGAGCGCCATCCCGCCACCAGTGAGCTCACGCTCAATGGTGTAGGATCCGCCTAGTGCGGCGAGCAGGCGTTCAGAAATCGACATGCGAGAGGCGAGAGGCGAGAGGCGAGAGGCGTTAAGGTCGATTAACCGTGCTGTAAGCTCCGAATACTGTATTAGATAGCGAAACGGGTCCGAAGGTTGGCGCCTGGGGGCTCAGATGTGTCGGATTTGTGACAGAACGCAGTGAATGAGGCATGAAACGCAGTTAACGGTGCATGAGTTTCGGGCGTCTCATTGAGGGAGGCGGTAGGCGAGAGGCGGGAGGCGTTAGTTGAGGCAGACATTGTCATTTAGAAGAACGGCGCTGGTCGTTGGTTTGTTGATTGTCGCGGCACCGATTGGTGCGTCGGCGCAGACATCGAACGCCAAAAAGCCGGCTAAGTCGGTCATTGCGCGGTCGGATGTGCGCGAGCTGCCGGCTGATCAGCAGATCATTCAGGCTTTGAATCGGTTGACCTTTGGTCCGCGGCCCGGCGACGTCGCCAAAGTGCGCGCGATGGGGCTCGACAACTGGATCGATCTGCAGCTGCACCCCGACAAAATCAACGACGACGCAATGAACGCGTTTGTCGCCGCGAAATATCCGGGGCTCGCTCAGGATCAGAACGAGTTGCTCAAGCAATACGCGATGCTGCAGCAACAGCGTCGCGAGATCAAACGCGATCGTGCTGATTCAACCAAGGGCGCGACGCCGGAAGACCAGGCTGCCATCATGCAGCAACGACAGCTGCAGCAGGGACGGCGGCAGGTCGTCACGCAACTGCAATCGTCGCGCGTCGCGCGCGCGGTCGGCAGCGAGCGGCAGCTCCAGGAAGTGATGACCGACTTCTGGGAGAACCACTTCAACATCTTCCTCGGCAAGGGCCCGCCGGAACCGTACTATCTCGTCGATTTCGATCAGAACGTCATCCGGCCGAACGCGCTTGGGAAATTCCGCGACCTGCTCGAAGCGGTCGCCAAGAGCCCGGCGATGCTGTTCTATCTCGACAACGCGCGGAGCATGGCGGATAGCACGAGACCGACGTTGGCGGGAAGCGGGGGTGCGGGAGGCGGGAGGCGAGAGGCGAGAGGCGGTTTTCGCCGCGGACGGTTCGGGGGAATTCTCGGAATGCCGATTCCCATGCCGAGGCCACAGCCCCAACAACAGCAGCAGCGTCAGCGTCAGGGTCTCAATGAAAACTACGGGCGTGAGCTGCTCGAGCTGCACACACTCGGCGTCGATGGTGGATACACCCAGCAGGATGTGATCAACGTTGCGCGCGCGCTGACTGGCTGGACGATTCGGCCGCCGGCACAGGGTGGTGGATTCATCTTCCGGCCGCAGGTGCACGACGCGGGTGAGAAAGTGGTGCTCGGACACAAGCTCGCGGCGGGACGTGGAATGGAAGACGGCGAAGACGTTCTCGACATCGTGTCGAAGAGCCCGGCGACGGCGCACTTCATCGCGTTCAAGCTGGCGCGGCGATTCGTGTCGGACACGCCGTCGAAGGCGCTCGTCGATCACGCAGCGCAGGTCTTCCTGAAGACCGATGGCGACATTCGTGAGACGCTGCGCGCGATCATTACGTCGCCGGAGTTTTTCTCACAGCAGGCATTTCATACCAAGGTGAAGACGCCGTTCGAGGTCGTCGTCAGTGCAGCGCGCGCGATGAACGCGCAGCCGGACTCGACTCCGCGATCGGCGCAGATGATCGCGTACCTCGGGCAGCCGATCTTCGGACACCAGGCGCCGAACGGCTGGCCAGAGACGGGCGATGCATGGATGAACACCGGCGCGATTCTCAATCGCATCAACTTTGGAATGGCGGCGGCAGCGGGACGAGTGCCGGGTGTCGATGTCGCAAGTGATCCGGCTTTGGACTCGCTCGCGAATGCGTCTCGAGAGAAGCAAGTCGATGCAGTCGTGTCGATGGTGTTGAATGGGATGGCGTCACCGGATACTCGCGCGGTGTTGATGTCGGGAGAGCATCCCTTGTTGTCGTCCTCGGCTGCATCAGCTGGTGATTCGACGACTGCTGGTGATGATGAGATGATGAGCGGCGCCGGAAATGGACGCGCTGCCAAGGGTGGCGGAGCAAAGAGGATCGCGCTGCAGGGTCGAGGACTCGGCCAGGTGCCGCAGCTCTCGGGAATTACACAGATCGTTGGATTGGCGCTGGGATCTCCTGAATTTCAGAGACACTAGGATCGAGGATTGAGGCGTTCGGACCAACGGCATTGCTGATTGCTGATTAAGTGAGGAGTGCAGACAAGCTTTGAGCTTGTCCTCAATAGATCCTCGGTAGTCTGTAATCACTCGGTAGTCTGTAATCACTCGGTAGTCTGAAATCATAGGAAGGAATTATGGATCGTAGAGTGTTTGTGAAATCGGGTGCGCTGGCGCTCGTCACTATGGGATTGAGCCCGAGCTTCTTGCGTCGCGTCACTTATGGGATGGAGCTGACGAAGGCGCCGAAAGGGAAAGTTTTGATCTGTCTCTTTCAGCGTGGTGCGGCTGACGCTCTGAACATCGTCGTGCCGCATGGCGAAAAATCCTATTACGCGATGAGACCGTCGATTGCGATTCCGCAGCCGTCGCGCGGCGTTGCGACGTCGGCGATCGATCTCGATGGATTCTTTGGGTTGCATCCGGCGTTGGCGCCGTTGAAGCCGCTGTATGATCGCGGACTGCTGGCACCTGTTCATGCCGTTGGAAGTCCGAGTACGACGCGGTCGCATTTCGATGCGCAGGATTACATGGAGACGGGCACACCCGATGTGAAGGGCACGACCGACGGCTGGCTCAATCGCTATCTCGCGGTTCAGGGCACGTGCGATGAGTGCAATCTCGCCAAGACCCCGTTCCGCGC
>DASTGU010000144.1:0-5584 GCA_035718845.1 Gemmatimonadaceae bacterium | reverse complement strand
AGCCAAGGGTTGCCGTTTTTGTCGAGCCATGGCTGCAGATCCGATTTGCGCTTGATCGCGAGCTCGAGCTTGGCGCGCGCGAGCAGCGGATCCTTGGCAACCACGATTCGCGCGATCGGATAGATGTGGTTCGCGGCGAGGGTGTCGAGCACCGACCGTAGCTTCGCGCGAGACATCCAATGTCCTTCGGCCGTATCAGCGCCGATCTGTCTTGCAAGCGGAACATCCGATGGGTAGAGCACGAAGCCGCGATCATCCTTGACGTCGATCACGAGTGCATTGATTTCAGTCTTCTTCGCCAGGTCGATGAGCGTTTTCAGCTTGCTGCCGAGCGCAGCCCAGCGGTTCACGTAGAGTCCGCGCAAAGTGTCGGGCGTCGGAACGTGAACGACAGGTGGTGATGCCGGCTTCTCTGTTTGACGCCCGTTGGACACCGTCAACGACGCCGCGGCCGATCGTGCCGGCGCCTTCTGATCGCACGCGAGACTCGCGGAACAGCAAATCGCCGCAATCGCGGCTACCCAGATTCTCATTATCGTTGGAGAGATGTCGTCGCGGCGCGACGGCGTATCGCTCAGAGTGCGTTCAGTTCAGCGTTGGCGTCCGAGAGATAACTCATCTCCCGCACCACACTCTGGGCCTGCTGAGTGACCATCGTCAGACCAGTGGGCTGCGCGTTCAGGCCACCGGTGCGGAAGCGCACCAGCTCCAGTCGCATCGACCGCAACAGCTGACGGCAATGATCGAGCTTGTCCTGCGCTTCTTTCTTCTTGCGCCCGACATCCGCTAGTGCACGCCGCTCGCGGCGGAGCATTGCCAGTCGACGGACACGCTCTTCGCTCGCACGATAGTCGAGCGGATTTGCCTGGGCCTCGAGAGTGGTAATCTCTTTCTCGACCGCCTCTGGACTCTCTCGGCTGGTGCTGCGATCCATGTCCTGGAGCGAGAGCGCGAGCTGCTGAACTTTGCGAAACACTGCGTCCGCTGACGTCGCGACTTCAGGAATCTGCTCCCTGTCGTCGGGCGGCATATTCAATAGCTGCCGATGGATCTCGCGATGATCGCTTTCCGCTTCACGAATCGCCGAGCCGTAACGTGAATCGGCAAACGGCGGCGGCGCGCCCGCGGGCACTGGGCTCAGGCTCGTGGTCGGCCCACCGGTGCGCGGGTACGGCTGAAACGGCTGGGCAGTCGGCAGCGGAGACATCGGTGAGAACAAACCTTGTCCGCGCGCCCGCGCTCTGCGCCGCACTTCCTCGCGCTTCTTCTCGTCGAACAATGCGCGCGCGTCGTCGATGGTTTCGGCGGCGACGTCGAAGATCAGTCGATCGCGCGGCTGACGAAATACGTCACGCCAATCGTAGCCCGCTGCCCACAGCTTTGAATAACGGAACGCGAGAAAGACGGTCCACATCACCGTCAGCGCGATGAAGTCGTGGTTCGAGAACAGTGAAATCGGGACGAGGATCGCGTTGACCGCGAGATAGGGCGCGAGCTTGCGACGGAACGACACCACCATCGGCGCGTTCCACTTGCTCAGCTCTTCGGGCGTGGGCTGCGTGGGGGCGTACCCGGCGGCGGCAGAACCGGTTCGGCCGTAGCGCGAGCTCGCGTAATCGCGTACGCCCTGCTCGGCGTAGTCGCGGAAGCTCGGCGGCGATCCCTGATCGACAGCGCGAGCTGAGTCGCGGGTTGCGGCCGAAGATGCACGGGTGGCCAAAGTCGGCATCGGCGCGCCGCTCAGCGCCTGAGCGAACGCACCTGCGTTGGGGAAACGATCCTGTGGATCCTTCTCCAGACACATCATCACCGCCCGCGCCAGATCGGGCGGGATGTCCGGCCAGCGCTCGTCGACTGGAACCGGACGCTCGGAGAGATGCTTCACGAGCATCGACGGCGTGTTGCTGGCGACGAAGGGCGTCTGCCCACACAGCATTTGATAACCGACGACACCGAGCGAGTAGAGATCACTTCGACCGTCGATAGCGCGGTCGCCGGCGGACTGCTCGGGTGACATGTATGCGGGAGTGCCGATCGCCATACCCGTCGCGGTCAGCCTCGAGTCACCGCTATCGGTGAGTGCGCGCGCGATACCGAAGTCGGTCACCATTGCCCGACCGGTTTCTTCGTCGATGATGATGTTGTCGGGCTTGATGTCGCGGTGGATGACGTTGCGGTTGTGGGCGTAGGCGAGCGCCTCAGCAACTTCCTTGAGAATTCGCCGAACTTCCACCGGCGGCAGCGGTCCATGCTGCGTCAGCCGGACACCGAGGTTGTCGCCTTTGATGTACGCCATCACGAAGTACACGAGATTGTCGCGCTCTTCGACGGTGTAGATCGGGACGATGTTGGGGTGATTCAGCTGCGCCGCGGTCTCTGCTTCGCGGAGAAATCGCTGGCGAATGTCGGCGCGGAAGCTCAGCTCGGGAGGCAGAACTTTGATCGCGATTTCGCGCTTCAACCGCTTGTCGCGCGCACAATACACGATGCCCATACCGCCACGACCGACTTCGTCCTCTAGCTCATAGTTTGCAGAGAGGACCTCGGCGACGTGGGTGCCTAGTTCGTCTTCAGGCTTAATTGGCATGTCGCCGGGTCGAATCAGCAGTTTCCGTGTTGCACTTCATGCCTTGCTGGCGTAAATCCACGAGAGCAAAAGATGCAGTATGGGAGAGCTGTAAAGTAGTATCTAAATAAGGCTTTTCGCTCTGGAAGGACAATGGCACAACGTCAGACACTCCCCGTTCTCCCGCTAAGGGGAACGGTAATTTTTCCCGGTCTAACCCAGCCAATCGCGGCCGGTAGGCCGTCAACGCTTCGCGCCATCGAAGCAGCACTCAAAGGCGATCGCATTGTGTTCGCCGTGGCGCAGCGCGACAACACCGAAGAACCAACGGCAGACATCCTCTATTCGATGGGGGTTATTGCGCGCATCGGACAGATTCAGCGTGGACTGGGTGGTGTCCAACTGCTGCTGCAGGGTGAACAGCGCGCAACCGCTCTTCAATATTCGCAAGCTGACGGCTACCTGAGCGCGGTAATCGTTCCAGCGGAGGAGATGACTCCCCAAACGGAAAACGATCCTGCGTTCACTGCGTTACAGAAAGAGACTCGCGAGCGGGCGGCAGAGCTCGGTGAGAGACGCGGATTGCCCGAAGAAGTAGTGCACCAGGTGCTCGATTCCGTCACCGATCCCGGTCGGTTCGCGGATCTCGTCGCCGGCTACATCGAGCTTCCCGTTCCAGAGAAGCAGGGACTGCTGGAAACCCTGAGCGTCGAAGAGCGACTGCGTCGCGTGCTGGTGCACGTCCAGCGTCAGGTCGGATTGCTCGAGGCGCAGGAGGACATCAAGTCGCAGGTGCAGGAAGAGCTCGGCGAGCGCCAGCGCGAGATGTATCTGCGCGAGCAGCTCAAGGCGATTCAGAAGGAGCTCGGCGACGACGATTCGAGCAAGGAGATCACCGAGCTGCGCGACAAGCTGGCGAAGCTGGAGCTCCCCAAGGAAGCGCGGGCGGAAGTCGAGCGCGAGCTGGGCAGACTGGAGCGCGCCGGTCGCGAATCGATGGAAGCGCAGGTCATTCGCACTTATCTCGAATGGATCGCCGAGCTGCCGTGGAATACGCGGTCGGACGACCAGCTCGATCTCAAGCACGCCCAGGAAGTACTCGACGACGATCACTACGGTCTCAAGGACGTGAAGGATCGCGTGCTCGAGTTCCTGGCAGTGAGACAGCTGCGCGCGGCACAACTCGCGGACGAAGTGGAGAAGTCAGGAGAAATTCCCGCCGCCAAGCTGTTCGATGATCGACACGACGCCAATCCATCGCTGGCAATCGGCGAGAAAGGCGACCGCGCAATCACCGACAAGGTGGAGGCGAAGTCGCGCGCTATGGCGAAGGGACCGATCCTTCTCTTCATCGGACCGCCGGGCGTCGGCAAGACGTCGATCGCGAAATCGATCGCGAGATCGCTCGGCCGCGAGTACGTGCGAGTCGCCCTCGGTGGCGCGCGCGACGAAGCGGACATCCGCGGCCATCGTCGCACCTATGTCGGCGCGATGCCGGGTCGGATCATTCAGGGCATCAAGCAGGCGGGCACCAAGAATCCGGTATTTCTGCTAGACGAAGTAGATAAGCTCGGCACGTCGTTCCAGGGCGATCCGGCGAGCGCACTACTCGAAGTGCTCGACCCCGCCCAGAACGACACTTTCACCGATCACTATCTCGGGATTCCGTTCGACCTCAGCGAAGTGCTGTTCATCGCGACGGCAAACTTCGTCCAGAACATTCCTGGTCCACTGCTCGATCGCATGGAGACGGTGGATTTCGCCGGCTACACCGAGAAAGAGAAAGCCGAGATCGCCAAGAAGTATCTGCTGCCGCGTCAGCTCGAGGAATCGGGCTTGAGCGACAAAGAGATCACTTTCACCGATGATGCGATCATGTCGGTGGTGTCCAATTACACTCGCGAGAGTGGAGTTCGACAACTCGAGCGACAAATCGGTGCGGTGGCGCGCAAGCTCGCCCGGAAGATCGCCGCCAGCGAAGAAGTGAAGCACACGGTCGATGCTGAGACTGTTCGCGATCTACTTGGCAGACCACGTGTGCATCCCGAGCACGCGCTGGCGGAGTCCGAAGTTGGAATCGCGACGGGTATGTACTACACCCCGATGGGCGGCGACATCATGTTCGTCGAAGCATCGATTCGACGATACTACGGGAATCGCCAAACCGACGGGCCGGAGACGGTTGGACCGGGCGGCGCGGTGTCCCTCATTCTCACTGGCCAGCTTGGCGACGTGATGAAGGAGTCGGCGCGCGCAGCGTTCACCTACGCGACCAACAACGCCGCATCACTCGGAATTCCACGTGACAGACTTGGCGCAATCGAAGCGCACATTCACGTGCCCGCAGGCGCGATTCCAAAGGATGGACCGTCTGCCGGAATCGCGATCGCGACGGCTTTGGTCTCCGAGATGTCGGAGCGACCGGTGAGACAGGACGTTGCGATGACCGGTGAGATCACGCTGCGTGGTCGCGTGCTTCCGATCGGCGGCTTGAAGGAGAAGGTACTCGGCGCTCATCGCGCGGGCATCAAGACCATCATTCTGCCGAAGGGAAATGAGGCGGACATCGAGGACGTTCCAGAGGAAGTGCGGAACGTGCTCGACTTCCATCCGGTCGACACCCTGCAGCAGGTGCTGGATGTCGCGCTGGTGCCGGCGGAGCCAGGGGAGCAAGCGGCACCGCTGGAGATGAAAGAAGTCGCCTGATCTGATTGAGTACTACGGACCAACTGCATCGATAATCGCGGACTGATTCAGGACTCTGACTGGGGCTAAAGAGCGTGGGACGCGTGTCAGCCATCCTCGATTCTCAATTAGTCCGCGATAGCAATGCTATGTTAGTCCGTAGTACTCAGTCCGTGCGACCGCACTAGAAAATCACCGGTCCCCAAGCAAACAGCTTCCATGGATCGGCGCGCAAGGGCGCGGGCTCGGTGCCCTCGATGAAGTATTCGGTGTAGCGCTGATCGACCGGCGTCTGGTCGCTGGCAATTTGTCCGCTGATCCGATCAAAGTCGC
>DASTGU010000143.1:0-8794 GCA_035718845.1 Gemmatimonadaceae bacterium | reverse complement strand
GTAAGAAGCTCCGAGCGCCAAGGACGTAGCTGTAACCTGCATTCCTGAGCCTCTCTGCTGACTCCCTACCTTTGGTTAGTTCGTAGTTTTCAGTTGCGAGCTAGCGCGCAAGCAACATCACCCAAACTCCGAAACGCGCGTTGCTGCTCACGGGTGAACTCGGTCCGAAATTCTTCCTCGACCGCCATCATCAGCACGACTAGATCGAGGGAATCGATTCCCATCTCACTGAGCGCGACGTCGAAATGAATCTCCGATTCGGCCACGCCGAGTGAGTCCGCGGCGATACGGCGCAGCCGCCGCTCGATCGAATCGGCGGCGGGCTTACGCGGGCCGACGACTTCAGCGAAGCAGTCGGCGTATTGCTTGAGGCCGTTATACACCTCCTCGTCGACGCGCTTGAATCGCTCCATCATCTCGTCGACCACCGTCTGCCCGTTCGCGGCAGCATACGCATCCAGACGGTCCTTCACCCAGCGAATGTGGCCGGCCTCCTCGTCGATCAGCTGCTGCAGCGTGCGCTTGATTTCGGGATGAGTTCCCGGCCACGACAGATGCGCGCGGAAATGACGGACGACACGGCGCTCGAACACCTGGGTCAGCGCCAGCACCTCGAGCAGGTTGGTCGGATTCCCGACCGCCGCATGATAGCGCGATTGGTACGTCTCACTGACTTTCTTCGGCGTACCACCAACGCGTTCGATGCACTCGGTCCACGCCCACGCGTGACGAGCTTCTTCGGCGCAGTGCTCTGTCAGTCGCACCCGGAGATCGTCGTCTTCGGTCTCGCGCGCCAGTCGCCCCATCAGCAATGCACCCGCGAGCTCCGACTCCCGATAGTAGCTGAGCAGCCACAGCTCGTTCTCGCTGATCTCGAGCGTCCGCGGCTGGGGTTTCTCGTAGCCGCTGCGCTCGACTGCAATTGAGCTAGCCATTGCTCATCTCCTCCATCAAATGCTCCGTCGGCGCGAGGCCGCAGAGTTGTCTGATCTTCCGGTTCATCGCCATGATTGCGTCAAAATCGTTTTGCTCGGCGAGCGGGATCTCGACGACGTCGCTGCCGTAATGGCGAAAGTTCTCCGCGGCGCTGATGATCTCTGGCACGATGCCCGGATTCGTCGCCACTCTTTTCTTGAGTAACGCACCCGCGCCAGCGCTGTGACGCAGCTCGTCGCGACTCATGTAGTCCATCAACTCGGTGAGGACAGGCTCACGCGTCTGCGCACCGATCCGCCGGAAGAAGTGCGCGGCGAACAGCTCCGAGCACATGAAATGGGTGAGGTAAGTGACGGCCTCATCCCGGTCGTACTTGATCGAGCTGGTGCGCCCACGCGCGTCGACCAAGTCGTGCTCGGTCGCCCTCGTGTTGCGATCGCCGACGATCTCGAGATATCGACGCAGCGCGGTGTAGTGCTTGAGACCCTCGAACAGCTCGAGACTCAAAATCGCGGTCGCATCGACGTCGTCCCACAACAGGAGCATCAGTCGCGGCGCAAAGGTCGGCAGATAGCCTTCGATCATCGCCGCGTCGCGCAGACTGGCGTGGATCCCGGCTTCTTCGCGTGCAACGTCGCGATCGATCGCACTCCAGCGAATGCTGTCGATCGACCACGCCGATGACTCGGCGGCGCGCAGATGCTCCTCGTAGATCAATATCCCCTCTCTGCCACAGCGAGCGTCTGCAAGCCAACGGTGTCGTTGGTGGTGCGCACACTGGCGAAACCAGCCGAGGTCAACAACGCCCTCAGCTGCTGGGTGGATCGATAGTGGGTGTGCAGCTCGGCGAGCTCACGCGCCAGATAATCCGAAACGCGGTCTCGGTTCATCGCCGAAGTAATGAAGCGGCCACCAGGCCTCAGCGCGCACAAGGCGCGACGATAGAAATCGTAAAGGATTCCATCCGCCAGGAATTCGCCGAAGCCGAGCGAGACGATGACGTCGGCCCCAGTGGGAATCGTGCCGGGCTTCAGCGCATCGCCGCAGGTGAACTCGAAGCAGTCGTGTCCGTCAGTGAGCTCGCGGGAGAGCTCGAGCGGCTCCGGATCGATGTCGATACCAATGAAGGTCGTCCTCTCGTAACGCCCGGGATCGCTGCGCCGCAGCGTGTCGGCTACGTCGTAGAGATCGCGGGCGATACCGCACGGGATCGAGACGACGGTCATTGGGCGATTCTCGTCAGTTGCCTCGATTGCACGCATGATCTCCAGGCGCGAATGCAGAAAGCGACTGCGCATCGACCGCGCGCCCTTGAGCTTGAGCAGCACTCGATCGAGCATGCGACCGACGCCGTAGCGCCCACTCGGCTCGTTCCGATAGATGTGATCGGCGAAGCGGAAGCTGCCGGAATTCCTGATTCCTTCGCGCGCGAGATCGCTCGTCGTCAACAAGGCGTATACCGGCAGCAGATGATATTTGCCCTCCGAAACCAGTCGGCGGGGAATGGACGCCGAGCGACGGGTGCGATTGGGTAACGCCGCAATCGGCGGCGTAGTCAGTTCATGCTGTGGCTGCGACATCTTTCCTCACTGTCACTGGCCAGTTCCGTTCGTTCGCGCCGTGCTGATTTACGAACGCGATCACCCAGCGCTCCCAGCCGAAGGCGACGCAGCCCGTATTCGCCGGCTGCCCCGACTCCAGCTTGATGCCGAACGCCTTGCCGAAATGATCGTGATGGTTGTTGAAGGACGCCGCCGCAATAGTGCGTCCTGCCCTATTGACGTTCAGCCTCAGCTCATACTTGAGCGGCAGCAGCTGCTGCATCAGCAGCCGGCCGTGTGATTCATCGGTGAAAAACGGATCTGTCGCAACTTCGATTGCGCCGTCGAGTCCCAGACTCTTCGTCCAGGCTTCGACGCGCTTCATCAGGGTGCGTCGTACGCGTTCCACTACTTGCGGTGTACCCACGGTGATTATCTCCCTCATCGTGAACTCACGCAGTCTCTCGATCGCGTGTGGTGAGTGTTCGTCGAACTCGTTCCGGAAGCACCGGCCGAGTGCGGTCGCGATAGAGCCTGATGCATCAACCGTGCAGTCAGTGAGGGTGGGATAGTGGTGGTAGCAGACAGCCGGCGATCGAACGGCCTCGCCGGTCCGCACGAGCTTGCCCGGGAAGGCCGAAGTGAACCCGGCACGATCGAGGGATGACAGCGGAATGTCATCCGGGAAGGCGAAGCCGAGAGCGCCGAGGTCATTCGCCCATTCGCACACCGTGGCGTCGAAGTAATCACGCAGCTCGGCAGTTGCACCGCGCATGATGAGGGCGCCGTCGTCGGTGAGCTCGAGATCGCGACGCGCTAGCAACTCGTCGACGGGCGAAGACGCGATTGGACCGTTCCGCCTGCGCCGCCGGCGCGCAGCACGGCGATCGGTGATGGACTCTACGCCACTGAAGACGCGCGCAATCGTCGCGATCGACCGGAAGTTAGCGAGCACGATCTGGGAATCGGGAATCTTCCGACCAAGTACCGACTGCAGGAACGCGATCAGCTCGAGGATCTTGAGAGAATCGATCACCTGATCCTCGAACAGTCGCGTGTCGGCAGTGATCGATGGTGCGATCAGGCGATCCGCCAGCTTGTCGCGGGTGAAGGACAACAGGCGCTGCTCCAGCTCGTGCGCGGTCAGCATTGACGTGTCCCCCAGTTGCTCTCGAGGCAGTATTTGACGACGCGCGGATAGAAGTCGAGCGACTGCTGCGGCGCGATGCCGTCATCGGCGAGTGCGGCCGTTGCACGATCGGTGTCGAAGACTTTTGGATGCGCGAGCTGATAGGCGAAGGTGCGAATGGATCTCGTCGCCTCGCGCAGGACCGGATTGCCGGTCTCCTCGACGGATTTTACGAACAGCTCATAGGTGTCGAGATCGACGATGAGCGGCTTCTCGATGGTGCGCTTCCGCCATTGGGGGCGATGAACTGCGATCGCGCTCATGGTCTCGTCGATGATGTCGCCAAGCGAGCTGCTCGATTCGCGGCCGGCCGCGACGTGATAGACACCGGGTCGCGGTGCGTGCTCGACCAGGCGGAGCACGGCCTCCGCGACGAAATCGGAGCTGACTATATCGACCGGCTCGTTGGGGTCGCCGGGAATCATCGGAGCAAGGCCACTATATAGAAGCCTGACCGCGTGGTGGATCGTATTGAAATGTCTGACGCGGCCGGTGCCGGAATCACCGATGACGGTGCTCAGGCGGACGAGAATGAGCGGCAGCTCCGACATTGCGGCGCTGATCATCTCCTCCATCTCGGCTTTCGACTCCTCGTAAGAGTTGACGAAGCCGAGTCCGCCGTCGCCGAAATCGGATTCGGCGAAATCGCCGCAGCGTTTGCCGCTGACGTAGACAGTGCTGAGGAACGCGCCGCACTCGAGCGCCGGGCAATCGCGCGCGAAGTCGAGCACGTTGCGACTGCCGTCGACGTTGGCGCGTCGCGCGGCAGTGATGGGCAGGGTGAACGACGTAGAGCCCGCGCAATGAATGAGGTGCGTCGTCGTATGCTGCAGGTCGCGAAGCGCATCGGGGCTCGCACCGAGACCACGGCCGGCGCAGACGTCGCCTTCGATGACATCGATAGTGGCGTTGATCTCGGCGTAATCGAGCAGCGCGCGAACGCGCTCGACCGGATCCCGGTCGCTGCGGCGAACGAGCAGCTTCACGGCCAGATCGCCGCGGCGTGCGAGCCGTTGCAGCAGATCGGCGCCGACAGCGCCGGTCGCGCCGGTGAGCAGAACCGTCGGGCGACGCATCAGTGCTGCACCACCATGCTCGCCCAGTTCGAGCCGTAGCCGAACGTGAACAGCAGCATGTAGTCGCCCTTCTTCACCAATCCGGCGTCGGTTGCGTGGCGCAGGTTGAGGAGATTGTCGGACGCGATGGTGTGCCCGACTTTGGAGATGTTGTTGGTGTAGATCCGATCGGCCGGGCATTTGATCAACCGACCCAGAATCTCCCAGCTCCGCAGCGACACGTTGTGCGGGATCACCAGCGCGATGTCGTCGATGGTGAGGCGAGCTTTCTTGAGGGTGCGCTCGATCAGCGCGGCCGCCGTCGGGAAATACGCAGCGATGATCTCATTCTCGATGGTGTCGCTGTCCCACAGCGCGCCTTTGGTCACCTGGGTGCACTCGACGATCCGGTTGCGAACTGCACCGCGGCGCACCAGCGCCGCACACGCGCCATCGGAGACCAGATTGTAGGCGAGATCGCGCGGTTGATCCGCCGGAAACTTGTCGGCACTGACGCAGAGGATCGCCTTGAGACTGTCTTCGGTGGCGATAAGTGCCCGCGCCATCCGCAGCGCAGCGAAGATCGACGCGCAGCCAACCTGGTTGACGCCGACGACCGCTGCATTCGGCAAATCGAGACGGGTTTGCAGCACCGACGCTGGATACTTGAACAGGTCGTGGACATTGCCGAGGTCGAGGACCGAGCCTGGGCGGGACACGCCGTTGCCGTTCCACAGGGTCGAGCTCGAGTTGAGCGCGGCCGCGTAAAGAATCATCCCGATCTCGTCGCGATCGATGCCGGTTTCGTGAAGCAGCTTCTCCGCGGCGGCGATCGCCATATCGAGATTGGATTCGTCGCCCGCGAGGTGCACCGTCTCGAAGCCAAAGGAGCGAAGCGTGACGGCGGATCGATTGAGCAGACCGCGCGCGCCGAGCTCGGCCACCGTCGCGACGCGCGGCGGCAGGTACTCGGCGATCGATTCAATTCCGACGTAGCGCTTGCTCATGGCGGGATTTTACCCTGCGTTCCGATGTCCTGGGATACGTACAGTTACGTAGCTCGGAGACAGTTAAGCCTTTATACGAGGGGTTGGGAACGAGCCGTGGAATTGTTTACTGAACAAAGAACGGATCAAATCGCCCTTTTTTTCCTTCTCCGCACCGCGGAACCGCACGACGTGACCGGGCAGCGGCAGCCCGAGATTTCCAATTGCCACGCGGTTTTTTTGGATGCGCGCGATCATCTCGATTTCGCCGCATTTGACGATATGCTCATGGCCGCGACGAGTGACCGGCGATCTGGTTTGCGTAAAGCACCGCTCGAGAATTTCGGTCGCCTCCTCGTGGGTGATGCCGACTAACAGCCAGCGACGCCTGAACCAGAGTGCAATTAAAATCAGAGCGACGTCGAAGATGATGACGGATCGTGGGAAATAACGCGTACCGGCTGCGCTAACCGGGTTGCTTCGTACAACACCGTAGATGATCGTTGCGACGATGAATGCGGCGTTGACGATTACAAGCGCGCTGCCTTTCCAGAGTGTCGGTGTTGATCGGCGCGCGATGCTCAGCGCCCAAACGACGAGCACCAGCGCGTAGGCGCCGACCCAGGGCAGCATTGTCGTGCGATCGCGGCGCGAGAACTATTCGTCGAGCAGCGCTCTCAGATTCTCGACGACGCGCTTGCTCTCCTGCTCATTGAGCTTCTCGAACATCGACGCTTTCATCTTGCCGAGTGCGCCCATGGGTACTTCGTATTCGACGTTGAGACTGAGCTTGGTCTTCAAGCCGGCCGCGTCAGCGCGGTAGGTGAAGGTGCTCTTCGCGCCGGTGGTCGTTTTGTAGACAAACTCTTTCGCGGGCACGAACCGGACTGTCTCAGCTTTTCCGGTGAGCTCGACGCCGGCGATGTTGTACACCCAGTCCCAGCTGGTGCCCGGCTTTTTGACGTCGCCTTTGACGTTGGTCACTGATTTCAGTGGGCCGATGAAGGCTGGATGGTTCGTGACGTCGACGATGTAGTTCATTAGAGATTCTGGCGAGCACTTTACTTCGACGGACTGGGCGACTCTGGACATCACAGATCTCCTTGGATTGCGAAGTTAGGACTGAACTAAAGGTAGGCAGGGTGGAGACTGGTCAGGAATACTGTTAGCAGCGTTGTAACACGCATTCGCAGTTCAGCGCGCTTGAATGCCAAGGCCATACGCTGTCACCTACATCCTGAGCATGCTCTGCAAGCCGTCTACCTTTAGTTTGTCAGCAGTTGCGATTTTTCGGTCTGGAGATGGCGACCCGGCCTCTATTGGACGTCGTACTGCGGCTCCGCCCTCCCCATCAGGTACTTGTCGAACCACCCGACGATGTGGCGCAGGCGCTCGACGCGGTGCCACGGCTTTCCCGAACGGGAGAGCTCGTGAGTCTCTTCAGGGAAGCGCACCATCACCGTTGGCTTGTGCAGGTACTTCAGCGCGCGGAACATCTGCTCGCCACCCATCGCCGGCGGAGTGCGCATGTCGGCATCGCCCTCGACGAACATGATCGGCGTGGTGACGTTGGTCACGTAGGTAATCGGCGACAGATCTTCAAACTGCTTTTGATTCTCCCACGGTGGGCCCGAGAACCACGTCGGGTGGAAGAGCGTGAAGTCGGCGGCGTACCAGAAGCCGGTCCAGTCGGCGATCGAGCGCTGCGAGACAGCGGCGGCGAAGCGATGGGTGTGGCCGACGATCCAGTTGGTGAGAACGCCGCCCCCGCTGCCACCGGTGACGCCCATTTTTGTGGAATCGATGTACCCGCGTTTCAGTAACTCGTCGACGCCAGCCATCAGGTCTTTGAAATCGTCGCCGGGATAATTGTGCTGGATGATGTTGGCGAACTCCTGGCCGTATGACGTGCTGCCGCGCGGATTCACGTAGAGCACGACGTAGCCCCTGGCGGCCATCCAGTCGAATTCGTGAGTGAAGGTCCAGCCGTAGGCAGCGTTCGGTCCGCCGTGGATATCGAGAATCAGCGGATACTTTCTCGACGCGACAAACCCGTTCGGCTTGAGAATCCAGCCCTGGACGCGTTTGCCGTCGAAGCTGCTGTAGGTGATCTCCTCAGGCACCGGAATGTCGATGGTGCTGAAGAGGGGGTCGTTGACGTGAGTGATTTGGCGGGAGGCGAGAGGAGAGAGGCGGGAGGCGTCAGGTCGGTTAGCGGTTAGCGGTGCGCGGTTAGCGTCGACAACGAAGAGATCACCGATGTTCACTGGCGTCGAAATCAGAGTGACAATTTTCGATCCCTTTGTATCAGCAGTGTAGGAAACAACTTCTTGATCGCCTGCCGTCACCGCCGTGGACCCTCCACCGTCGACGGGGAAACGGCGCAGATTGGCGCGGCCGTTCTCGGTGGTGACGACGATCACGCTGCGACCATCGGCGCTCCAGATAATGCCGCCGCCGTTACCCGCGCGTGGGGGATGCTGGTCGCCAGTCAGACCGCCTTCGACATCGTAGTCGTAGTTGGCGCTCAGATTCACCGGCTTCGCTCCCGGCGTCGCGTCCATTACATAGATGTCCGCCTCATCATAGAAGCGGAGTGGCTTTCCATTCTCGTTGCCGGTGAACGCGATTTTCTTTCCGTCGGGTGAGATCGCAATGGATCCGATTGCGCCGTCGAGACTGGCAACTTTGGTCGTCGCGCCGCCGGTGGCCGAAACCGAGAAAAGCTCATCACCGACGGTCTCGTAGTACGGCTCGAGATGTCGATCGGATGTGAAATAGAGTCGCGATCCGTCGGGCGACCACACTGGCTCGCCTTCGTCGAATGTGCCCGTAGTGATTTGCTTCGCGGGTGGCTGCGCACCGGTGGTGGTGAATGATGCGGGCACCGTCCAGATGTGAGAGTGCGCAGTGACATCGGTGTATCCGGCGCCATTCCATCGATATTGCGCGCGGGTGATCACGCGCACATCGCTGACGTGCTTCTTCGTCGTATCGCTCGATTTCTTCGCCGAATCCGCTCCGGCAGTATCCGGGATCGACAGAAACGCGATCGTCCGACCATCAGGCGACCACACCGGCGACGAC
>DASTGU010000142.1:0-6849 GCA_035718845.1 Gemmatimonadaceae bacterium | reverse complement strand
ATCGGCTGGGGACTCGTGCACATCAACACGAGCTACGCTGCGCTTTCCAGGGCGCTGTGGTGGTATAATCGCGGGCTGGCGAAGTAGTTGTCTCGGCGTACAGTCCTTAATCCGTAGCTGCCGACTTCAAAACAGAAGCGGCGAGCCTCAAGCTTAGTGAGCAGCTACGCTCCGAGCTTTGCTACCACACATACCCATCAGCTAAGAGCTCAGAGATAGCTCTGAACTCAGTGCTGTATTCGAATGCGAAAGGCACAGCTCGCCGGGTAACTGCTCACTAAGCTTTGAGCTCGCCGCTTCTGCTTTGTGGATGCGAGCTATGCAGTACCGACTCTACGCCGAGACAGCAGCACCCACCGCCGATAGCCAATCCACCCTCCGATTCCGATCAGTCCAATCGGAATCAGAACACCGAGCGAAGCGATGAAGGCGGCGACCATGGCGACGAAGTTCTGCCACGCGCGACGGAAAGCGTCGGCGATTGGTGATTGTCCAGGTTCGATGATTGGCGCCGGCTCGTGCACGTTGATGGTGAGAGTGCTCATGGCGACGCGCGCGCTCAGGTAGCGCAAGCGACCTTCGTAGCGCTCGATCTCCTCTCGCACCCGCGCCAGCTCACGCTCGACGCGCAGCACTTCGTCGAGCTTGCCCGTTCGGCGCGCGAGCAGATCGATCAGCCGCTCTTCCAGTCGCCGGGCGTTGGCGACGCGAGCGGTGACATCGACGAACTCCTCACCCACGTCCTGCGCGTTGGAGTTGACGGTCTCCACTTTACCGATCGAGCTCAACGACCCGACCGCTTCGTCGTATTTGGTGTTCGGAATCTTGATCTCGATCGATGCCTGGCGGATCTGATCACGACCGCCGCTGATCGATGAATTGGTGATATAGCCGCCCGCTCGCGCGACCAGCTCTCGCACTTTGAGGATCGCCGGATCGACTTTCTGAACCTCGATGAAGGCCTGGCCGGTGCGGATGATCATCGTGTTCGCGGCCGTCGTCGCGTAGTCGACACCTTGCAGCGCATCTTCAGTCCGATTGGGCGTTGCCGGAGGAACGGGCGCTGGCTCTGACACTTCGGCGGCATCCATCACGACGCCGGCCGCGCGGGCACTGCTATAGATAGGCGAGGCGGCGGCAGTGCCGCCTATCGCGACTTTGGATTGGAGCGATGCCGCACCTCGCATGTTGGGGGCACTCGCTCCGACACCGCCACTGTCCGATCGATTTTCTTTGCCGACACAGGCCATCAGCCCGGCGGCGAGGATTATTGCAAGTCCGATGTTGCGCATTGGGGGCTCGGTTGAGGTCTCTTAGGAGACGGCCCCCAATCGCCGACTTGCACATCCGCGGACTACCAGCGCGAACTACGTGATGACTACCAGCGCGGACGGAACTGCACTACTGACTGCTGACGTACTGCGCACCATCACTGCGGGCTGCCCTTCGGAGTTCGCACTGTCCACCATGCGAACTCTCCACTGCGGCCTGTGCGGATTCCGTAGTTCGTATCAGTCTACCAATGCGCAATCAGTTAGCAGTCAGCAGTGCGGTTAGTCCGCGCTGGTAGTGCCGTTAGTTAGCAGCAGCGTGCGGTGCGATTGTATTTGTCGTTCATGCGGGTGTGCCGAAACTCAGTCTCGGTCATCACCCGGTCACCCGGATGCGCAGTTCGCATGTGCGCGAGGTAGCGGTCGTAGTCGGGCACGCCCAGCACCGCCCGCACGATCGAGGCGGTGCGCGAAAATAGACCGGCAATGCGTTGGATCATCGGCTCGCGGTGCGGGTTGGCAGGTATCTCTCGAACAGCTCGAAGATTCTCCGGTATTCGTCGGCCCACGAAGAAGGTCTCACGAATGCATGATCTTCGACCGGATAAACCGCAAGCTCCCAGCGCGTCTTGCCGAGCTCGATCAGGCGCTGGGTCAACCGCACGATGTCCTGGAAGTGAACGTTGGTGTCCGACATTCCGTGCGCCATCAGCAGTGGATCCTGCAGTCCTTCGGCGAAATAGATCGGCGACGACTGGCGGTAGGCGAGCGTGTCGTTCTGCGGCAGATTCAGGATGTTCGACGTGTAGCCCTGGTTGTAGTGCGCCCAATCGGTCACGCTGCGCAGCGCTGCGCCGGCGCCGAAGTGCGGTGACTCGGTGAACAACGCCATCAGCGTAATGAATCCGCCGTAGCTGCCACCGTAGATACCAATGCGCTTGGGATCGACCTGGAAATTCTGAACGAGATACTTGGAAGCGTCGACTTGATCCTGCAGATCCCGACCGCCCATGTGGCGGTAGATCGCCGTTCGCCAATCGCGCCCGTATCCGTCGGACCCCCGATAATCGAGATCGAGTACGGTGTAGCCCTTCGACGCCAGGAACTGGTTGAACATGTACTCGCGCGGATACTCCGACCAGAAATTGCCGACGTTGTGCAGGTAACCGGCGCCGTGGACGAAGATCACCGCTGCGCCATTCGGCTGCGCCTTCATGTCAGACGGCCGATAGATGTGCGCGGGCACCTTCACGCCGTCCGATGCCGGAATCATCACTATCTCCGGCACCAGCCATGGGAACGACAGCCAATCCGCGCTCGGTGATGTCGTCAGCCGCGACTCCTCGGCGTCGGGACGCATCCGCATCAGGAACAGTTCCGGCGGGCGATTCACATACGAGTAGACGTCGGCGATTAGCTGCCCGTCGGGCGAAACCGTCGCCGCGTGCTTGCCGACTTTCGTCGTGATGCGCTCGAGTGCGCCGCCGCTCGTCGCCATTCGATATAGATGCTCCTCGAACGGCGAGACTTCGTTGGTCGTCAGATAGAACCAGCGATTGTCGGGCGAGACGTCGACGTTGCGCACTTCCCAACGGCCGTGCGTAAGCTGCCGCCTATCAGCGCCAGTAGGAGCCACGGTGTATAGGTGCGAAAAGCCATCCGCTTCCGACGTATACCAGACACGACCTTCGCCCGTGCCGTACCAACCGCCGCACGGACTGCATGGCCCGCCAACCCACGCCGAGTCGTGCAGCGCTTCGAGGACGGTGAGCTTGCCGGTCGGGTCAACCGTCTGGAGATAGCTCCACTTATTGTCGCCGGTGTAGGCGTAGAACGCTGCTCGCGTGCCGACGTCGTTCCACCCCAGCAGCTGAAAAGCACCGGTGGTCGTGTCGGCGGGGAAGACCTTGAGCCACGTGACTGTCGCAGTTGGCAATGCAATCAGCGCGACTCGGCCCTTCTGCTCGAAGTCGCCGACTTTGGTGCGTACCCGCAGTTCCTCGGTGTAGCCGCTGCGCGTGACGTACTGCGGAATGTCAGTGGTCCGCTGGCCGCTCGCCGGTGTCCGCGTTGTGATGAGCAGCGAATTGCCGCTGGGTGAGATCGAGAAATCGTTGACCTGCTCGCCACTTTGCAGATACACCGGCTTGAGTGCGAGCGAATCGCGCAACAGCCGCTCGGCGCGCGCGATACTGTCGGCACGAATGCGATCCCGCACCGACTCGAACAGATCACGCTGCTGTTGCTCGAGCCGCCCCCGCTGTCCCTGCGCGCGCGACGAATCGCTCGGCGCCGGCCCCTGTCTGATGTCGGTGACCTGGCGGAGGAAGCCGTTGGTGAGATTCAGCGCATAGACATTGTTGTTGCGGACGAAAAAGACTTGCCGATCATCGATCGAGAAGCGCGGATTACTCTCTTCCTCGACTGTCTGGGTCAGACGCCGCGCGGTGCCCGTCGTCAGATCATTGATGTAGAGATCGCCGCGCGTGGCGACTACCGAGTACCGCCCGCTGTGGGAGAGGTCGCCCGCAGTGTATCGCTCAGATGTGGAGTCGGCCTCGCGAATTGAGACCCGCTCTGGTTTCGAGCCAGGCACTGCGCGAACGCGGAACTGCTTGAGCGGCTCGCGCCAATCGGTTCCTGGCTCGAGCCAGTTGAAGTAGATCCACCTGTTGTCTGCGCTCCAGCGCACGTTCTGTGGCTGGCGGCCGTACAGCTCCGGCCCGCGCATGATGTTCTTGATCGAAAAATCGAAGGAGCTCGATTGCGCGAGCAGCGTCGTTGGCAACGCCACCGCGAGGAAAAAAAGAATTCTTCGCATGAAGGACGATGTCTTGAAGTCGGCGATCTGAAAAATGTGCTGGAGGTCTTCGGGTAGGCGACGAGAGCTTAGTATCAGGGAGTCGCCGAGGGAAGCCTCAACTCGAAGACAGCGCCACCGCCATCGCGATCAGCGTAAGTCAGAGAGCCGCCCTGTGCCTCGGCGAGCCGGCGCGCGATCGAGAGGCCGAGGCCGGTCGACTGGCCGTCCCCGGATCTTCCCGGAAACCGGTAGAACGGCGTGAAGAGCCGCTCACGCTCCTTCTCCGGCACCCCGCTGCCACGATCCTTCACTCGAAAGACGAGCGAGTCGTTCGCCACTCCGCCACTTAACTCTATTGGCGATTCTGGCGGAGAGTACTTGAACGCGTTGTCGATCAGGTTGCCCAGTATGCGCAGTGAATGAACGAAGTCGAAGCGGCCGAAAGAGAGCGACGCGGGATCGTCGAGCGAGACGCGCAACCGATCCTGATCGGGTCGACCCGCCGTCTGCTGAACCACTGCCCCCAGCAGATCATCGACGGCGTTGACCTGGATGTCGAGCGGCAGCGCCCCAGCGTTCAAGCGTCCAACATCCAGCAGATCGGTGACCAGGCGATTCAACCGATCGGCCTGCTCTTCGATGATCAGCGCGCGCTCATCGCCCAGCGGCTGGAGTTCATGCGCGAGTGCCTTGATTGCCGTAAGTGGAGTTCGCAAATCATGCGACAGCGAGGCCAGCAGCGCGTCCTTGAGTTTGTCAGCTTCACGCAGCGCTTCAGCGCGCTCGACCGCCGCGCGCTCCGACCGCGCTCTATAGAGAAGTTGCGCAGCTACGATGCCCGTAATCAAAAAGGCGACCAGTACCAGCCAGTCGAATGGGTTGCGCACGACCAGCGTGTTGTATGGCGGCAAAAAGAACCAGTCAAAGACAAGAAACGCCGCAACAGCGATAGTAATCCCGAGTGTACGTCCACCCGCCGCGCTGGTGGCGAGCACGACGAGAAGGAACACCAGCGCGACGTGCGCCTCCCCGACCTTCGGCCGGCCGGCCGAGAGCATAAGTGCTGCCGCACCGAGCGCCAGGAAAGCGACCAGCCAGGTCAGCACGCGGCTCGGAGTCCAACTGGACCTGCCTCGGCTAATCATCATTCGCCCGGCGGGGGAGCGGCGAACCGGTAGCCTACCCCCGGCTCGGTGATGATGTACTGCGGGTCGAGAGGGTTCGTCTCGATCTTGCGCCGAATATTGGCGATATGAACGCGCAGGTACTGCTGCGCGTCGCCAAACTGACGGCCGACCCACACCGCGTTGAAGAGTTGTCGATGCGTCAGTGTCCTTCCGGCGTTTACCATCAGGACACGAACGAGCTCCCATTCGATGGGCGTGAGATGCACCTGCTTGCCGTTCTTCTCCAGAACGTGCCTGGCGAGATCGATGGTCAGTGCGCCGCTGCTGATTGACCGGGCCCCTGCCGGTCGCTGCGCATTTGCACGGCGCAGAAGCGCTCGCACTCGTGCCTTGAACTCCAGCGTGCTAAACGGTTTGGTGACGTAGTCGTCCGCGCCGGCATCCAGCAGCTGCGCCTTTTCGTTGTCGGCGTGACGCGCCGACAAGACGAGGATGATGGCGTCGGACAATTTGCGAATCTGAGTGGCGACCAAAATCCCTGGCGTGTCCGGCAGGCCGAGGTCAAGCACGATCAGCGAAGGGTGTTCGTCGTTGGCCATGCGAACACCCTGCTTACCAGTGCCCGCCTCCAGGACGCGGCCGAAGTCGTCAGCCAATGCATTCGCCACCACGCGGCGAATGCGCGGCTCGTCGTCGATGATGAGAGCGGTCTCACTTGCCACACCTTATGATCGCACCCGATCGGCCCCACCACTACACCCCTAACATTTGTGAAATCTTTACGCTGCTGCGGCCGCGCCTTGGCAGCTTTCATTGCTATGGCAAACACCTATAAACGGTTGAAGCAGGTGTTGTTCGGGCGACCTTTGCCCAGCGAACGACTCGAGCACGAACGGCTCAATAAGAAGACGGCGCTCGCGGTGCTTTCCTCCGACGCGATTTCGTCGGTCGCTTATGCCACCGACCAGATCCTGATCGTAGTCGCGGTCCTCGGAACGGCAGCCGCGGTGAACTATGTCGTGCCGATCTCGGGAGTCATTGTCGGTTTGCTGGTGCTCGTCGGTCTGTCTTATCGACAGACGATCTTCGCGTACCCGAACGGCGGCGGTTCTTACACCGTTGCCCGGGAAAATCTCGGCACTGGTGCGGGTCTGGTCGCGGCAGCTGCGTTGCTGACGGACTATATCATGACCGTCGCAGTGTCGATCGCGGGCGGTATCGCGGCGATCACATCGGCCTATCACAATCTGATCCCGCACACGGTGCTGTTGTGCGTCGCGTCAATTGCGCTGCTGGCGATCGTGAATCTGCGTGGCGTGCGCGAATCCGGGCTCGCGTTCAGCGTCCCGACATACGTCTTCATCATCATGATGCTCGCCTTGATCGCGTACGGCGGCTACCAGGCGTTCCTCGGGGCTGGGCCGGCGAACGGTGCCGGTCTGGTAAGGGTCGACAAAGTATCGGCGCAGCAGCACGGGTTGTTGGCCGCGCCAACCGGTTTCGCGCTTGGATACCTGTTGATTCGGGGATTCGCTGAAGGCTGCGCGGCGATGACGGGTACGGAAGCGATTTCGAATGGCGTGATGGCGTTCAAGCAGCCGGCCCAGAAAAACGCAGCGACCACGCTTGGCATGATGGTGACGATTCT
>DASTGU010000141.1:0-14440 GCA_035718845.1 Gemmatimonadaceae bacterium | reverse complement strand
GGGATGGTGCTCGCCAAGACGGGCTCGATCACGCCGCACACCAAGTTCAACGCTGAGGTTTACGTGTTGACCAAGGAAGAAGGCGGCAGACACACGCCGTTCTTCAAGGGCTACCGTCCGCAGTTCTACTTCAGAACTACCGACGTGACGGGAAGTGTCGAGCTGCCTGAAGGAATGGAGATGGTGATGCCAGGCGACAACGTGCAGATGACGATCGAGCTGATTACACCGATCGCAATGGACGAAGGTCTCCGCTTCGCGATTCGTGAAGGTGGCAGAACCGTCGGAGCAGGTGTCGTCACCAAGATTCTGAAGTAGCGCGAGAGGCGGTAGGCGAGAGGCGAGAGGCGAGAGGCGCCAACCGCTAGGAACTGCGAGAAGTCAAAAAAACGCAAACACAATCACGAGACAGCAATGGCAGGAAGAATTCGAATTCGGCTCAAGGCGTTTGACCACGCCGTCATCGACCAGGCGTCGGCGGACATCGTCCGCACCGCCGAGAAGACGGGCGCGCAGGTCAGTGGTCCGATTCCTTTGCCGACAAAGACAAAGCGCTGGACCGTACTTCGCTCGCCGCACGTCGACAAGAAGTCGCGCGAGCAGTTCGAGCTCAAGACGCACAAGCGGTTGATCGACATTCTTGATTCGCGCGCCGCAACCGTCGATGCGCTGACCAAGCTCGATCTTCCTGCCGGTGTCGATGTGGAGATCAAGGTCGAGTAGCGAGAGGCGAGAGGCGAGAGGCGAGAGGCGAGAGGCGAGAGGCGAGAGGCGGTAGGCGAGAGGCGGACCGCAAAGAACTATTTGAGGCTTACATGATTGGCATCATTGGAAAAAAACTGGGGATGACCCAGATCTTTAATGAAGAGGGGCAGCAGATCCCGTGCACCGTGGTGGAGGCAACTCCAAACTCGGTGACGCGGATTCTCAAGAAGGATCAGGCCGGCTATGAGTCCGTCGAGCTTGGTTTCGGCGAGCAGCGTCACGCCCGCGAGTCCAAGAAAGGCGAGCGCACGCCGCGCGGCCGTCGCGCCCACAAGGCGATCGTCGGTCACGCCGCGAAGTCCGGCCTTCAGGTCGCGCCGTCGCACTTCCGCAGCTTCCGTCTCGACGACGCGATGCTTCCGGACAACAAGAAGAACGTCCCGACCTACAATCTTGGCGACAAGATCACGGTCGAGATCTTCGCTCCCGGCGAGCAGGTCAAAGTAACTGGGACTAGCAAGGGAAGAGGATTCCAAGGGGTGGTCAAGCGGCACGGCTTCGGCGGTGGTCCGAATACTCACGGTAACACCAAGCACCGTCGTCCCGGCTCCATCGGCCCCGGCACCGATCCGTCGCGTGTCATCAAGGGCAAGAGAATGCCTGGCCACTACGGCGCCGAGCGCCATACGCAGACTCACCTTCGCGTCGAGCGCGTCGATGCTGCACGCAATCTCATTTACATCCGCGGTTCCGTCGCTGGTCCGACCAACGGAATCGTGATGATCAGGAAGCAAGGCTAATGGCAGAGACTGCTACTCAAACTTTGAAGGCTCCGGCGTACACCGCCGGCGGCACCGCGCGCGAGCGTGTCGATCTTCCGGCGGAAGTGTTCGACGGAACGATCAACATGCCGGTGATGCACCAGGCGGTGAAGGCGTACCTCGCCAATCAGCGCCTAGGTCTCGCGTACACCAAGACGCGCGGGCTCGTCACCGGCGGTAACCAGAAGCCGTGGAAGCAGAAAGGAACCGGTCGCGCCCGGCAGGGCTCGCGCCGCGCTCCGCACTGGCCGGGCGGTGGAACTGTGTTCGGTCCGACTGGCCGCAAATACGGTCAGACGGTTCCGCGTCAGATCCGCGCGCTTGCTCGCAAGAGCGCGCTCAACGCGCGTGCGCGTGAGGAAGCACTGATCGTCATCGACAACTTCAACTACGACGCGCCGAGCACGAAGCAGCTGGTGTCGTTGATCGCTTCGGTGGGTGGTACGGACAAGAAGGTTCTCGTCCTCACCGATGGACTGAAGCAGAACGTCTTCCTCAGCGGTCGCAATCTGCAGCGCGTGCACGTGATGCCGTACAGCGATGTCTCGACCTATCACATCCTCTGGTCGGATGTCGTGCTGGTCGAGTCGAACGCGCTCGGCTACGCGATGGAGTCGGGAGAGGAGGGAGGCGAGAGGCGAGAGGCGGAAACGCGAGAGGCGAGAGGCGAGAGGCGGGAGGCGAAGGCAAAGACCGCCAAGAAATCAGCTCGCAAGGCGGCGAAGGCCGAAGGCAAGGCGTCCAAGCCTAAAGCGAAAGCAGCGAAAAAAACGTCGGCGAAGAAGTCAGCCGGCAAGAAGAGGAAGTAAGTAATGCCGACACTAACTGAAACCGTCGTCACTCCGATCGTCACCGAGCAGACCTCGGCGGCGTATCAGGATCGCGGCGAGTACACATTCCGCGTTCACCCAAAAGCGACGAAGACTCAGATCAGAAACGCGATCGAAGAGCTCTTCAACGTCACGGTCACCGGCGTCTGGACCTCGAATCATCGCGGCAAGAACCGTCGCGTCGGTCAGCAGGTTGGACGTCGTCCACACTGGAAAAAGGCGATTGTGACCCTGAAGGAAGGGGATTCAATCGAAATCTTCGAGGCATAAATGGGCATTCGTCAATTCAAGCCTGTAACCAAGAGCTCGCGGTTCCGCTCAGTCTCTGATTTCTCGGAGATCACGCGTGACCACGGCGAGAAATCGCTGATGGAGCCGCTCAAGAAGAGCGGCGGTCGTGACAATCACGGCCACATCGCGATGCGTCGCATCGGCGGCGGTCACAAGCGCATGTACCGCATCATCGACTTCAAGCGCAACAAGCACGGCATGACGGCGACGGTCCGCGAGATCGAGTACGATCCGAATCGCACCGCCCGCATCGCCCTCGTTGAGTACGAAGACGGAGAGAAGCGCTACATCCTTCATCCGAAGGGACTCTCGGTAGGCGACAAGATCGTCTCGGGCCCTGGCTCGGACAGCCGCATTGGCAACGCAGTTCCGCTGCGCGAAATCCCGCTCGGCACGGACGTTCACAACGTCGAGCTGAAACCGGGCAAGGGCGGACAGATGGCGCGCTCGGCGGGCACGGCGCTCGAGGTAGTCGCCAAGGAAGGCGACTACGTCACGCTGCGCATGGCTTCAACCGAGACCCGCATGGTGCACGGCAACTGCCTGGCGACCATCGGAACTGTCGGCAACGCCGAGCACGAGCTGCAGTCGCACGGCAAAGCGGGCAAGAGTCGCTGGCTCGGCAAGCGTCCGAAGGTTCGCGGTGAGGTCATGAACCCGGTCGATCACCCACACGGCGGTCGCACCCGTGGTGGTCGCAACGTTGTGGATCCGTGGGGCAACAAGGAAGGCGTCAAGACCCGCAAGCACAAGAAACCGTCGCAGCGCCTGATCGTTCGCGGTCGTAAGCGCGGCAAGGCAACGCAGTAACCAATTCTGAGAATCGGATATGGCAAGAAGTATCAAGAAAGGTCCGTACGTCGAGGATTCGCTGATGACCAAGGTCTCGGCGATGAACGGCAGAAACGAGAAGCGAGTGATCAAGACGTGGGCGCGCGCGAGCACCATCGTGCCTGACTTCGTCGGTCACACCTTCGCGGTTCACAACGGCAACAAGTTCATCCCGGTCTACGTGACGGAGAACATGGTCGGGCACAAGCTCGGCGAGTTCGCTCCGACGCGTCTGTTCCGCGGACACACCGGTGCGGTGAAGGCGACCGACAAGAAAGTCGGCGGCGTACCTACGGGCGGTCCTGGCGCAGCCGCGCCGGCGCCTGCGGGCACTCCGGCCAAAGGCACCCCGGCGGTCAAATGAGCGAGAGATCGAGACTTCGCGCGGCGCGTCACGCCGCTGAGAGAAAGGGTGTGTCGAGCGCGATTCAGCGCACGACCCGTCAGTCGCCTTACAAGATGCGGCTGGTGATCGATCAGATCCGCGGCAAGGATGTGAACGAGGCGCTCGGCCTGTTGCGCTTCTCCAAGAAGTTCGCGGCGAAGCAGATCGAGAAAGTTCTGACGTCTGCCGTCGCCAACGCCGAGTATCGCTCGCGCAACGAGAACGAGTCGATCGACGTCGACACGCTCTACATCAAGCACGCGATCGTGAACGAGGGTCCGGCGCTGCGCCGGTTCATGCCGGCGGCGCAGGGACGCGCGACACCGATCAGAAAGAGAACGAGCCACGTCGAGATCGTGCTCGACGCGCACGAAGAGCGGCCGCGCGTGCAGCGCACGCCTCGCAAGACCGCGAGTGCGTCGGCAACCAGGTCAGAGGGAACGACGGCGAATGCCGAGGCCTCGTCAACGAAATCCCGCGCACGTAAGGGGAAGGGGAGCAAAAAGTAATGGGTCAGAAAACACATCCGATTGGATTCCGCCTCGGCGTCTCCAAGACCTGGAGATCGCAGTGGTACGCGAATCGTGACTTCCCGACGCTGCTTCGCGAGGACGAGCTCCTTCGCAAGTATCTGAAGGCGCGTCTCGGTCACGCGGCGATCGCCGACATCCGCATCGAGCGGAAGCCGGGCAAGGTCGTCGTCACGATTCACACCGGTCGTCCGGGCGTGGTCATCGGCAAGAAGGGCGCTGAAGTCGATCAGCTGCGCGATGAGCTGAACAAGCTCACCGGCAAGGAAGTCGGCATCAACGTCGAAGAGATCAAGCGTCCCGAGCTGGATTCGCAGCTCGTCGCCGACAACATCGCCAATCAGCTGGCGCAGCGTATCTCGTTCCGTCGCGCGATGAAGCGCGCGGTGCAGAGTGCGATGCGCATGGGTGCCGGCGGAATCAAGATCAAGACGGGTGGACGTCTCGGCGGCGCCGAAATCGCGCGCGTCGAAGGCTACCACGAGGGTCGGGTTCCTTTGCACACGCTGCGCGCGGACATCGACTACGCGACTTCGACCGCGAAGACCACTTTCGGCACCATTGGTGTGAAGGTCTGGATCTTCAAGGGCGAGATCGTCGAAGACCGTCGCGGCAAGACTTACTCGACTGGCGTCTAAGGAGAATCGAAAGTGCTTAGTCCCAAGCGCGTAAAGTTCAGAAAGAGATTCAAGGGCCGGACGAAGGGCCTCGCGACTCGTGGTAACGAGGTGTCATTCGGTCAGTACGGCCTGAAGGCGCTCGAGCCGGGTTGGGTGACGAATCGACAGATCGAAGCGGCGCGTGTCGCTCTCACTCGCCACATCAAGCGTGGCGGCAAAGTCTGGATTCGCATTTTCCCCGACAAGCCGATCACGAAGAAGCCCGCCGAGACCCGCATGGGTAAGGGCAAGGGCTCGCCGGAAGGTTGGGTAGCGGTGGTCAAGCCTGGTCGAGTGATGTTCGAGCTCGAGGGAGTGACGCCCGACATTGGAAAAAAGGCAATGGCTCTCGCCGCCGCAAAGATCGGCGTGAAGTCGAAGTTCGTGCAGCGAGAGGAGGCACACACAGATGCTGGCTAAGGACATTCGCGAGATGGGCGAAGCGGACATCAACGCCCGCATCGCCGAGCTGGAGCGGGAGCGTTTCAACCTGCGCGTTCAGTCTGGCACGCGCACCCTCGACGATCCACTTCGTCTGCGTGTTATCCGCAGAGATGTGGCGCGACTGAAGACGGTGTTGAAGGAAAAGGTGATCGGCATCGCCGAAGCGCGAGAGGCGGTAGGCGAGAGGCGAGAGGCGAAAGCCGGCAAGCGCGAGGCGGCTCATGGCGGGCGCACCTCAAGACGGGTAACGGGAAGACGCGGTCGCAAGGCGGCCACTGCGACCAACCGTGCGAAAAGGAGTAAGAGGGCGTGATGGCTCAGGCACAGAAAAACGAGAGCGCGACGACCGAGAGAAACTCGCGCAAGACGCGAGTCGGCATGGTCGTCAGCGACAAAATGCAGAAGACGGTAGTGGTCTCGATCGAGCGCAGAGTTCAGCATCCCGTGTACGGCAAGATGGTTCGCCGCACCAAGAAGCTGAAAGCGCACGATGAGCAGAACGAAGCGAAGACGGGAGATACCGTCCGCATCATGGAGACTCGTCCTTTGTCGAAGGACAAGAGATGGCGAGTCGTCGAAATCATCGAACGCGCACGTTAAGGGAGACGACCAGTGATCCAGCAGGAATCGGTGGTCAAGGTGGCGGACAACTCGGGCGCGAAAACGGCGCTCGTGATCCGCGTGCTCGGCGGAACGCGCCGGCGCTACGCGACGCTTGGCGATGTCGTCATCGTCGCGGTCAAGAACGCGCTCCCAAACGGCACCGTTAAGAAGTCAGACGTTGCGCGCGCGGTGGTTGTGCGCACGGCAAAGGAGACTCGTCGCAAGGATGGCAGCTACATCCGCTTCGACGAAAACGCAGTGGTGATCATCAACGAGGCCGGCGAGCCAAGAGCGACCCGTATCTTCGGACCCGTGGCGCGTGAGCTCCGCGACAAGAAGTACATGAAGATCGTCTCGCTCGCCCCAGAGGTGATATAAAGTGAGAGTTCTGAAACACAGGAAGCGGGCGGGCAAGCGGTTGACCGCGCGCCACGCCAGAAACGCCGAGCGCATGAAGCTGAACGTGTCGAAGGGTGACACGGTCCGCGTGATGCGCGGCGAGGACAAAGGCAAGGAAGGCAAGGTGATTCGCGTTTTCCTCAAGACCGGCCGCGTGCTGGTCGAGGGCGTGAACATGGTGAAGATGCATCGCAAGGCGCGCACGGCTGACGAGCAGTCGGGCATTCGTGAGGCGCCGGCGTCGATCCACCACTCGAACGTTATGCTGCTCGACGCAAAGTCGGGTGAGCCGACGAGAGTGAAGTCGCGCTATGACAGCGATGCCGAGCACGTTGACCGTCGCAGAAGCAAGGAGCGCGTTGGCGCCAAGAGCGGAGAACCGATTCCGCGCGTGCGCTGACCGAGGACATAGGATATGGCTAAAGACGAAAAGCAGGGACAGAAAGCGGGAGGCGGGAAGGCTGGAGGCGGGAAGGCGTCCGGAGGCAAGGGACGCAGAGAAGCCGCCGCGCCCGTACAGCAGGAGCATGCAGGCAAAGACCTGCCGGTTCCTCCACCGCGACTGCGCATTTTTTACGAGAGCACCGTTCGCGACAAGCTGAAGAACCAGTTCGGTTTCACCAACCCGCACGAGATCCCGAATCTCGAGAAGATCGTGGTCAATTGCGGCGTCGGTGAGGCGATCAAGAACCCGAAGGTTCTCGACACCGTGGTGAACGAGCTCGCGATCATCACCGGTCAGCGTCCGGTTCGGAAGAAGGCGAAGAAATCGATCGCCAACTTCGGATTGAGACAGGGCCAGGAGATCGGCGCGGCGGTGACGTTGCGTGGCGCGCGAATGTGGGAGTTCTTCGACCGTTTCGTGACGGTGGCGATCCCGCGCATTCGTGACTTCCGCGGCGTGAATACGCGCTCGTTCGATGGACGCGGTAACTACACGCTGGGCGTGAAGGAGCAGATGATCTTCCCCGAGATCAACTACGACATGGTCGAGCAGATCCACGGGATGGACATCACCTTCGTCACGTCGACGACCAGGGATGACCAGGCGTTGGCGTTGTTGAAGGAGCTCGGAATGCCGTTCCGCGGCGAAGAGAAAGGAGATGGACGCGGGGCGCGGCGATAGACAGTCCGAATTGCGAGCTGAGTTCGAGATTCGAGCTCAGTGCGAGTTACGAACTTTTTTTGAGAGAGATGTAAATGGCAAGAAAAGCCATGGTGGAGAAGTCGAAGCGGAAGCCGAAGTTTGGGGTGCGGCAGCACAACCGCTGTCAGCGTTGCGGAAGATCGCGCGCGTTTCTGCGGAAGTTCGGCATTTGCCGAATCTGCTTCAGAGAGATGGCGCTGTCGGGCTACATACCCGGCGTTCGCAAGGCGAGCTGGTAACCATTCATTTCTACGCGTCTGTTCCAGTTAGTTCGAATCTCGGAGTGAGTTCGAGTTTCGATCTTTTGGTTGAGATACGGTAGAACGAGGAAAATCACTTAAATGAGCATGACAGATCCGATTGCCGACATGCTGACGCGCATCCGCAACGCCTGCGGAGCAAAGCACCGCCGCGTCGATATGCCGGTTTCGAAACTGAAAGTTGAGATCGCGAAAATCCTGAAGGAGAACAACTTCATTCAGGACTACAAGACGCTGGCAACCGACGAAGGCAGGCAGACGTTGCGCGTGGTACTCAAGTACGCACAGGGCGGTCAGCCCGTGATTCGTGAGCTGCGTCGCGTTTCCACCCCGGGCCTCCGCAAGTACGTCGGGTGCTCCGAGATCCCGCGCGTTCGCAACGGACTCGGTATGGCGATTCTCAGCACCTCACAGGGCGTGATGTCCGATCGCCAGGCGCGCCAGAAGCGCACCGGCGGCGAGCTCATCGCGCTGGTCTGGTAAGGAGATAGAGAGAGATGTCGAGAATTGGAAAGCATCCGGTCGCAGTGCCGAAGGGCGTGACCGCGAAGGTCGAAGGCAACACCGTCCAGGTGAAAGGACCGAAGGGCGAGCTCGAGCGCACCCTGCATCCCGAGATGAAGGTGACGCTGAGTGACAATCAGATCCTCGTCGAGCGGCCGTCGGACGAAGCGAATCACAAGGCACTTCACGGTCTGAGCCGCACGCTCGTCGCCAACATGATCGAAGGCGTCACCAAGGGCTACAAGAAAGAACTGGAGCTCGTGGGAGTCGGCTACAAGGCCGAGCCGCGTCCTTATGGACTGCAGCTCGCGCTTGGCTTCTCGCACCCGGTGAAGTACGAGGCGCCGAAAGGCATCAAGCTCAGTGCGCCGGCGCCGACGCAGATCGTCGTCGAAGGCGCCAACAAGGAAGTCGTTGGTCAGGTCGCGGCGGAGCTGCGCAGCATCAGACCCCCCGAGCCGTACAAGGGCAAGGGCATCAAGTACGTCGGCGAGCAGATTCGTCGCAAAGCCGGCAAGGCTGGCAAGGCTGGAGCGAAATAATGCCTAAGATGGCAAGACCGAAGTCGCGCGATCAGCTGCGTACGCGCCGTCATTTCCGGCTGCGCAAGAAAGTGGTCGGTAGCTCGGAGAGACCGCGTCTGGTTGTCTATCGCTCGCTGAAGCACATCTACGCTCAGCTCGTTGACGACACCACTCAGCGCACGTTGATGACGGTGAGCGATACGGGATTGGACGGAAAGCCGACTGCGAAGTCGGTCGAAGTCGGCAAGCGGATCGCGGCGAAGGCGAAGGATGCCGGCGTCACCCGAGTTGTTTTCGACAGAGCTGGGTACAAATATCACGGCCGCGTGAAAGGCGTGGCCGACGGAGCCCGCGAGGGCGGGTTGGAGTTTTAATAAATGGCTGATAACGAGAACGAGAATCCGGAAGGCGGCGAACAGTCGACCGAGCAACGCGGCGGCGGTGGCGGCGGGGGCGGTGGTGCTCGCGGCGGTCGCGGTGGACGTGGTGGTCGCGGCGGCGGCGGCGGTGGGCGTGGTGGTCCCGGTCGTGGTCGCGGTGGCCCCGGTGGCGGCGGCGGAGCCCGTGGCGAAGGTCAGGGCGGGCCCGGCGGCGGTCGCAGAGGCCGAGAGGGCAAAGGACGTGATCGCGAAGGCGGTCGCGGAGAAGGCGGTAGCGAGCTCGTCGAGAACGTGATCGCGATCAACCGCGTCGCCAAGGTCGTGAAGGGCGGTCGGCGGTTCTCATTTAACGCGCTGGTCGCGGTGGGCGATGGTCAGGGTCGTGTTGGCTTCGCCACGGGCAAGGCGAACGAAGTCTCGGAAGCGGTGCGCAAGGCTGTTGACGGCGCGCGTCGGAGCATGGTTGCGATCCCGATGACGGGGAGCACCATTCCGCACGAGGTCGTTGGCTCGCACGGTGCTGGTCGCGTCTGGATGAAGCCGGCCGCGCCGGGTGCTGGTGTGATCGCTGGTGGTGCGGTGCGCGCAATCATGGAGTGCGCCGGTATCGCGGACATTCTCACCAAGAGTCTTGGCTCGACGAACCCGCACAACATGGTGCTGGCTGCGCTGGATGGGTTGAAGCAGCTCACCACCGTTGAGCAGATCGCGCGCGAGCGTGGTCTCGAGGTGTCGAGCATCGGTTATCGCTCGCGCGCTAAGTCAAAGGAGGCGGTGGTCCATGCCTAGAACACACGTCTGGTGGAGAACTCGCGGTCCGAAGAAGACGGCGAAGGAGACCATCACCAAGGGTAAGGTGCGCATCAAGCAGGTGCGGAGCGGCATCGGCCATTCGTGGAAGATGCGGCTGACACTGGAAGCGCTCGGCCTCAAGAATCACCAGGCCGAAGTGATTCATCAGGATTCACCAGCGCTGCGCGGACAGATCAAGCACGTGCGTCACCTCGTCACGGTGACGCCGGTGGAAGAGGGAAGAGGGAAGCGGGAAGAGGGAAGCGAGGAATAAATGGCGTCAACCAAAACAAAGAGCAGAACCCGCAGCGCGGGCGAAGCGCCGCAGGTTGAAAGAATAGGGCTGCACAATCTCGTGCCCGCTCCGGGATCACATCGGAATCGCAAGAGACTCGGACGTGGTCCGGGCTCGGGCACCGGCAAGACTTCCGGTAAGGGACACAAAGGTATCAAGGCGCGCACGGGCCACCACGGTCCGGGCGGTGGCAAGCCGCAGTTCGAGGGCGGCCAGATGCCGATCACCCGGCGTGTGCCAAAACGCGGTTTCACTAATATCTTTCGTGTCGAACATCAGGTCGTCGGATTCGACGATCTGGCAAAACTGCCGAAGGGCGCTGAAGTGACGGAGGAGACACTGGCTGACGCGGGATTGATCCGCCGCGGCAAAGGTCCCGCCAAGCTTCTGGCGAACGGAGAGGCCGCCAAGGGTATCACGGTGCGCGGCATCAAGATGAGCGCGGGCGCGCGGCAGAAAATCGAAGCGGCCGGAGGCCGGGTAGAGAGTTAAATGGCGCAATCAGCTCCAGCGGCGGCTGTAAGCAACATCTACAACACGCCCGAATTGCGAGACAAGATCGTATTCACCTTCCTCTGTCTCGTGATCTACAGGTTGGGAGCGCACATCACGGCGCCTGGTGTCGACGTCGTCGCGCTCACCGATTTCTTCGCCAACAAGGGTAAGGGTGGACTGCTCGGCCTCTACGATCTGTTCGTAGGCGGCGGGCTTTCCCACGCCACCGTTTTTGCGCTGGGAATCATGCCTTACATCTCGGCGAGCATTTTCTTCCAGATCGCGGGCGCAGTCATCCCGACTGTCGAGAAGATGCAGAAGGATGAAGAGGGCAGAAAGAAAGTCACCCAGTGGACGCGCTATGCCACGGTGATCCTCGCCGCGGTGCAGGGCTGGGGCTTCGCGCTCTTCACTTCGTCGCTCGAGAGCGCCGTTCTGAATCCCGGAATGGCGTTCAAGCTGCAGATGGTGCTGGTGCTCACGACAGGCGCGATGTTCGTGATGTGGCTTGGTGAGCAAATCACTGAGCGCGGTCTCGGCAATGGTGCTTCGCTGATCATCTTCTTCTCGATCGTCGAGCGGTTCTGGCCGGGCATCTTCGGCACTTTCGGCTTCATCAAGACCCAGGCGGTCGGTCCATTCTCGCTGGTCGTACTCGGCCTGGTGATGGTGGCGGTTGTTGCGGGTACGATCGCGATCACGATGGCTGCGCGCAGGGTGATGATTCAGATCCCGCAGCGCACGATGGCCCGCGGCCGTCAGAGAGAAGCGGCGAAGAACTTCATTCCGCTCCGCGTCAACGCGGCGGGCGTGATGCCGATCATCTTCGCGTCGTCGGTCATCGTCGTGCCGGGCGCGATTGCGCAATTCAGCGGCAGTCCCATCGCAGCGCAGTGGGCCGAGAAGATCGCTCCGGGAACCTGGCTCTACTACATATCGCAGGTGATCCTGATCGTTTTCTTCACCTACTTCTACACGTCGATCATCTTCAACCCGATCGACATCTCGGAGAATCTGAAGAAGCAGGGCGGATTCATCCCGGGAGTGAAGCCCGGGCAGAAGACCTCCGAATACATCGATCACGTGGTGTCTCGCATCACTTTCCCGGGCTCACTGTTCCTCGCCTTCATCGCGCTATTGCCGGTGTTCATCGCCGATGCCATCAGCGTTCCGTTCCGATTCGGCGGCACCTCGCTGCTGATCGTGGTCGGTGTCGCGCTGGATACGCTGGCTCAGATCAACCAGCATTTGCTGCTCAGAAAGTACGACGGCTTCATGAAGAAGGGCCGAGTGCGATTCAGGGGACGCACCGCGGGCGGCGCCTACTAAATTCCTTCGGAGGAGCCAAAAGCTCCTCCGACTCTTTTCCGGGTCTTTCTGATGATCATCGTCCTGCTCGGCCCACCGGGCGCGGGAAAAGGAACGCAGGCGGACAGGCTGGCGGCGCGGCTGGGCATCCCCAAGATCGCGACGGGTGACGTGCTGCGCGCCGCGCTGCGCGACGGGACCAAGCGCGGCAAGGAAGCCAAGGCCTACATGGACCGCGGCGACCTGGTGCCAGACACCGTGATCCTCGGCATCCTGCAGGACGTGATGAACTCGCCCGCGACGGCGAAAGGCGCCATACTGGATGGAGCAGTGCGCACGGTGCCGCAGGCGGAAGGGCTCGGCATCACGCTGGCGGAGATCGGGAAGCGAGTCGACAAGGTGTTGCTATTCGATGTCGACGACGACGAGCTGGTGCGCCGTCTCAGCGGTCGCACGGTTTGCGAGAGCTGCCAGACGCCGTATATGGGTCGGGATCCGGGCAGCGTGTGCGAGAAGTGTGGCGGCAAGCTGGTACGGCGAAAGGACGATGAGCCGGAAGCGATTCGCAATCGCCTCGAGGTTTATCGAACCCAGACGGCGCCGGTGATCGACTGGTACAACGATCACAAGATGCGAGTGTTGAAGATCGACGCTGATGGACCGGTCGACGACGTGACGGCGCGCGCGCTCGACGCACTCGGCGAGGCGGGCAGTGATGGAGCGAGGAGCTTGAGATGATTCAGATCAAGTCGCCGCGGGAAATCGAGATCATGGCACGGGGCGGGGAAATCCTCGCCGAGACCGTGAGATTGCTCGAGAAGAGCGTGCGCGCGGGCATGACGACGGCGGATCTCGACAAGATCGCCGACGATTTCATTCGCTCGCATCCCGGTGCGACTCCCGCGTTCAAAGGGCTCTACAATTTCCCGGCCTCGATTTGCACCTCCATTAACCAGGAGATCGTGCACGGGATTCCGTCGAAGAAGCGGGTGGTGGAGGAGGGCGATATCGTCTCGATCGACATCGGCGTCCGGCTCGACGGTTACTACACGGATTCAGCTACCACCGTCGCGGTCGGACATGTCGACGAGGAGTCGCGGCGGCTACTCGACGTGACGAAGAAGGCGCTGGCGGCGGGAATCGAGGCAGCGCGTCCCGAGAACCACATCGGCGACATCGGAGCTGCGGTGCAGCAGGTGGTGGAGGCTGCCGGTTTCAGCGTGGTGCGCGATCTGGTTGGACACGGGATCGGGGTCGGCTTCCACGAAGATCCGCAGGTGCCGAACTACGGCAAGCCGAAGCGGGGGCAGCGACTGATCCCCGGGTTGACCATCGCGATCGAGCCCATGGTGAATGTCGGTGGGCCGGGGACGCGGACGATGCCGGATCGGTGGACGGTGGTGAGCGTCGACGGGACGAGGTCGGCGCATTTTGAGCATACGGTGGCCATAACTGAAGAGGGGCCGCGGGTTCTCACGGCAGTGGCGGCTGCGGTCTCGGCGTAGAGTCCGCAATAGTAGCTGGCATCCACAAAACAGAAGGCCGGGAGCTACCAGTGGGGAGCAGCTCAGCGCCCAGCACGGGTATGAAAGGCAATTACTGCTCGCCCTCCTCGCCGAGAGTCCGAAGCAGGCCGTAGAGCATCTTCCTGACCTCGACTGTCTCTGACTGAAGCGAATCGGAGTCGGCGTCAGATATTACTTCAATGTCGCGGGCAGCCGTCACGTGATATTCGAGCTCTGTTGCCGAGTTAAGAGCAATCCAAAGAAAACGGCCGAACTGCTTATCGGTCTTTTGCCGTCGCCCTTCTACGATGTTGGTGGGTATCGATTGCGCCGCTCGAATCATCTGCGATTGCAGGCCTTTGTCGCGAGAATGTCGAATACCCTTCGCGACTCGATGCGTGTGGACCATTAACGCGTGCGCTTTGTCGAAAACTTTGAGCTTGCGGTAGTCGGCCATTCCCACAGACTACGATCAGGGACCGTACCGAGGCGCATCATCGAACAGCGCGGATGCCCAATCGCATTCTTCCAACCGTGCTGGGCGCTGAGCTGCTCCCTACTGGTAGCTCCCGGCCTTCTGTTTTGTGGATCTAAGACGAGGCGCGGAGAACTAGACGCCGAGCACTCGCTCAATTGCCCCCTCTGTCTTCGCCGCAAGCTCTCCCGCCTGCCGCACCAATTCTTCGGCTCTCTTCAAGAGCCCCTGCCCACGCGACCGGTCCTCGAGCGCCA
>DASTGU010000140.1:0-6874 GCA_035718845.1 Gemmatimonadaceae bacterium | reverse complement strand
TGGATGGAAAACACGAGCAGTAATTAGAATGCTTCACAGCGGCACGTTCTCCGTCCACAAATTCCGCCTTGCGCATACGCTCCCGACACACGACCATAGCCGTGGCAGTGTGCCGTCGGGTTTAACCGCGCAGTGGAATTGATTGTGGATACCGAACTCGGCCAAAATCTCCGTGATTCACTAAGCGACACCTACACCCTCGAGCGCGAGATCGTCGGTGCGGGGATGTCACGCGTCTTCGTCGCCAACGATCGCGCGCTCGGCAGACGCGTCGTCATCAAGGTTCTGCCGCCGGAAATGGCGGCGGCGGTGCGACTCGAGAGATTCCGGCGCGAGATCCAGCTCGCCGCGTCGCTCACTCATCCGCACATCATCCCGCTCCTCACCGCGGGCGAGACCCTCGGCCTTCCCTACTATACTATGCCGTTCGTCGAGGGTGAGTCGCTGAAGGAGCGGCTCAAGCGCGATTGGCGGCTACCAGTTCCCGAAGCGGTTCGATTGACCTGTGAGGCGGCGCGCGCGCTCGACTACGCGCATCGCAGTGGCGTCGTTCATCGCGACATGAAGCCGGGCAACGTGCTGCTGCACGATGGGCACGCGATGATCACCGATTTCGGCATCGCCCGCGCCCTCGACATGTCGGCGGCGGATCCAAATCTCACCAGTGCGGGCACCGCGATCGGCACTCCGGCGTACATGAGTCCGGAACAAGGAATGGGCGAGCCCAATGTGGACGGCCGAACCGACATCTACGCGCTCGCTTGCGTGTTGTTCGAGATGCTGACAGGGAGTCCGCCCTACGTCGGCACCAACGCGCAGATGATCATGATGCGCCATTTCGTCGACCCGATTCCGAGCGTGCGCGACGGACGGAAGGAGATCCCAATCTCGATCGACGAAGCAATCAGGAAAGCGCTCGCCAAACAAGCAGCGGGAAGATTTTCGTCGGCCTCAGATTTCGCCGCCGCGCTCGAAGCCGGGCACGTCAACTGGGATTTCACTCCCGACACCACTCGGCCGTCCGTACCAGTCACCGTCACGCCGTCAGATTCCGGACCGACCGCGGCAGTCAACAAACCGCTGCTCGACCGATTCGTCGCCGTGCTGCCATTCGAGAACATGAGCGCGGATCCGGAAAATGAATATTTCTCCGACGGCATCACCGAAGACATCATCACCAATCTCTCCAAGATTCCGACCCTCAAGGTGATGTCGCGCACTTCGACGGCGCCTTACAAAAAGCACGGCAAGAATCTGCGCGAGATTGGCCGCGAGCTCGGCGTGTCGCACGTGCTGGAGGGAAGCGTCCGCCGAGCGGGCAACAAGGTGCGGGTGACGGCGCAGCTGATCGATACGGATACCGATCAGCACGTCTGGGCGAAGACGTGGGACCGTGAGCTCGACGACATCTTCGCGGTTCAAACGGAGGTCGCCGAGTGTGTCGCGCACTGCATGCGTGCGAAGCTGAGTCCGTCGGACGTCTCGCGGATTTCCAAGAAGCCAACCGAGAACATTGAAGCTTACAATCTCTACCTCCTCGGCAGGCATCACTACAACAAGGTGACGCCCGCGGATTTCGCCAAAGCGGTCGATTATCTAAAGGAAGCGGCGGATCTCGATCCCGAGTTCACGACTGCGCTCGCTTCGCTAGCCGAGGCATACCAGTACTTCGGGATGGGCTATTGGGGGATTCGTCCGCACGACGCGCACCCGGCCGCGTTTGCACTTGCCAAGAAGGCAGCGGAGCTGGATCCGAACAATGGCAGTGCACACGCATCACTGGGTCTGTACTACGATTGGTATCGTTTCGAATTCGAGCGCGGCGGCATGGAGCTCGAGCGCGCGGTCGAGTTGTACCCGAGCGGGTCGATGCTCAGGATGTACTACGCGATGCATCTCTGCGCGGTCGGGAAGTTCGATGAAGCGATGATTCATCGCGACATCGCGTGTCAGCTCGATCCAAGCGCGATGGCGATTCGCGGCAACGCGACATGGGTGCTCTATCTGGCGCGGCGGATGGACCAGGCATTGGAAGAGTGTCGCAACATTCGCGAGATCGATCCGACGTCTTCGTATGCAGCGTTCTCGCACGGCCTCGTCGGCGTGCAGAGTGGTCACAAGGCCGAGGGCATTCAGGCTTTCCGCGACGCGGCTCGACTCGGCGAAGGGATCACGCTCTACCAGGTGAGTCTAGCGTACGGACTGGCCGCGGGTGGCGAGCACGATGAAGCTCGCGAGCTGCTGAATCGACTCGAGGACCTGGCGAAGAAGGAGTTCATCTGGCCGATGGGAATGGGGATGGCCTACGCCCACCTCGGCGATGAGAATCGCGCGATGGAATGGCTGAATCGCGCGTACGAGGAGCGCGTGGGCTACATGCTGATGATCAACCGCGAGCCGGCGCTCGACGTCATGAGGGATTCGCCGCGATTCCAGGAGCTGGCGCGCAAGATCGGGCCGCCAGCTTAGATCGCGCCGCTCCTTGCGGCTGCGCGATTTCTGGACGACCATAGAGCCAACCTCTTCCCTGCCTCGATGACATTCATCGTGCTGTTGATAGTCGTTGTCGTCATTGTCCTCGCGCTGGTCGGGCTTTACAACAAGCTCGTGTCGTTGCGCGTCCGCTCGCAGAACGCCTGGTCGGACATCGACGTGCAGCTCAAACGACGCGCTGATCTGGTTCCGAATCTCGTCAACACTGTGAAGGGCTACGCGGCACATGAGCGCGAGACTCTCGATGCGGTGACGCAAGCGCGCACTCGCGCGGTCGCGGCGCAGAGCGCTGGACCGGCCGAGCGCGCGGTGGCCGAAGGACAATTGTCAAACGCGTTGCGTGGCTTGAACGTCGCCGTCGAAGCGTATCCGCAGCTGCAGGCGTCAGGTGGATTTCGCGATCTACAACAGCAGCTCGCGACGATCGAAGACGCGATCCAGAACGCTCGGCGTTACTACAATGCGGTGGTGCGCGACTTCAACACTGCGGTCTCGACGTTTCCGTCGAACATGTTCGCCAACTCGATGGGCTACAAGGAGCTCGAGTTCTTCCAGGCCGCCGAGGGCGAGCGCGAGGTTCCAAAGGTCAACTTCTGAATGCGGAGACCTCTGGCCGGTCGCACTCGCCGACCAGAGCTCGCCGGATTCAAAGATCGCATTTAGTACGGCCGCGTCTTTCTCCCGATGCGCGTGGTCAGGAGGATCGCGCCACCGTTCCGGCCCGTCGGTCCATACTTCGCTGCCGCTTCGATCGGCGTCAGAAACTCAATGCCGATGAGGTCGATCGCTGAAATGCGCTGGAGCTGTTCGACGCCGCCAAGTCTGAGGCCGTCAAGATAGACGGACGGCTCGAAGGATGGGCCGCCGGCCGGATACAGTGCGATCGGCCGCAGGCGTATGACTGCGTCGTACGCCGTGATCGGCGCCACGTTCTCGATCTGGATCTCGGAGAATTGTGTGAAGGATCTCTGCGATGCGGGGCGGGCGCCTGCTGGCGGCATGCAGGACGACAATAGAGCTGCTGCAACGACGGGTGCGGCGAATTGGAGGCCGGTTCGTGCGGAGAATAACATGGTGCCTCCGGAGTTGAACGCGTTCCTTCCCTTTCGACACAGCGAGTCCTGGACTGGTTGAAACGTTGCTGAAAAGTTTTTTGCAAGTCATCGAGTCGACGGACATCTTCTGGTCTATCGACCTCTACGCCCTCCTATGACTGTGAGTTTCCCGATCAGAATCGCAGCGAGAATGATCCCACAACTTTTACAATGTCAACGCCGAGTGATCGCCGCGACTCTGATGTCGTGCGCATTTGCGACTGCAGCGCGCGCGCAGGGACGCGACATCCGCGTCCGCGACTACGCAGAGCTGCTCACCGTCAACACTGATGGGACGGTCGATGTAGTCGAGCAGCTGAAGATTCATTTCACCGGTCAGTGGAACGGAATCAATCGCGATCTGCTGCTGCGACACGAGACGGCGCAGGGTCGCACGGTGAAGCTCGAGGTCGAAGATGGAGCGATCACTGATGAGACAGGCCGGCCGCTGGAGGTCGAGCACAGCACCATCAATTCGGGTTGGTCGCATCGCTACCACATCTACGTTCCCGACGCTCGCGATGCCGACCGCACGGTGATCATTCATTATCGACTGAAGAACGTCATTCGATACTTTTTCAAGTCGAGTGATGTCGGCGAGCTGGACGAGCTGTACTGGAACGTCACCGGCAACGAGTGGTCGATGTACATCGACAGCGTCCACGCGCGGGTGGTGTTGCCCAACGATCTGAGGCCGAAGCAAGTCGCGGTCTATACCGGATACAAAGGGTCAAAGGCCCACGACGCTGTGATCGAGCAGGACCAGAACGAGATCGGATTCAGCGCGACCCATCCGCTGATGCCATACGCGGGAATGACCGTCGCGGTCGGCTGGCCCGCCGGATACATCGCTGGTCGGCCGACTCAGGCGCACGAGCAATTGATGGAGATCGTGCGCTGGATTCCGCTATTCATTCCTTTGCTGGTGTTCTGGCTGGCGTACAGGCGCTGGGACAAATACGGCCGCGATCCGTCGGAAGGATCGTGGGTGGTCCGCTATGAACCAGTGGCCGGCGCGACGCCGGCGGAGCTGGGCGCTCTGGTCGACAACAGCGCCGACATGCAGGACGTCACTGCGACGCTCGTCGATCTCGCGGTGCGTGGCTACATCCACATCAGCGAGCTGACCGAAGAGCACCTGTTCGGCCTGACCAAGAGCACCGACTATTGCTTCGAGATTCTCAAGAGCCGATCCGAGTGGACCAAACTCAAGTCACACGAGCTGAGCTATCTCGATGCACTGAGTCAGTGTGCGCGGGACGACGCCAATAAAGTTCAGATGTCGGATCTCCGGAACAAGTTCTACAAATTCCTCCCCGAGATCAAAAACGCCATTTACGACGAGCTCGTCGAGGCCGGCTACTACATCGAACGGCCGGATAGCGCGAGAGCAAAGGCCTGGGGCATCGCGGTGTTTGTGACCTTGATCCTTGGCGGCGCAACGATTCTGACCCTCAGTCGGGGTTTCACCACGTTTGCGCCGGCTGCGCTGATTGTAGCGACCGCACTCAGCTTCATCGTCCTGGTGATTTTTGCGCAGCTGATGCCCGCTCGCACGATCGAAGGAGCACGTGCTCGCGAAGGCGGGCTCGGCTTCAAGGAGTTTCTGTCGCGCGTCGAGGAAGACCGCTACAAGAAGATGATCACGTCGCCAGAGCTGTTCGAGAAATATCTGCCCTACGCGATGGCGTTCGGGGTCGAGGAGAAGTGGGCGAACGCGTTCAGAGATATCTATCGCGAGCCGCCAACGTGGTACACAGGCACCGGCCGCTTCGACGCAGTGAGCTTCGGCCACACCATCAGCACGATGTCCAGCGCGGCGGCGAGCAGCATGTCGTCGAGCCCGTCGGGCTCGGGCGGCGGCGGATCGAGCGGCGGTGGCAGCGGCGGTGGTGGAGGTAGTGGGTTTTAGCGAGAGGCGAGAGGCGAGACGCGGTGAGCGGGAAGTGCTACTTCGCTGGCGAGGCGAAGGCGCGGGCGAAGTCGCCGGCGCTGGCGAAGCGGTCGGCTCTTGCTTTTGCCAGCGATTTGAGAATTGCAGCGTTGGCAATGGTGGATACGTCGGGCCTGATTTCCTTTACCGGGCGCGGTGCTTCGCGATTGTGTTTGGCGAAGATTTCTACATACGTGCGGCCGGTGAACGGCGGCTTGCCAGCGAGGAGCTCGTAGGCGACGCAGCCTAGTGAGTAGATGTCGCTGCGCTGGTCGAGGTTGCCGTGAGCGCTGATTTGCTCCGGACTCATGTATTCGGGCGTACCGACTGAAACGCCCGTGGTTGTGATCTGTGTTGATTGATCGGTGGCAATCGCGCGCGAGATGCCGAAGTCGGCTAGAATCACGGAGCCGTCGGGCAGGAGAACATTCGCTGGCTTGATGTCGCGGTGAATGACGCCGCGACCGTGCGCGTAGTCGAGCGCCGAGGCGATCTGCTGCACGATCGCCACCGCTGCGTTTACCGGCAGTTGCCGCTCTCGGCGCAATCTCGAGCGCAGCGTTTCACCGTTGACGAACGGCGTCACCAGAAAGAGTCCCTGGTGCTCGATATCGCCGTGGTCGAGCAAGCGCAGAATGTTCGGGTGCTCGAGACCGCTAAGTATCTCGACTTCGCGCCGAAACCTTTTCTCACCGACGACTGTCGCTACTTCGGGACGCAGAATCTTTATCGCCACCGGCGTATTCGTTTCGCGATCGTCGGCGAGAATCACATACGCCGCGCTTCCCTTCCCAATCAGCGATTGAAAGGAGTAGCGCTGTGGCAGAGCGGCGACCAGTCGCTGTATTCGACCTGGTGGTTTCGGCAATCGGGCAACCTTCGGGTGAGGCTGACGGTAATATGCTCATAAGGTGACCCGCGACGCGCTTCGGGTAGTCTTCGATTAACAGAGGGCCTTCGGGAGCCGTCTCATCACCAAACTCTCCACCCCGGAGTATTCAATGCAGAAACAATTCTACCTGATTGGTGGCGCAGCCCTATTGGTTGCAGCTGCTGCTTGTAGCGACTCGACTGGTTTGAAGAGCGCCACCACAATCAGCCAGGCCGATGCAAATCAGCTCGCGACCGACTACGACAACGTTGCGACACTCGGCGCCACCGATTTTGGTCCCGGCGTCTCGTTCTCGGTCAGCACCGATGGAACGAGTGGATCGGCGGCCGTCACATCGACGCCGTTTCCAATCAACACGACGTTCAGCGTTACCAAGCAGTGCCCGCGTGGCGGTCAGACTGCGCTCTCGGGCAGCATCACCGGCACCGGTGATCGCGTCGCGCACAATCTGACGCTGGACGC
>DASTGU010000139.1:0-2838 GCA_035718845.1 Gemmatimonadaceae bacterium | reverse complement strand
CGGACTGTTCAACGTCGGCACCAGCGAGCGCGTGCAGCTCTTTTACACGCGCCGCATCGGGCTCGACACGTTGGGTGCGCCGGTTCCGATTCTCGCCGGCGCGCGGGTTTACGGAAAGGTGGGCGACTGGGGAGTCGGTGTGCTCGACGCGCGCACCGGCCGCGGCGAGAACGCCAATGATCTGGTAGTGCGCGCCGGCCGAGACATTTTTGCTCGATCGTCACTGGTAACGATGCTGGTCAATCGCTCAACACCGGGGAGAAAAGATGAGCGCGGCGCGGGGACCGACCTGGATTTTCCGCTCACCGTCAACGGCATCAATCTCGAGCCGCACTTCTGGCTGATGGGAACTCAGACGCCCGTCGCACGCGGGACGCCGCTGGCGTGGCGAATATCGACCGACATGCCCAACGACATGTTCGACAGCTTCGTCTCGCTCTACTCGATCGACTCGGGTTTCAATCCGACGCTCGGATTCGTGCGACGCACCGGCATTCGGGAAGCGACGGGCCACATCGATTATCAGCCGCGACCGGGATTGTGGGGAATTCGCCAGCTCGATTTCACGCCGATTCCGGGCTGGGACATCATTGCCGATCGTCACAGCGACATTACCGATCCGCGGAACTGGCAGACCGCCGATTTCGAGTGGCACGTGATCGGTGGCGAGCTGCAGTCGGGAGATCGTTTCGAGGCGAACGTGCGACGCGAGCTCGACGCGCCGGCGGAAGCGTTCGAAATCTTTCGCGGCACCACCGTCGCACCGGGTCGGTACTGGTGGACGACCGCCGACGTTCAGTACGCGACGTCCGCCGGCCGTCCTTTCAGCGGCTCGATGGTGTTGAGCAGCGGCAGCTTTTACGATGGGCATAGTCGCACAGCCGAGCTGGGCGCGACGTACCGTGGCGGCGGGCACCTCATCGCCGGCGTCGACTACTCAGTTACCAACGCTCGGCTCTCGGGCGGGCGATTCACCGCCATACAGACCGCTGGTCGCTTCGAGTACACTTTCACGACTCGCGCCGGTTTTCTCGGCTTCGTGCAATTCAACAACGAGGGCCAGCGCGTCGATTTCAACATCCGCTTCCACTGGATTCCAGAGATTGGCGACGATTTCTACGCGGTGTGGAATGCCGGATACACGACGGATCCGACCGTCCCCGAGCGCTTTCCGTCGCGGAGCGTTCTGTCGCACCCGCTCAACGCCGCGTTCATTCTGAAAGCCGTCCATCGGCTGTCGTGGTGAGGCAGCCGCGCCTTCGCCTCGGGTAACAAATCGTCAAGACGCCGTCCGCGGATGGCGTGATCATTCCTGCTCCAACATCAACAGATCATGACAACCAAACTCATTCGCGTCATCGCATTCACCGGGACCGTAGTTGTCGCCGGCGGAGCAGTCGCACCCTCGGGGGCGCAGACCTCGAGGAACACCCCGCCTCCCGCCTCCCCCCTCTCGCCTCTCGCATTTCTCGCCGGCAGTTGCTGGAAAGGCACCTTCGCCGGCCGCAACGTCACCGACGAGCACTGCTTCAAATGGATCTACAACGGTCGATTCCTGCGCGACCATCATATAGTAGTGGGGGATTCGGTGCCCTACGAAGGCGAGACGACTTACGCCTGGGATCCGGCTCAGAAACAGATTGTGTACTGGTACATTGCGCTGCCGGGATTCTACAGTCACGGCACCGTCGCGCCGAGTGATAGTGCGCTGGTGTTTCGCGACAGTCTGCAGACGTCGCAGGCGCGTCAGCTTCGCACGACCTGGCGACGTACCGACGCGGACGCCTACACAGTCCGCGTCGAAGATGTCACCAACGGGCAACCGAAGGCGCTGTGGTCGATGGTGATGCGACGATCGCGTCGCGCGTCGTGAATCAGTATCCCCGCCGGCCATTGACACCGTCTGCAACCATATGCTACTACTCGGCGTCTGCCCAGGAGTTATGATGCCCGAGGAAATGGGAACCTTTCGCGTTAATGTCGAGATTGAAAACCCTGCCCGCCCTGGCGAAAGGCGAGCTCTTACATCCGTCCTCGTCGACACGGGTGCGGAGCTCTCGTGGTTCCCGGCGACTGTGTTAGAGTCTCTTGGAATCGAGCGGTTTAAGAAACTCCGCTTCCGCCAGGCCGAGGGTACCGTTCTGGAGCGCTGGGTCGGCGGTGCGTCTCTTTATGTCGCGGGCACCAGAACAATGGATGATGTCGTTTTTGGTGAGCCCAACGACCTCGTGTTGTTGGGTGCACGCAGTCTGGATGGGCTCAACTTCCGGATCGATCCGGTGACGAAGCAATTGGTGGATGCCGGTCCCGCTCCCGCAGCTGTTGCCTAGTGCGATTCGTAGGTCATCGATGTCCACGAGGTCTTCGCCGGAATGAGCTGACTTACCGCATGCTGCTGTTGTTCAGTTCGCCGTCGCAGCCAGCTTCTTCGCGCCATACACCAGGCCGTCGAGCGCTCGACGGTCGAGCAACTTCCCTCCCTGAATCACCGCGCGGATGCGCTTGGTGTTGGCGATGTTCCGCAGCGGATTTGCGTCGAGCAATACGAGATCTGCCACCTTCCCGACCGCTACCACGCCGAGCGAATCAGTCAGCCCCAAAAAACGCGCGGGATTGATCGTCGCCGTGCGCAACGCCTCCACAGGCGTCAGTCCCGCGTGCACCAGCAGGCCCAGCTCGTCGTGCAGACCGAAGCCTGGATACACATAAGGATTGGGGAGATCTGTCCCCGCGAGCAGCGGAACGCCAGCGCGGTTTATGGGAGCAATCAGGTCAGAGTGCAGCTGGCCCAACGCACCCTCCCGTCTGGCCAAATCATTCGGCATCGATGTCCAGAGA
>DASTGU010000138.1:0-22148 GCA_035718845.1 Gemmatimonadaceae bacterium | reverse complement strand
TCCGACCTGGCGCAGTGGAATCAAGGCGTTTCTGCACGGCAACTATGGTCTCGTGCACAGCTCGAGGGTGCTCCCGCCTCCGGACCGCCAGTCGGTACGACGATAATGCTGAAACCGGAGACCGCTCGACTTCTTCTGGCGGACAGCGCGATGGCGGACCGAATCCTGAACCGCCCGGCAACTGGTGAGTTCCTGCCGTCTTTCCAGCTCGCACAGAACCTCACAGTCCACCTGCCGGTGACCACGACGCATGACACGAGTTACAACATCGTTGCGGTGATCGAAGGCTCGGATCCAAAGCTGAAAAACGAGTACGTGACTATCGCCGCACACCTTGATGGCGCGTTGCAACAGGTCGTGCTCGGCGACAGCATCTTCAACGCCGCGGATGACAATGCCAGCGGTAGCGCCGGCATTCTTGCCGTCGCCGAGCAAATGATGCGCGCACCACGCCCGAGACGCTCGGTGATGTTCATCTGGGAGACCGGACACGAGATCGGCCTCTTCGGCTCTCGGTCATTCGTTGCGAAGAAGTTGATTCCGACGGACAGCATCGTCACCCACATCAACGTCGACATGATCGGTTCAAGCGCGGGGCCACTCGACACGATCGAGCGACCAGGCCTCGGCAAACCGCCGATTCCTGCGCAGCCGCACGAAGTTTTCGTCGTTGGACCGCGGGTGTTGAGCACTGGGCTCGACTCTTTAGTGGAGCGGACCAATCGTAGCTATCTCAACATGCGGTTGAATCACAGCGAGGATCGACCTGAGTCGGAGTTTTACTATCCGCGCACCGATGCTGTGCCGTTCATCGAGCGCGGAGTGCCCACTCTCGACTTCTTCACCGGTCTCGAGTGGCGTTATCACCGTTCGGCTGACGAGGCGCGATACCTCGACATGAACAAGGTTGGCGAAGTAAGCCGCACCCTGATGGCGGTTGCGTGGGAAATCGCGAACGCTCCGCAACGGCCGATCGTTGACAAAGGATTCCCAAAGCGAGTGCCGCTGCGATGACTTTCCGATTCGTCAGACGCCCTTGAGCCAGTCGAAAGAGGCAAACGTGACTGATGTCTTGCGGCCGGTCGCACCGCAAGAACGCATCGGAGCTCTCGACATGCTGCGCGGGTGGGCGATGTTCGGCGTGCTTTGGTCGAACCTCAACGACTTCTACGCGAGGCACGAAAACCATTCGGCCCTCGACTACGCGCTGGGCTGGGCACAGGGCAACCTGCTGGAAAGCCGCTTCTACACAATACTGATCCTGCTGTTCGGTATCGGCTTCGGTATTCAGCTCACACGCGCGAATGATGTTTCCATCGACTTGCGCAACACCTACTACCGCCGCTCGGCCGCGCTTCTCGCCATTGGAATCGTGCACGGCACGCTAATCTGGAGTGGCGATATCCTCACCATCTACGCACTCGTCGCTTTCGCGTTGGTGATGTTCCGGACCGCAAGCACTCGGACGATCCTCATTGCCGCCGCCGTACTCTGGTTTGCGGGGCCAATCATTGTGCAGGAATTGATGGTGTTCTCGGGACTGAAATGGCCTGTGCCGTGGTCACCGCGTCCGATCGGTATTTACGCGCACGGCAGCTGGCACCTGATCGAGCGGCTGCGCGTCGATGACTACCTGAGCTGGCTTGGCCACTTTGGGCTCACTGCCTATGTGAGGAACCTCGCGGCGTTTCTGCTGGGACTTTGGTCCATCAAGAGCGGGTACCTGCGCCGGGTGCTCGATGATCCTCGGGTCACGCGCCGCCTTCTCGTTTTGGCGCTCATCCTTGCCGCCATCGGCTACGCGAGGTGGCACTGGGCAGACAGAATATGGCCTCTGGGCCCTCCGCCGGCACAACCCAGTTATGCGTTTTTCCAGCGCGTGATGCTGCACCAGTTTGTACTGAAGTTTTTCGACTGGGGAATCGAAGGCACCGGCATCGCATACGCGTGCGTCCTGCTCCTGATCTGGCAACGGGCGAGCGGTGCGCGCGCGCTTCGACCTCTGGCGGCGGCGGGTCGGATGGCACTGACGACTTATCTCACCCAGTCGATCGTGTGCTCGCTTCTTTTCTACGGTTACGGCTTTGGTCTGTACGGTAGCATCGGTTTCACCGGGATCCTTCTCATCACGCTTGCCCTCTTCGCGTGCCAGATGGCCGCAAGCACGTGGTGGCTTGCGCGATTCCGCTATGGGCCGGCGGAATGGTTATGGCGAACGCTCACCTACGGCCACGCGCCGGCAATGCGAATAGCGCACACGGCGACTCCCTCTCTCCAGTTGGAGGCGCAATGAAAGTAAGCCTGCACGCGACGATCGTCGGTCTGACACTTGTGGCCGTCAGCGTTTCCGCGCAACAGATCACTCATCTCACCGCGGCATCAAACGCGTGCGCGAATCTCAAAACCGTTGCGCTGGATGATGTGCGCCTCACAGATGTCGTCGATGTCCGCGACTCGGTGGGCGACATCTACAACATTCGCTCGCCACATTGTCGCGTGTCGGGAGTGATCGGCCAAAGCATTCGCTTCACTGCTATCCTCCCCAACGACTGGAACCAGCGGGTGCTGATGGGTGGCAACGGTGGGTTCGCCGGTTCCATCGATGGCGCGTTCGGAGCCTCGAAGGGCGGCTATCTGACCATTGGCACCAATACGGGACACGACGCACCCGGAACGAACGCGCGGTGGGCATTGAACGACCCGGATCGTCAGCGGGATTACGGCTATCTGGGCGTGCATCGGACGGCCGTCGTCGCCAAAGCGTTGGCCAAAGCATTCTATGGATCGGAGCCGCGCTTCTCGTACTTTCTCGGCTGCTCCAACGGCGGGCGACAGGGGTTGATGGAAGCGCAGCGTTATCCGGAAGACTTCGACGGCATCGTTAGCGGAGCGCCGGCGGCACAGTTCACCCGCATCATTGCTTCATTTCTCAAGAATGCTCAGGCGCTCTTTCCCGACACGAGCTATTTTCGACATCCCATCGTCACGAAAGAGAACCTTGTGCTGGTCGGCGCAAAGGTGCTCGAGAAGTGCGATAAGCTTGACGGCATCGCGGACGGAATCATCGACGACCCACGCGATTGTCATTTCGATCTCCGGAGTATCAGAGCTTGCCCGCGCGATCGCGCTGGGGCCGATTGCCTCACAGGTGCGCAACGTCGCGCGATTGCGCGCATTTATGCGCCAGTCACCGATGACAGGGGCAGAGTGATTTATTCCGGACAACCGGTAGGCGGGGAGGACGACCCTTCAGGTTGGTCTGTCTGGATTACAGGTGGTGAGGAGAACCTCAAGAATCTGAACGTGCCGAGCGTGCAGGCGAAATTCATGACGGAAACGGGGAAATATTTCGTGTTCAAAGATTCGACCTGGGACTACAGCCATTATCGCGGATTGATGGACTATGCAGGATCGTGGGGGAATATCGTCAATGCCGATAATCCCGATCTGTCGCGATTCGCCGCGCGCGATGGGAAACTGATCATCTGGCACGGCTGGGCCGATCCAGCTCTAAACCCGCTCGAGACGATCGACTACTACGAAAAGGTGAAGGCGCGCGACCCCAAAGCTGCGAATTACGTTCGACTTTTCCTGGAGTCGGGCGTTGAACACTGTGGAGGCGGTCCGGGGCCAAGTGGGGTGCAATGGCTAGGGATCATCACTCGTTGGGTAGAGAGCGGAGCTGCTCCGTCACAGGTGAGCGCGATCAAAAACGATAACACCGGCAAGGTCATTATGTCGCGACCGGTTTGCCCGTATCCCGAGCACGCGGTTTATTCAGGCAAAGGCGATACGAATGATGCTATCAACTTTGTCTGCCGCGTAAAATCCCGGCCCTAGGACCCACGAAGCTGCCGAGCAAATGATGCCTACCAGCGTCTCACTGAAGACCGGAGGAGCAGCTGTCGTTGCATCAATCGTCGCGGCGACAGCGGCCGCGATTCCGGCCGGCGCGCCGCATGTTGCGCCCGCCGTTGTCATGACGAATGACAATCGTACGCCGGCGGGCACATACCTCGGTGATACGCTCGTCCTCCGGCTCACTGTCGCGACAGTCGCCTGGCATTTTCTCGGCGACAGCGATCCAGCTCTGACGGTGGCGGCATTCGCCGAAGAAGGAAAGACACCCACCATTCCGGGTCCGCTGCTGCGAGTGCATACGGGGACGCCGATCCACGTCGTAATTCATAATACGTTCGACGATACGCTGATCGTCCGCGGGTTGAGCGAGCGCAATCCGTCAGTCGATTCGCTGATACTTCTCCCGCGCACATCCCGCGAAGTCACCTTCACGCGCACACGCCCCGGCACCTATCAATACTGGGCGACCCTGGCCGAGTGGCAGCGCAACGTGCCGCTTCCTCTTCCGGCTCGTAAACATGGACTGATGCGGCCGCGATTCGACTCGCAGCTCACCGGCGCGTTCATCGTCGATCCTCCGGGCCCCGTTCCCAACGATCGGATCTTCGTCCTCACCGAGACAGTCGATCAGGCGCCGCCGATTCGCAATGATCCTCACGGCATGCCCGGGCGCGAGTTTACCGCAATCAACGGACGCTCATGGCCGTATACGGAGCGCCTGCACTACGCGCTTGGCGACACGATCCACTGGCGCATTATCAACGCGACGTTCCAGTCGCATCCGATGCACTTGCACGGGTTCTTCTTCCGCGTCGACGCGTCGGGTAGTGCTGACCCCAACGTCGATTCACTTTACACTCCGGCGCAACGGCGCATGGTAGTGACCGAAGGCATGAAGTTCGGCGGGGACACGCGGGACATCACCTGGTCACCCGATCGGCCGGGCAACTGGATTCTCCATTGTCACCTGGCGAGTCACAACACTAAACTGCCGCGCGTCGACGACCCTCACGACCTCGAGTATCCGGCACACGACCACGGCGATCCGGATCAGCACGCGACCAATGGAATGAACGGGCTGATACTCGGCATCTCTGTAAGCGGAAAAGCAAAGCCCGCGACGGCGTGGCACCCGGCCAAGCGATTGAGACTCTTCGTTCAGTCTGACTCGGTGGCCGGCGATTCGACGCGACGGTGGGGCTACGTGCTGCAGCGTGGCGCCGAGCCGAGGCGTGATTCGATCGAGAGTCCGGGACCGCTGTTGCTTCTGACGCGCGGTGAGCCGACGAGTATCGAAGTGATCAATCGGACGCCCGAGCCGACGAGTGTGCACTGGCACGGCATCGAGTTGGAGAGTTACTACGATGGCGTTGCTGGTTGGAGCGGCAGCACGGGAGCGACTGAACCGGCGATTCGCCCCGGATCGACTTTTGTGGTGCACATCACCCCGAAGCGCGCAGGCACTTTCATGTACCACACGCACTTCAACGACATGCAGCAGCAGTACGGCGGACTGGTTGGGCCGATCGTCGTGCTCGAACCGGGGGAGCGGTGGGATCCTGAGCGCGAGATCATGGTCATGATCTCTGACGGACCACACGCCACTATGCGCGTCGATGGCTCCGCATCGCCATCAGCACGAGTCCTTCATGTCGGTACCGCATATCGGATCCGCGTTGCCGACATCGCGATCTACCATCAGCACACATCGGTGCAAGTGGTGCGCGACAGCACGGTGCAGAGGTGGCGGGCGGTCGCCAAAGATGGGTTTCCCCTGCTGCCGCAGCAGGCGGTTATGGGGCCGAGCGCCACTTTTCTCGGGAGTGGGCAAACGGTGGATTTTGAGCTGACGCCGGACGCGCCGGGAGACTTAAAGCTCGAGGTCGATCGCACTGGCGCGTTCGCGGCTCACGTTGTGATGCCATTGCACGTCGTGGCGAAGTAGTCTACGCCAGGCGGTCGCATGGAGATTTTGCGCACTTCTCTAAACCCAGCGTCGCACGCGCGCCTGGTACCGTCTGTACGCCGGCTGCTACTCTCGCGGGCGTGGCGTCACGCCGTGAATCGGGCAGCCACCTTGACCGGTCGGCAAACCGACCGGACCGCACGTCATCGGATTGAACGGCCCAGGTGGCTCGAGGTTCACAAGGGTGCGCACCTTGAGATTGTGTGCGTTGACCAGCGCAACATTTCCGGCCGCGCGTAGACCCACTGGCAACACATTCCCGTAGATCGCCTCGCCGCCGCCGAAAGCGTCTGGCTGGTTCTGGCCAACGCCAGGAACCTGGTCGAAGACGATGGACCCAATCTTCGTGACGGGATTCGTCGTGAGATCGATGAGGATGACCTCGTCGGAGAGCGGCGAGCTTCCAAATCCACGCGTGCCGTCGGCAGTCATGTTGAAGCTGTGCCACGAAGGGGCACCGAGTACGCCGCGGTCGGTGAGTGTTTCGGTGGTCATGTCCAGCGTGTAGATGTGGCCACCGCTTCCCGTTGTAGCGATGACGACATGATCGGCGTCCTGTTTGATCATGCCGCACGCGATGAAACCATCGGTGGCGATCTGTCCGAGGTAAGTCATCGTCGCGACATCGACGATGGCGATGCCACTCGGATTGAGCGAGACGAACGCACGTTGACTGTCTTTCCGGAAAACCGTGCACACTGGTGCCTTCCCCGTCGCCGCACCTACGTCCAGGCTCGCATCGATCGCCCACTCCCTGTCGGCCTCGTCGACGAGCAGTTTCGTCAGCTTCTTTGCACCAATGATGGCAACGAGCGCCGTCGTGCCGTCTGGCGAAACCTTCACTTGATGAGCGAGTGTCGGTGCGACCTTGAGCGTTGTCACAACCTGGCGTGCGTTCGCGTCAACGATGTAGACGTTGCCGTCCGTCATGCCTCCGACGTACGCGAAGTTAGGTGTGTGGAAGGTGATGATGTGTGGGCCCGAGTTAGCAGGCAGTCTGATCTCATCGATCGGCGACAGGTCCTCGAAATTCCGAATAAACAGGACGCTGCTGTCCTGGCTCGTCACCCAGATTTCCTGAGGCTTTTTCGGGTCGTCCTGGTCTCGCTGCGCGCGGGCATTGACTGAGGAGATTCGATTACCAGTTGCGTCCTGGCCGCATCCAAGTGCGAGTGCAACGGCCAGCGAGACTACCAGTGTGATTGCCACCGAAACTGAGAGCATGACGCGGCGTGCATGCTTTGCATCGTGGGGCGGACGCATTCGAGCCTCCTTGCGGAACGGTCACCACATCAGTAGATGCGATACAGGCGGGCAAAAGCGGACAAGCCGCGATCGGGTGCGGCACCCGACGTGGGTGCGCAGGGCCTGAAACGATGGTTGAGCAGACCGGGACCACCAATCTCGAGGTCGTTCGAAAGAGAGACGATTCCATCGCGTGGGATCGGATCGTTCCGCTTGTCTATGCCGAGTTGCGTGCGATTGCCCATCGACAGCTCAAGCGTGAGCGCGAAAGCCACACACTCAACACGACGGCGCTCGTCCACGAGGCATTCCTCAGACTCGCCGATCAACCTGACATCAAGTGGCAAAGCGAGACTCACTTCTTCGCGATTGCCGCGCGGGTGATGCGCCAGGTTCTCGTCGATTACGCGCGTTATCATCGTGCCGCCAAGCGCGCGGGCGCGCATCAACCACTGGAGCTCGATGCGATGGCGGCGCGCGAAAATGGGACGAGGGCAATCGAGTCGCCGCTCGCTGATGAACGTGCGGACATCCTCGTCGCGCTGGACGAGGCGCTGGCGCGCCTGGCGGCGCTCGACGAGCGACTCGTCCGGGTAGTCGAGTGCCGGTTCTTCGGCGGTCTCACCGAGGAGGAGACGGCGCGTGCGTTAGACGTGACCGCACGTACGGTGCGGCGCGACTGGGTGAAGGCGAAGGCATGGCTCCAGCGGGCTCTCGAGGAATGACGGCGAACGTCAAGGATTCGGTCGAGCGCTGGGAGCGCGTGGCAACGCTTTTCGAGGCAGCGCTGCAACGCGAGCCCGCCGAGCGAACTCGCTATCTCGACGAGGCGTGTCGGGCGCAACCCGCGCTCAAGGCCGAAGTCGAGGCGCTGCTGGTGCACGCATCTACCCCCAGCTTTCTCGACTCTGACGCGCTCCTCTTCGCGGCGCCCATACTCGATCCCGATGGAAACGGCCCGTACGTCCTCGAGCAAGAGCTCGCGCACGGCGGTATGGCTACGGTCTACGTTGCGCGCGACGTGAAGCACGACCGCCGCGTCGCCGTCAAAGTGCTCGATGCAATGCTGACCGAGCGCCTCAGCGCCGAGCGCTTCGTGCGAGAGATCCGCTTAACGGCGCGCCTCCAGCATCCGCATGTGCTCGCACTCCTCGACTCTGGCGTCTTCGAGTCCGGTGCCCTGGCCGGGCGGCCCTACTATGTGATGCCGTACGTGGCTGGCGAGACCTTGCGCGCTCGACTCGCACGCGGGCCCCTCGGCGTTGGCGAAGCCGTGCACGTGCTGCGCGAGATCGCCGACGCCTTGTCCTATGCCCACGAGCAGGGCGTGATCCACCGCGACATCAAGCCGGAGAACATCCTGCTCAGTCGCGGGCATGCAGTGGTCGCCGACTTCGGAATTGCCAAGGCGCTGGTCGTCTCGCAGAGCGAGGCCCTCGGCGAAGGACCAAACAGCGGCAGTCAGGCGGGCGCACCCGCACAATTCAGCAGCGCCGTTGGGACGCCCGCTTACATGGCGCCGGAGCAGGCCACAGAAGGAATGCTGGTGGACCACCGCGCCGACCTTTACGCGTGGGGCGTAGTGGCCTATGAGCTATTCGCTCATCGCAACCCGTTCGGACCGGGAACGAGTGTGCACGGATTCAGCACTGTCCGCGCGCGCGAAGTGCCGCCTCCGCTTCAGCAGATCGCGCCCGCGGTGCCCGCTCGCGTTGCTGAACTCGTTATGCACTGCCTGGCGAAGTCGCCGGCGGAGCGACCGGCAGCCGCTTCGGAAATCCTCACTGCACTCGACACGTCGGCAACCGGCAGGACGTCGAGTGTACCACGGTTCGCGCGTCGGCGGCTCGGGATAGTTACCGCGCTGGGGATTCTGGTGCTTACAGGCGTGTTTGAAGGAAATGCCTATCGAAGAAAATACCCAATCGTGGTGGTTGGCACCGGCGACGCGGCGCGCGATGTTCGAGCGATTCAAGCCGCGGCGGACCGCGGTGGTGACATTACCCTCAAAGGGCATTTCTCCTTCGCGATCGCGCCGACGAGACCCGTTGCCCCGCTTCTGGCATCCGGTTGGTATCCAGGGGCCGCTGAGATTCTGATATCGAAGGCCGTCAACGTCTCCGGCGAGCGGAACTCCCGGGGCGATATGGCCACGATCGAATCGGGAACGATTCCGTTTTACGTCGATGCGCCGGGAGAGCCCGTCAAGATTCGCGGGCTCCGTTTCGTGCGCCCGACTCAGACGGCGATACTCGTGCGTGCGGTCCGAGGGTTGGAGATATCGTCCTCGAAAATCGATGGCCTGGTCCCATTCTCGAATGGTGCCGGGGGGATCTCGATCAACACGCGCGGCGAAATGCCACTGCCATCCAGCCCCGGTAACCCTGAGAATGTTTCAGCGCGCATCCTCATCGCGCATAACGATATCGACGGCACTGGCGGAACCGCCCAGGTGCCGACGGCCGGAATTACGGTCTTCAGCGTCGGCGAATCACCGGATAAGGAGGTAGACCTCGACATCATCGGGAACACCATTAAGAACACCAGCGCGCCGACGATCAACATCCGACACCTGCATGGGAGAGCTCGTGTGCTCGGGAACACCCTTCAGACGAGTCCAGAGACTATTGGAGATGTGGACGCAGTTCGCCTCGTCAATGGCGGATCGATTCTGATGGCGAACAACACAGTGGAGTGCAAATGGCCGAACGCGGCAGCGATTCAGGTCTTCAGCCCATTTGCAGAATGGCAAACCGAGCGAGTCGTCGTAGAGGACAACACTGTGCGCATGTCGCTGCCGCCGCGAACTGCGTTTGGAGATTTCAGTGCGGGGATCAGCATCAGGGGTTACGCCAAGGGCAACATTATCCGCCACAATAGCATCAGTGGCCGCGCTCGAGCGGCGTTGTCGATGTACGCGTTCCGCGGCGGCGTGCCCACGGACAATGCATTCATCGACAATCGTCTCGACGGATTCGGCGCAACGGGGGCGGACATCTTCGTTGGCAGCGGCGTCACGAGGGGTCGCATCGTCGGGCCGGGCTCCGTTTCAGACCATGGCACGGCGACAATTCTCGAACGTTAGATCGCGAGAAAGCTGGATTACCGCCAACCGCATTTGGCCATGAACATAGTCGGCAGGATCACAGTGCTGCCCTGATGCGCGGCAAAGGCATCAACTACGACACCGGCTTCCTCAATCGAGGTAGCTCAACGCGTGAGCCGTTCGATCCTGAGATCGTCCGTGGCGAGATGCGCATTATCCGCGAGCAGCTTCACTGCAACGCGGTGCGGATCACGGGCGGTGACTTAAACCGATTGGAGCTCGCGGCAAAATACGCTGCTGCGGAAGGACTCGAGGTCTGGTTCTGCCCTTTCACCAACGGCCTGACGCAGGACGAGCTGCTCGATTTGCTCGCCGACTGTGCCGAGCGCGCCGAGCGATTGCGGAGAGCCGGTGCCAGCATCGTGCTGGTGACGGGATCCGAATTGACGATGTTCACACTCGGTTTCCTTCCCGGCGACACACTCGAAGAAAGACTGGCTTTGATCGCTGACCCAACCCGCGTGCGGCCATTGATCGCGGCCCTTCGAAAAAACTTCAATGAGTTTCTGGTCCGTGTGGTCGATGCTGTGCGCGCGCGCTTCGGTGGTAAAATCAGTTACGCGTCCCTGCCTTTCGAGGGAGTCGACTGGTCGCGATTCGACATCATATCGACAGACGCTGGCTATCGAACCAGGGAGACGCCCGCACAGTTTCGCGACCAGATCCGGGCTTTTGTGGCGCAAGGTCGCGCGATGGGTAAGCCTGTCGCGATCACCGAATTCGGCTGCATGACGTTCCGCGGAGCCGCAGCACTCGGCGGAAGCGAGCTGACGCTGATCGAGTGGGACAGTGATGGTAAACCAGCTCGCGTCAAGGAGAATCTGGTGCGCGACGAAAACGAGCAGGCGACTTATCTGCGTGAGCTGCTCGAAGTATTCGACAGTGAGGGCGTTGAGTACGCGTTCGTTTACACATTCGCGCGGTACGATCTGCCGCATCACAGCGATGCGGAGAAGGATTTCGATCTCACGAGTCGGGGCATCGTGAAGGTTGTCGACAATGCATCGCTAGCACGGAGCGGCCCCTATGCTGGGATGCCGTGGCAACCGAAGCTCGCCTTCAATTCGCTGGCGGAGTACGGCGGCGCGACCAAGTCAGATGCCCCGAATCAACGGTAGGGTGTAACGACGGCTGTCAGACGCACGTTCCTGTGCTTACAATCTGAAAATGCGAATTGCCGGCGCTTTGCTTCTTGCGATGGCGACGACCAGGGTCGCCGTCGGACAAACCCACACCCTCGTATCCGTCGGTGACCATCGCCTCGATGTTGTGCAGGAGGGCAAGGGTGGTCCGCCCGTAGTTTTCGAGACCGGGCTCGCCGATTCATTGAATGTCTGGCTGCCCATGCTGCACACCGTTTCGGCATATACAACGGCGATCGCGTACTCGCGCGCGGGATTCGGTCGATCCGATCCCGGGCCCGCCGATCATTCAGTGCCGCATGCAGTGTCAGATCTCCACGAGCTCCTGCAACGGCTGCAGATCAAACCGCCTTACGTGCTCGTTGCCAGATCATATGGCAGTCTGATTTCCCGCCTGTACGTGTCGCGTTATCCGAGCGAGGTCGCCGGGATCGTTCTCGTCGACGGCACGCACGAGCAGCAGGTTCAACGCTTCGGAACCCTGGACAGCACGTATCCGCGGAAATTCAGACCAATACTACGACTCGGTTCTGCGCAGAATGCGACCGGCCGCGGAAGCGGCGGAGATAAGAGAGACTGTGAAGATTCAGGCGGCAGGTGCCCGGCCTCGAGCCGCTGCCCGACATCCCAATCGCCGTCCTGACGAGCATGAAATCCGACGAATCGGCGCCGTACGTGAACGGCACCGCGCGCGGGCACGTCGTGTGGCGCGAGCTGCATGACGAATGGTTTCGTCGCTCACGCAACGGCATCCACATCCAGACGACGCGCAGCGGTCACGGCATTCAGGACGATGAGCCGTCGCTGGTGGCCGGTGCGATAAAGTTTGTCGTGGACAGAGTGAGTCAACCGTCACAGTCTCAGTAACTGGCGGGATAATGTTCGACACCGGACGCCAGGCACTCATCGCTCGCGAGTGATATGAAATTGGCATTCCGGTGATAGGAAATCGACATCGCCCCAACTGTCTTGTTTGATTATGGTAGCGGGCGAATAGAAAACCGGTGACCGGTGCGCTCTCATTGGAGGCTTCGTGATTCCAATCATTGGCGTAATGATCGGGCTTTATATACTGACCCGGATGGTCGAGCTGATTACCTCGTCTCAAAAGCCTCTTCTTAGAGTGCTCGGGACGATAACGGCGTTGGGCAGTGCAGTAGGCATAACCCTGCTGACGGCGTCAAGTACTTCGCTCGCAGACTTGGGCTCGCGCAGTTCCTCAGCGGCTTCTCCTCCTTCGTTAGCATACCTGGTCGATTCATTAACGGGGTCGAGCAAAGTATCGACTTGGGAGGTAAGTCAGTCGACAAACCCAATTGATGATTCACCCGTTGTCACCATGCGTCTCGAAGCGGTGTCCGGCCACTCGCGTTTCGGAGACAGCCCAACATTGATCCTTCGATGCTCGAGAAAGAAGACAGACGCGTACATTGTTTGGAACGACTTCTTAGGCACGGACGAAACAACGGTTACTACGCGCGTCGGGAAGGGCCAAGCACTAGCCCAATCGTGGACCCTATCGACCGACAATAAGGCCACTTTCTATCCTTCAAACGTTGTTTCTTTTGTGAAGTCGCTTCTTCAAGTCGACACACTGGTTGCTCGCACAACCCCTTATAGCGAGTCGCCTGTTACTGCCATTTTTGTCGTCACCGGCCTAAAAGAAAAGATCGAGCCGCTACAGAAGGCTTGTAACTGGACGTAGGGTTTAACCCATGCCGAGAATCGGGCAGGCTTGCCTTCATGAGGCGGGAGGGACTTAGACTGTGGAGCTAATTTTTTTCTGGATTGTTATGGGGATCATTGTTGCCCTCATAGCCAATTCCAAGGGCCACGACGCGGGGGCTTGGTTTCTCTACGGGTTGTTGATCTGGCCAATCGCGCTCGTGCATATCCTCACCAAGGAGAAAGTGTCGACCGATTCAGGCGCGCGCTTCCACGCGCAAGCACCTGCATCAAAGAAATGTCCATACTGCGCTGAGATCATTAAAGCCGAAGCGATTAAATGTCGCTACTGCGGCAGTAGCCTTCCGGCGATGACGCCGAGCACAGATCAAAGGAGTGAACGCCGAAGCACGAGTGGTCACAAGATGCGTTCGCTGGATCGGTTTAAGTAATCTCGCTTGCAACGATTTGTGAGCGGAAAAGACGTCCTAGGGAAGTCCCGACGATCGGCTCCGGTCGCACAGCGAGCGACTTCCTGGCGCTATCAACGCCGGTGAAAAACAAATCGTCATTGTTGTAATTCGTGATTCCGTTCTACATGGCTCCTACCGATAATCTTCCCGCATGGCTTCAGGTCATCGCGGCATTTATTCAGGCTGGTGCCGCCATCACGATCTACGTGGTGACGAAGGAGTACGTGCAGCTAACAAAGGGGATAGCTCAGGCTGCGGGTGCGCAACTTCACTTCAACCGATTGAATCAGATAGCCGAGGAAAAATTGCGCGCCGGGGGACTCCGAGGGCGTGCATCAAGTTTGGAGTCACGACTTAGCGCCTTGCCGAACGAAATCGATGACACAGCGTTTCGGCAGCGAGCGCTTTGGACATTTGAAGAGATTGACTCCCTTCAGCAGTCATCTGCTCTTGTTAGTGGTCTTGCCGCGGACGCCGCGAGCGCGGCTGCGATCGAGCTTACCTGGGTTTTGGATCGGGTTCAAGCAATCAGAGCTGTACCGATCAATGTGGGGTACGACTATCCTCGGTTTTTTCCAGACAAGGAGTGGCGCGAACGCCGAGCCACTGGATTAATGCGTCTGAGGGAGCTTGTTAAGCTTGCGCAAGCCGCAGCTGAACTATCGGACCAAGAAGCAAAGACATTGGGTCAAGGGTGAAAGTCCTGCGATGTTGCGTCATTAGGTACAGTTCCGCGAGATTCGATGCATGGACAGACCTCACTATCGATTCATAGGACGAGGGCTCTACTCAATTGGCGAAGCCCACAGACTTACGGGTGTGCCCAAACGCAGTATCCGTCGATGGATATCCGGATATCGATACCCCTACATCGGGCGGATCAGGCACTCTCCACCGGTCGTCCTCAGCGATTTGCAAGGGGAACTCGGGCTTCCGGCATTGGATTTTGCTGACCTCATTGAGGTGCGCTTTCTTCATGCATTTCGCGCACACGGCGTTAGCTGGAAGGCAATTCGTATCGCCTCCGAGCGAGCACGAGAACTCTTGGGTCTCCACCACCCTTTTTCGAGTCGGAAGTTCAGCACCGACGGACGCACGATTCTCGCCCAGTTTGTCACAGAAACCGGCGACGAGGTCCTGCTTGATCTCGTGCGAAGCCAGTACGAATTCAAGCGCATTATATCGAGCTACCTGTTCGGTGAAATCGATTTCGACGAAACGGATTCACCTCAGCGCTGGTACCCGGTTTCCGGAAGTAGGCGGATAGTCATTGACCCACAGCGTGCTCTTGGCGCACCCATCATCGCTGACGGTGGCGTGCCCACCGCCATTCTGGCTAAAGCGGTACAGGTAGAGCAGTCAGTAGAAACAGTTGCAAAGCTCTTTGAGATCGACCCTGGCTCAGTGGAGCAAGCTTATCACTACGAGTTGTCGCGCTCTGCTGCGTGAGATTCTTTCTCGACAATTGCATTTCAGTTTCGATGGCGCGAGCTCTCCAAGAGCTCGCAAAATCACAGGGCGTTGAAATAACCCACTTGTCTGAACGCTTTAAGCGTAACGTTCCTGACGTTGAGTGGATTTCAAGTATTGGCAAGGAAGGGTGGATCGTAGTTTCGGGTGACACGAGGATTTCTCGAAATCCAGTAGAGCGCGCAGCGTGGCACGAGGCTGGTTTTACGGTTTTCTTCCTGGATGACGGATGGTCAAGTAAAAGCTTTTGGGTGCAAGCAGCCGAACTCATAAGGTGGTGGCCGATCATCATCCAAACCTCCCGCAGCTGTGCACCCGGCTCCGGCTTCAGGCTTCCTTTCCAAGGTAAAGTTCCGCAACAGATTTACGCTCCATGAGCAGTGCAACGTCTGCTCATTCCCCTACCTTGACCTAAATCGGGACATGAACGCAATCACCCGCCTGGCCGGTCCCCTTTCGATCCTGCTTGCATCCTCGTTTCCAGGAGGCTTAACCGCGCAGCCGAGCTCGCGCCACACCATCACCCACGAAGACGTCTTCCTCATGAAGCGCGTCGGCTCCCCAGTGGTGAGTCCCGATGGTAAGCTGGCCGTCTTCTCCGTCACCGAACCGTCCTACGACGAATCGAAAATCGTCAGCGACCTCTGGATCGTTCCCACTGATGGATCGACGGCGCCCAGGAGATTGACCAGCACCAAGGCCGGCGAGAGCGGCGTCGAGTGGAGTCCGGACGGGAGACGGATCGCGTTCAGCACGCGGCGCGAAGACGATGACGTGTCGCAGATCTACGTCCTCGACATCGCGGGCGGCGGCGAAGCGACGCGCGTCACCACCGTCGGCACCGGCGCGTCGTCGCCGCACTGGCGACCCGATGGACGCGCGATCCTCTTCAGCACCATGACCTATCCGGGCGCGCTCACCGACTCGGCGAATCGCGCGGCGGCGGCGGAACGTCGCGGCAGAAAATATGTCGCGCGCGTGTTCGAGAGCTCGCCGATCCGCATCTGGGATCATTGGCTCGACGAGCGCAAGCCGAGCTTGTGGATTCAACCGCTCGAGCCGAGTGGACCGGCGCGCGACATTCTCGCCGGAACGCAGCTCGTCAAGAACGCGGGCTTCGGTGGACAGCTCGGCAACGCGGGTGAATCGATCGCAGCGACGTGGACGCCGGACGGCAACAGTGTCGTCTTCGCGGCGACCACCAATCGCAATGAGTGGACGTACAAGGACGTCGTCACCGGACTCTATCAGGTGTCCGCGAACGGCGGTGAGCCGCGCAAGATCACCAACGACAACTCAGACTACGGCTCGCCGAAGTTCAGTCCCGACGGCAAATCGCTGTACGCGACGACGCAGCCGACCGACAGCAAGACGTTCCACAACTCACGCGTCGTGATGTGGACGCTCGGCCAGATGGAGAGCACATACAAAACGGTCGCCGGCGGTCCCGATCTCTCGGTCGGCGATTTCGAATTCACACCCGACGGTAAATCGATTCTCTTCACCGCAGAGAATCAGGGATATGTGAAGCTGTACCGCGCGCCGGCGACTGGCGGCGAAACGCGCGAAGTCGGCACCACCAAAGCTGGTGCGTACGGCGGACTCAACGTCGGCGGGTCGAAGGCCACTACTATAGTAGTGGCCAACTGGCAGAGCGCGGTTCATCCGCCGGAAGTCGGACGGGTCGACGTCAGCACTGGAAAGTGGACGCCGCTGTCGCACTTCACCGATGATCGCGTTGCGCAGCTCAACTGGCAGCCGCTGCGCGAATTCTGGTTCACCAACAGTCGCGGCGAGAAGATTCACAGCTTCTACGCGCTGCCGCCCAACTTCGACTCGACGAAGAAGTATCCGCTGTTCGTCCTGATCCACGGCGGCGCCGCCAACATGTGGACGGACAACTTCGGCCTGCGCTGGAATCCGCACCTGCTCGGCGCGCCTGGTTACGTCGTGCTGATGACTGACTACAGAGGATCGACCGGCTATGGCGAGAAATTCTCGCAGGACATCCAGTTCGATCCGCTCAAGGGTCCCGCTAACGATCTCAACGAAGCGGCCGACGCCGCGATCAAACAGTTCCCGTTCATCGACGCATCGAAGCAGGTTGCCGGCGGCGCGTCGTATGGCGGGCATCTGACGAACTGGCTGGCGGTGACGACGACTCGCTATCGCGCGCTCGTGAGTCACGCTGGCGAATGGGATCTCGAGACGCAGTGGGCGACGAGCGATTACAACTACGATCGCGAGCGCAACATTGGCGGTCCGCCATGGGACACTGTCTCACTGTGGCGCGTGCAGTCGCCGATGCGACTGGCGGCGAATCTCAAGACGCCGGTGCTGGTATCAGTCGGCGAGCGGGATTTCAGGGTGCCGATGAACAACGCGCTGGAATTCTGGACGGCGCTGCAGCGTCAGCGCGTGCCGAGCAAGCTCATTATCTGGCCGAATGAGAATCACTGGATCACCAACGGTGAGGACAGTCGGTTCTTCTATCAGCAGGTGCGCGAGTGGTTCCAGCGGTGGATCAATGGGCCATCGCCGACGGGGATTAGCGGCGGCGGATAACGGGTACGGGAGCCGCCCAAAGAGCCGGCTTTGTTGCCAGCGAAGTTCCCCGATGTGAACCTATTGCGTAAAATGTCAGGCTCCCGTAAAGTGGATCTCCCGACACCCTTCGCAGCTCGCAGGATTGGAGCTGCCCGTGCGCCGGTGACAGAGCTCCATCCGCCGCGGAAGGAACATGGTGAAGTTCGCTTCACTGAGCATTCTGGCTATTGCCGCACTCGTGCTCAACGCCTGCGGCGGCGGCGGAGATTCCACATCACCTGCGCAGCCAATAACGGTCACCGCGATTAATCCCGCGAGTGGACCGCTCGCCGGTGGAACGAGTGTAACGATCGCCGGCACCAATTTCATTGACATAAGTGGTGTAACGATCGGCGGCAATTCCGTTGTTAATCTCACCGTCGTGAGCTCGACGCAAATCACCGGAACCAGTTCGGCTGCGACGAATGCTGGACCCAATGACGTAGTCGTCACATCCAGCAGTCACAGCAGCGGTGTCTGCAAAGGATGCTTCACGTACGACCTGCCTGTCACGCATAGCAGAGATCAGATCACTGCTGGCGGGGATCACACTTGCGCATTGACGAACGCGGGCGCGGCGTATTGTTGGGGGAGCAATAGTTACGGCAGACTTGGCAACGGCTCCGAGACAAACAGTTTGACCGCTGTCGCCGTCTCAGGTGGCTTGACCTTCACCACGATCGCTGCGGGCAGCACGCACACCTGCGCGCTTACTAACGCGGGCGATGCGTACTGCTGGGGCAACAACGTTGTCGGGCAACTCGGAAACGGATCGACTAATCGCTCCTCGGTTCCGGTCGCCGTCTCTGGAGGCTTGAAGTTCCTCACACTGGCCGCGACTGGTGATCATACCTGCGGACTGGTTTCCTCTGGAGCCGCATACTGCTGGGGAAAAAATGATTTTGGCCAACTGGGAAACGGCACCACGAGTGGAAGCACGGTGCCTGGCAGCACAACTCCAATGCCCGTTTCGGGAGGTTTGCACTTCATTGCGCTCGATGCCGGTGGTTATCACACTTGCGGGATCGTCGGCAGCGGAGCGGCCTATTGTTGGGGACTGAATGAGTCGGGTGAGTTAGGAAACGGGTCGCAGGGCGGGAATGCCGGCGCGCTCGTCCCGACGGCGGTGTCTGGTGGTTTGGTTTTCACCGCGATTTTTGCGGGCTACTACCACACCTGCGGCCTCGCAAACCAGCAAACCGTTTACTGCTGGGGATCAAATCTGTTCGGCGGTCTCGGTGATGGATCGCCGATGAACAACGGTGCGACCAGCGGACCCGATTTTTGTCCCACCTATCCAAACACTGGCGGCTGCAGTGTCAGACCTATCCCAATGTCACCAGGATTGGGGGAAGGATTTCACGCCTTCTCCCTCGGTCTGGGTGGCTATCACACCTGCGGTCTCGTGACCGACGGAGTTGCGTATTGTTGGGGGGCGAATACGTATGGCCAGGTTGGTAGTGGCGTAATAGGAAATACATCCAATCGGCAGGGCGTAGCTGGCAGCGCGACTTTTCCAGGCTTCCGCCTTTTCAAAACCATAGCGGCCTCGAGCACTAACTACACCTGCGGCATCGCGACAACCGGCGACGCGGCGTATTGCTGGGGAAGAAACGACGTTGGTCAACTTGGCGACGGCACGACAGGGGATAGCCCGACGCCAGTCAACGTCTCTGGATTTCCGCCGCCGTAACCAGGCAACCGGGCTCAGCCTAGTGCGCGCAACTTACAACGCGCGTGATTTTCCAGCCGGCTTTTGTTCTTCGCCAAATGTGGACGAACCAGGCGGCGTTCAAGCCGCTCGGTACAAATGACCGACGACGACTGGGACCTCTGTCTGGGCAACAAGCTGATGGGCCAAGTTCATGTGGTAACGCTCGGCACCGACACCGTTGGCGACGGCGGGTCACTTACTCTCACCAGTGGCGTGCTCGCGCAGGAGCCAATGGTTGGTGGCACGGCGATCAGCTAGCGCAACGGAGTTCCGCGGTTAAATCCCGATTCTAGCCGCAATAAGCAAATTCAGACCCGAACCTCGAATGTCGAAGAGAACGCGCTCCATATCAATTCTCGCTGCAGTCTGCGTCGCCAGCATCCCGTCTACGCAGGCTAACGCGCAACGCAATCCCGACTGGACCGAGCCATTTCCGCCGTTCCGAATTGTCGGCAACCTGTATTACGTCGGCACCAAAGACCTAGCGAGCTATCTCATAACGACGCCTGAAGGACACATCCTGATCAATAGCAACCTCAAGGATTACGTCCCTCTGATTCAATCGAGCGTCGAGAAACTCGGATTCAAGTTTGCCGACGTCAAAGTTCTGTTGATCAGCCACGCGCATCCGGATCACGACGGTGGCAGTGCTGAGATCAAAAGACTCACTGGCGCCAAATACATGGTGATGGACGGTGACGCGTCCGTTGTCGAGTCTGGTGGCAAATCGGATTTCCAGTACGGTGCGGATTCGACCTTGCGGTATCCCGTCACGAAGGTGGACCGCGTGCTGCACGACGGTGACCGAGTCACACTCGGTGGAACGACTCTCGTCGCGCATTTGACTCCCGGCCATACCAAAGGGTGCACGACTTGGACGATGCAAGTCAACGATAGTGCCCGCGCTTACAACGTCGTGATCGTCGGCAGTCCAAATGTAAATCAAGGCTACAGGCTTGTTGACAATGCGGCCTACCCGGAGATCGTCGCAGATTATGAGCGCACCTTTCGGGCGCTCAAGTCACTGCCGGTCGATTTGTTTCTGGGCGCCCATGGCAGTTATTTCGATCTCGGCAAGAAGTATTCGCGAATGTTGAGCGGAGATCGCACCGCCTTTAATGATCCCGTTGGATACGCGAACTACGTTCGCGAGCGGGAGCACGCCTTCCGGCAGGAGCTGCAAACACAAACGTCGAATTCCTTGCCGCTCGCCGCCCAGACATCGACAGCTCCCCCTCCGGCGACGCGTCACTCACAGATCATCCTGTTCGGGACCGGAACTCCGATCATCGATGCAACGCACTCGGGTCCGAGTATCGGAATCCTCATTGCAGGATCGCTGTACATCTTCGACGCCGGACCGGGAGTCGAGCGAAGGATGCTGGAAGCGGTCGCAAAAGGCACCAGGATCGACACCATTCCAGCGGTGTTCATCACCCATCTTCACTCGGATCATACGCTCGGTCTCCCCGCGCTCGTCTATTATCACGGTCCCAATGCGACGTTTCGTCGCGGTGGGCCGCTCACCATCTACGGCCCACCGGGAATCGCCGAGATGATGGATCACATCAACGCCGCCTGGGCGCCGGATCGCGCGGTACGATCTCGAACCGGTGGGGCAGCGCCTTCATGGCAAGTGCGCGGCGCAGATGTCTCGCCAGGAATCGTTTATCGCGACTCCAACATTGTGGTGAAGGCGTTCGAGGTTCCCCATACGGTGTGGCCGCACGCTTACGGCTACCGCGTAGAAGCCCCCGACCGCACCATAGTCATCTCCGGCGACACTCGGCCGACGGACGCGATCGCGCGCGAATGCGCGGGGTGCGACGTGCTGTTGCACGAAGTGTATTCGGCCGAGGGGTTCAAGAAGATCCCAGCGCGTGTGCAGCCGTATCACTCCTCCGCGCACACTTCTACGTATGAGCTCGCGGAGATCGCCACTAAAGCGCAGCCGAAGTTGCTAGTGCTCTATCACGAGCTCTATTTCTCTGGCGCAACCGAGGAAGACCTGCTTCGCGAAATTCGCAGTCGATATGCCGGGCGTGTCGTCGCAGGTCACGACCTGGACGTGTACTGAATCACATAAGGGAAAATCGCACACCAGGGTCAGCGAATCTCGGACAGATAGACCGGCACCCTACCTTCAGATTGAGGCCTGAATCAAACGCCCATCAGAAACGATCGTGCCCAGAGTCGCCGTCCGTTACTGCGCATATTGAGTGTCCGGTCTGCACGCCGCCCGTGTGGCGGCGAAGATCAGACGCGAGCTCGGCGTCGAAGTCGAGATGATTCACGGACACTACGGTGAATACAAGGTGCTGGTTGATGACGACACCGTAGTCGATGGCGGCGCGCGCGTCATACTTGGGGTGGTGCCGAGGGGAAAGAACGTACTCGACGCCGTCCGCGCCCGTCTCAAGTGAGGCTTAGGGGTCGGGAGCCGGATTGATTTCGGCGGCGGGAGTGGGACTGATTCTACGCCCACAATCCGTCAAACCAGCGACGGTCATCGCGAACGCTAGTCGGCGAAGCACACGTACTCCGGCTGCTCTCCGCTCCGATGAAGGATCAGCCGCATTCCTTTGAACCACGCTTCGCGACGGAAGGAACGATCTGATAACGATTCGAGTGCTGCGCGAAGGTGCTCGATTCCCTTCAACCGCGCTGGTTCTGCCTGCGCTTTGTACGGCTTGGAGCTGGTGATCTCTTCGACGTCGTAATGCGCAAGATCGTATAGGGTCTTGTAGGCTGATCCAACGTAGAAATGGATCAGTGGATCGCGGTTGCCTCGGGCGAGTGCCGCTTCCCCGTGCTCGATCATCTTCTTATACTCGCCCCCGTCGCACGGTTCATCGTCCGGCCAACGCATCGCGAGCAGTTGCAGAAATGCTGTTCGACCGGCCGGGCCCGTCGAGTCGGC
>DASTGU010000137.1:0-3734 GCA_035718845.1 Gemmatimonadaceae bacterium | reverse complement strand
CGTGGTCAACTACCGCGTTCGTGATCTTTCCGCGTTTCTCGCCCAGCTGAAGGCCGACGGCATCGAGCCGGAGAAGACCGAGGACTACGACTACGGTCGGTTCGCGTGGATACGGGATCCTGAGGGGAACCGGATCGAGCTTTACCAGCCGCTCAACTAGGACTGCGGACTGCGAACTAACAAAAGGTAGGCAGGAAGCAGAGAGGCTCAGGGGTTAGTTCGCAGCGTTGGTCGCGCCATTCGAAGCGCAATGCGCAGCAAATGCAACACACGTAGCTGCACACTGCCGTGCTGAGCCCTCTGCATCCCGCCAACCTTTGGTTTAGTCCGCAGCTACTCAGTCCGCAGCTTGTAAGCCTTCCCATCGTGCTCGACCCGCCCCCACGCATTGGTCGCGTCGTGCTCGAAGATCAGCAGCCAGTTCTCGTCCATCGCCTGCTTCAGGATGCGGCGCTTGGTCTCGAGCGTTACCAGCGGCTCGACGTCGTAGCCCATGATCCACGGCAGCGGCAGGTGCGCGGCGGTCGGAACGAGGTCGCCGAGGTAGAAGGCGCGCTGGCCGGCGGACTCGATGAGAATGCTCTGGTGAAACGGGGTGTGGCCGGGAGTCGGTACCACGCGCACTCCCTTCACGATTTCCTTTTCGCGGGTGACGAACTCGATTTTGCCGGCCGCTTCGATCGGCGTGAAGTTCCGCTCGAAGTAGCTGGCGGCGGTGCGCTCGTTGGTATGAGTCGCGTAGTCGTACTCACCGCGCTTCACGATGTAGGTCGCGTTGGGGAAGCTGATCTCGACCTTGTCGCCCTTCCCCGCGCGGGTGTTGCCGCCGGCGTGATCGAAATGCAGATGGGTGTTGATCACCATGACGACGTCGGCCGGTTTGACGCCGATCTGCGCCAGTCCGTCCTCGAGCATCGTCAGACCCTTTGTGCCCTCGTTCTCGAGACCGTAGATGTTCTTGAACTTCTCGTCTTCCTTGTCGCCGGCCCCGGTGTCGATCAGGATCAGTCCCGACGGATGCTCGATCAACAGACAGCGCATCCCCATCTGGATGCGATTGCGCTCGTCGGCGGGAATCCGCTTTTCCCACAGCGGCTTCGGCACAACGCCGAACATCGCGCCACCATCGAGCTTCTGACCGCCGGCCTGGATCGCGTGGACTTTGAGCGCGCCGATCTTGCGGCTCTCGACGAGGGGAGTGGGCGCGGTCACGCTGTGGTGTCCCGAGTAACCGACGTCGGCATCGCCGGCGGTCGGCGCTTGCGTTTCTTCTTCGAGCGCCCGCCAAGCAGCGACTGAAGATCGCCCCAGGTTTCACAGCCGCGATCGTTTAAGTCGCGAATCATTCTTACGAGACATTTCGCGGTAGCGATGGCATCGCCGCCCGCGCGGTGGCGATTGTGGATCGTCACGCCGTAATAACGGGCGATGTGATCGAGCGACCGGCGTGACAGCTGCGGCAGAACTTTGCGCGCGATCTTGACGGTGCAGAGCTTTCGTCCGCGCAGCTGATGGCCGGTTGCACGCGAGATTTCGTTGGTGAGGAATCGCCAATCGAAATTCGCGTTGTGGGCGACGAAGACGTGGCCTTCGAGTACACGCATCAGGTCCGGCGCCACGACGTCGAAGGTCGGTTTGTCCCGCACCATGTCCCAGGTGATGTTGGTCAGCGCGGTGATGAACGGCGGGATCGACCGCTCGGGATTGATCAGCGTCTCGAACACCTCGGCGATCTCACCGTTGCGCACCACGACCGCCGCAACTTCGGTGATGCGGTCGCCGAACCACATGCTGCCCCCTGTTGTCTCGGTGTCGACGACCACATAGGACAATGCGTTGAGTCGCTCCGTGGAACCTGCGTCTGCATAGGATACCGGCGTCGAAGCCTCGGCCGCGTCATCACGCTTGCGGCCGCGACGACGAACGTCCTTGTTCACCGGCACGCTCGGCGTCAGCATCCATTTGCCGTCCGCTGTCCGCGCAAACTGCGGTCGGCCCGCAAACATCGCGTGTGCCATGTGCTCGGCGACGATTCGCGGTGCGCCGGGCAGTGCGCAGATGTAGCCGATCAAATCGACGACATCAGCAGGACCGGACGACAAGTAGTTGAGCGCGCGAGTGGTGAGGAGCGTATCCTCCGGCTCGCTGTACACGCCGCGCGTCAGCTCCATGGATCGTCTCGGGTGATCGGACAAGTCATGCAATGCGCGCCGCCGCCGCCGCGCACGAGCTCACCGCCATTGAACGTGATCACGGCACGATCAGTCGGTGACAGCGCATCTGGGTTCGAGAGGAAATCCTTCGACGAGCACATCTTGAATCCAGCCTTCTCCAGCTCCTTCAGGGTCTGGGTGTTCCGGGTGTAGCCAGTCACCACGCCGGGCCTGAGCGCGGTGAAATTGCAACCTGACGCCCACTGCTCACGATCCTGGACGATTCGCTTGGAGCCGCCGCAAAGAATCGGCTCCATCGGCATGCCGCAGTGCTTGAGCGCGGTGAACAGATCCGGCTGCTCTTTCATGTGCGTCTCGCCTTTTCTCCAGTGGAGAATCGGCACGCGATACGGGCCGATGAAATGCGGCGGGTAGATCACACACAAATCGCGGTCGATGTGGGTGAAGATCATGTCGAGGTGGATTGCCGTCGGCTCCTCCGGCATCACTACCACGATGAGATTGGTGACTTCAGTCTGCTCGAAGACGAGCGTCGCCAGGCCGTCGATGCCCGCCGGACTCGATCGCTCGCTGAAGCCGACCATCAACACGTCTTCGCGGAGGGGATGGACGTCACCGCCCTCGAGAGTGTGATTGAGCCGGCGCTCGACCGAGCCGTCGTAGAGAATGCCGCGATTGGCGAGCTTCGGATGCGACGTGAACAGCGCCTTCATGATCAGCTCTTCGGTCCAGCGCGCGTGGAAGCGCATCGAGCCGATCATCATGTTTTTGTTGATCGCCATCGCCGCATCCCGCGTGAAAAAGAGATTCGGCAGCGGCGGCAGGGAGTAGCTGTACTCGTTGAGCGTGCGCGACAGAGGGCCCGGCTCTTCTTCCCTGCCCTCGATCAGCATGTTGACTACCGCTTCCGGCGGGAGCTCCCGCAGCTCGGCGGCCAGTGGCTCGCTTGGTACGACGTCCATTGTCTCGCGGATGATCAGCTCCCGGACGACTGGATCGGTAAGCACCTCCGTCAACAGATCGCGTACGTGCAGCACCTCCGCGAACTTCTCGAGGACCTGCACGAACCGCCGATGCTCCTTCTTGGCGACATCGACGTCGACGATATCGTCGTAAAGGAATTCGGCGCGCGTGGTCGGCGTCACCGCGAGCAGTTCCTTGCCGGGGCAATGAACCAACACGGTGCGCAGGGCGCCGATCTCGGAGGTGACGTGGACTGGCATCCCCCAAAATAGACGGGCGGAGGGTCCGAAGGAAAGGCGAAGCTGGAGGACTGCGTACTACGAACTAACACAGCAGTGCTAATCGCGGGACTGATTGAGGATGGAGGATCGATGACGCGCGTTCCCAAGCTCTTTAGTCGTAGTTGGGGTTCTCAATCAGTCCGCGATTATCGATGCACTTGGTCCGGAGTACTCGGTTCTAACGAGACAGGACCTTCCTTCCACTCCCCGCGGAATTAGTTTGTGAAGAAATTCACAATCCTCCTTTGAAGCGGATCGCGGAATCGACTGTCAGGCGCCTTTCGCTCTACCTGAGCTTTCTGGAAGGGATCGAGCG
>DASTGU010000136.1:0-18915 GCA_035718845.1 Gemmatimonadaceae bacterium | reverse complement strand
GGCTCCTTGGGCAGCTTATACGCCTCCGACACGCTCGCGTAGGCGTCTGCGTCGCGCTTCACCAGCGCGGACAGCTCATTGCCGAGTGCGGCGGCGCTCTGCGCGACATCCTTCATCTCCACATCGACCGCCGCGTATTTCTTTTTGCCCACGGTCAGTCCGGCGACCATTTGAGCGAGTGCTGCTGCCAGTGCACCCGCGTGCGCGGCGACGCTGCCGCCGCCCGGCACCGGATTCGACGACGCGACGTTCGCCAGAAATCCACTGAGGCTCTCGCCGCCGCTCACCACTTCGCGCACCTGGCGCTCGAGAACCTGCTTCGGCGTGAACTGCCTGAGCTGCAGGTGACTGACGGCGGTCTCGATCAGTACGCGCTCCGGCACCAGTCCTACGATTTCGCTCCATGTGACCGTCGCGCCTTCACTCTCGGCGCGCATCTTCACGAAATCGAAAACGTTGTGGAGCGGAGTTTTCTCCGTGTCGACCAGGTTCATCGATACCTGCGCCTGATTGTCGACCTCGAGCCCGAGTCCTTTGACGTAGCGGAATCCACCGGACGAGCCGCGCACTGCCTTGGCGATGTTCTTCGCGATCTGAAGATTCGACGCGGGACCGAGGTAGATGTTGTAGGCGACGAGGAAGGGACGCGCACCGATCGCAGTCGCGCCGCACGTTGGGTGGATTTTGTCCGGACCGAAATCAGGCTTACGCGCGGGATTCTTTCCCAGCTCATCGCGCAATCCCTCGAACTCGCCGCGGCGGACGTCGGCGAGATTCTCGCGGGCCGGAGTGGTCGCTGCACGCTCGTAGAGATAGACGGGAATCTGCAGCTCGCTGCCTACTTTCTGACCGAGCTGACGCGCGAGGGCGATGCAGTCTTCCATCGTCGAGCCTTCGAGCGGAATGAACGGCACGACGTCGGTCGCGCCGATGCGGGGGTGCTCGCCGCTGTGCTGGCAGAGATCGATACGTTCCGAGGCCGCCTTGATACCCGCGAACGCTGCATCCACCGCGCTCTCAACGGGTGCGATGAAGGTGATCACGGAGCGATTGTGCGACGCGTCCGACGAGACATCGAGTACCGACACACCGTCGACAGCGGCGATTGCATCGCGAATCGCGGCGACGATCTCCGGACGTCTACCCTCGGAAAAATTCGGAACGCATTCTACCAGCTTCATCAATTCTTTCCTTTGCTCAGGTTTGCGCGTCGCACGGTTTGCAGCAGCCACGCGTGCATCGCCGGATTCCCAGCGACGAACGCACCCGCGGTCAGCACAGGCGGATTGCCGTCCAGATCCGTGACGACTCCGCCTGCCTCCTGCACCATCAAAATGCCGGCTGCGACATCCCACGGCGCCAGCACCAGTTCCCAGAACGCGTCAAACCGCCCGCAGGCAACGTTCGAAAGGTCGAGTGCAGCCGATCCGGCCCGCCGAATTCCGGCCGTACCGTGCACGACCAAACTGAACTGGTCGAGGTATTCGGGCAACACGTCGATGGTCTTGAAAGGAAAGCCGGTGCCGATCAGCGCGCGCCCGGGCTCGCGCAGGTTCGAGACACGAATCGGCTTCCCGTCGATGAACGCGCCACCACCTTTCGAGGCAGCGAACTCCTCGCCTCGTGCCACGTTGAGGACGACACCGGCGCAGAGCTCGCCGTCGCGAGCGACTGCAATCGACACCGAATACTCCGGGTATCCGTGCAGAAAATTGGTGGTGCCGTCGAGTGGATCGGCGATTACAACGACGCCGTGGCTGGCGATAACGTCTGGCGACAGCTCCTCGCCCAGCAGTGTCGCCGTGGGAAGTCGCCGACCAATGACCTCGGCGATTGCTCGCTCTGACGCCTTATCAACTTCGCTGACGAAGTCAGAGCGCCCTTTGGTCTCCCAGACGATTTTCTCGCGCTGGGCGGTCGCGTCACGGATGACGCGCGCACCGGCGTGCGCCGCTTCGAGCGCGATCTCAAGCAGCGTGTCGTTGGCGGTTTTCTCCTCTGAAATTGCTTGCAACTCGTCTCTCTCGCTCTTTAATTACGCGCAATGTCCCGCATCTTCAGCGGCATTCAGCCCTCCGGCGCCCTGCACATTGGAAACTACCTCGGCGCTGTTAAGAACTGGGTTGAGCTGCAGCACAAATACGAGTCGTTTTTCTGCATCGTCGACTACCACGCGATCACCATTCCGTACGATCCGTCGGATTTGCGTGCGCGCACCGCCGACATGGCGCTTGGTCTGCTGGCGTCCGGTCTCGATCCGAACAAGTGCACGCTCTTCGTGCAGTCGATGGTTCCGGAACATACCGAGCTGGCCTGGATATTCAACACGCTGACGCCGCTCGGCGAGCTCGAGCGTCAAACGCAGTTCAAGGAGAAAGCGAGTCGGGAAGAAAGTGTTCCGGCGGGAATCCTGAACTATCCGGTGCTGCAGGCGGCGGACATCCTGCTGTATCGCGCGGACATGGTGCCGGTCGGGGAAGATCAACTGCAGCATCTCGAGCTGTCGCGTGAGATCGCGCGCAAATGGAACGCGCGCTTCGACAAGCCGACGACCGGAAAGAAAATAATGGCGACGGTGTCCGCCGCGGGCGGTGGCGAAGAGCAGAGCGAAGGATACTTCCCGGAGCCAAAGGGGCTGCTGACGCCAACGCGTCGAGTGATGGGCCTCGATGGCCAGGCGAAGATGTCGAAGTCGCTCGGCAATACCGTGGATTTGCTCGAAGACCCGAAGTCGATCTGGGAAAAGCTGCGGCCCGCGGTGACCGATCCGAAGCGGGTTCGGCGCACTGATCCGGGCACGCCCGAAGTCTGCAACATCTATCATCTGCACAAGGCGTTCAGTCCGCCGCAGACGGTGGAGCACGTCGCGGTCCAGTGCCGCACCGCCGGTTGGGGCTGCATTGACTGCAAGAAGGTGCTGCACGAATCGATGGAGAAAGAGCTGTCGCCCATTCGCGCGCGCGCCAAGGATCTCGCGGCGCACCCGGACAAGATGCGGAAGGATCTCGAAGCCGGCGCCGAGCGTGCGCGCGCTGTCGCGCAGACGACGATGGCGGAAGTGAAAGAGAAGATGGGGTTCTTCGGCGCGGAGAATGGTTCACGCGCAGCTCGCTGAGCGCGCGAAGGCGCTGATCGACGAGCTCTCGGCGACGCCCCGCTTCGCCGGCAGCGAGGAAGAAACGCGAGCACGCTCCCGTTGTCGACGAGCGCTCGAGCAAGCAGGCTTCACTTGTCAGGAGTTGCCCTTCACGTACTCGCAGTGGCTCGCTCGCTGGGCCGTGGCGCTGATCTCTTTCTCGCTCGGTGTCTTCGTCTTCGCCATGGGTCTACTGGCGCTGAGCGGCAATTCATCGGCGCCCGGCCTGGTGTTCTTTGCGGCCTTTGCTGCGGTTTTCGCGAGTGGCAGCAGCCCGACGAAGGGTTGGGTTCTCCGGTTTCCGTGGTCCACTGCAATCGCGGTGAACCTCGAAGCCCGGCGCGGAACTCCGACCGTATGGCTCGTCGCCCATCTGGATTCCAAATCTCAAACAATCCCGATGCTGTTGCGCATCGCGGGAAGCGTGTCGCTTTACATCGCGGCGATGCTGGTAGGATTCGGCGGCCTCGCCGTTCTTTGGTGGGGCAGCATCGCCACGCCGGCAGTCATCATTGCGCTGCCATTGGCGATTTTCGGCGCGTTGACTGCCGGTCTTTGCTTTATCGGCAACAGGTCTCCGGGCGCAGTCGATAACGCCAGTGGCGTTGCAGCGGTGCTTCTTGCCGCGCAATCTCCCGACGCGCCGTCCTCGCTCGGCGTCCTGATCACGAGCGGGGAAGAGTTGGGACTCGCCGGAGCGGTGGCGTGGGCGCGAAAGGCGCCGGAGCAGCTCGTGATCCTCAATTGTGACACCGTCGATGAGGCTGGCGCGTATCGTTGTATGTACAGCGTGCAGCCGATGCGGGTAGCGGTTGCGGCCGAAAGCGCAGCGAAGCGCTTGGGGATACGGCTCAAGCTGGGCAAGATGATCCCCGGAATCATGGCCGACAGCATGGTCTTCTCTCGCTGGCCCAACTCGGCGATCACATTGAGCAGAGGAACGCTCGCTACACTCGCGCGCATCCATACCCGGCGCGATAATTCATCGAGGCTGACTGGAGAGGGCGCTGCGCACGCCAGTCTCCTCCTTTCGGCAATGGCGAAGGAACTGAGCTGATGTATCTGACAATTCTGGCCGCGGTCATCCTGCTTTCGTTGATCCTGATAGTGCTCGGGCTGCCCGGGCTCTGGATCATGGTCGCCTCCGCGGTCACCTACAACCTCGTCGTTCCAGGCGATCCAATCGGTTGGTTCACCCTGGTCGCAGTCGGCGTCCTTGCGCTGGTGGCGGAGCTGCTAGATATCTCGCTGACAGGCAGTTACGCACGGAAATACGGCGGCTCGCGTCGTGCAGGATGGGGGGCAGTAATCGGCAGTATCGTTGGCGCAATGGTCGGGTTTCCAGTTCCGATCATCGGCCCCGTTATTGGCGCGTTCGTGGGGTCCTTTATAGGGGCTCTCATTGCGGAATTCACGGGTGGATCGTCTGCAGGAGATGCCACTCGCGTCGCGAAAGGCGCGTTGATAGGACGCGTCGTATCCACTGTTCTAAAGATCGGCATCGGATTCACAATCGGCATCTGGATCTTCATCGCTGCCGCGAAATGACCTCATCTGATGGAGTAGAGAGGAATGATCGCGGTGAACGCCACCATGGATAACCTTTGATGACGGCTGAAAGCGCTACCGCCGCTGAGCTCGAACCCACCGAAGGGAAATACGTCTACTGCATCATCCGCAACGATCGATCGCGCGACTTCGGCGAAATCGGAATCGGCAGCGGCGCTCGTGTCTATACGATCAATCACAGCGACTTGTCGGCTGTCGTCAGCGACACCCCGATCGTGATCTACGACCCGACCCGAGAGAACGTGCTCGCGCACGAATTCGTGAACGAGACCGTGATGCGCGAATTCACGCTGATCCCGATGTCCTTCGGCACGGTGTTCCGCTCGGAGAACGACGTGCAGGCGCTGCTCAAATCCACCTACCAGGCATTCACCGACGTTCTTGACAAAATGCAGGACAAGATCGAGTTCGGTCTCAAGATCCTCTGGGACCGCGACAAGGTCGTGGCAGCAATCGAGCGAGACAACGATGAAATCCGCCGGCTGAAGGACGAGATCACCCGGAACGCTGCGTCTTCGACTTACTTCGCGCGCATGCAGCTCGGCCGACTCGTCGAAGCGGCGATGGAAGAGGCGAGCAATCGCTACGTCAACGACATCCACGAGCAATTGAAATCCGTATCAGTCGCCAGCCGCAGCAACAAAGTCATCGGCGATCGCATGATTCTGAACGCTGCTTTCCTCGTCGATCGCAAAGACGAGAAAGCCTTCGACGAGAAGGTGAAAGCGATCTCACTGCAGTACGAAGACCTGCTCAGCTTCAAGTACACCGGTCCGTGGCCGCCTTACAACTTCGTCAATATCAAGCTGAAGCTGGAGAAGGCCACCTGAGAGTCGGCTGATGGGATTGATCACCAACATCCTGCTGGCGCCATTCCTCGGCCCGGTGTGGGGAACCCGCTTTACTCTCGACAAAATCGATCGCGCGGTTCGCGAACAGCTCACCGATGACACGCCAATCAAGGAAGACCTGATGGCGCTCCAGATGAAGCTGGAGATGGGAGAGATCGACGACGATCAATACGTGCAGCAGGAAGCCGAGATCATGCAGCGGCTGCGCGAGGTGCGCGAGTGGCGCGAGCGCTTCGGAATGTCAGTCGGCGGTGGGCCGGTGCGCGTCGCGGAAGGCGACGAGACGGAATAGTCCGCTTCAGTCCGATCATCGATGATCGAGCGCCTCTGCTACGTCTACGGTGTCGTGCCCGCCTCGATCAAGACCGAGACCGCTCCGAAAGGCATTGAACAGGGCGCTGTTTCTCTCATCCCAGACGGCCAGTACGCGGCGCTAGCTACGTCTGTCCGTGCTGAAGACTATGCGCCCGACCGTGTCGAAGCGCTCACCGCTGACGTGGACTGGGTTAGCGAGCGCGCGATGGCGCACGACCGCGTTTTGACCTGGGCGTCCGATAACGGTCCGGTGGTCCCGTTCCCGATGTGGACACTCTTCCGCGACTCGACGGCGGTGAAGCAGATGTTGTCGAAGAGGTTGCCGGAGCTGCGCCAGACTTTTGCGCGGCTCAATGGCGGAAGGGAATTCATTGTGCGTATCTATGTACAGTCGGCCGCTCTGATGCAGAATCTGAATAGTCACGTCTCCGAGCTCCGGCAGGTGGAGCAGGAGATGGCGAGTGCGTCACCCGGCCAGAAGTATCTGCTACAGCGAAAACTGGAAGGTCTGCGTCGAGATGCGGGTAGAGATGTCGCCAGCAAGGCCGCTGCGGAAATTTTCGACTCGCTGAAAAATTGCTCGATGGATACGGTGCGAGAACAGCCGGTGAATTCCGGCGCGCCCCGCGAGCAGGGACGCGCGATCCTGAATGCGTCGTTCCTCGTTGACCCGACGCGGCTGGTTCAATTCCAGAGCGCGTTGACCGAGATGGTCGAGAAGTACGAGCCGTCGGGATTCAAGTTTGATTTCACTGGTCCGTGGCCGCCTTATCACTTTGTCGGCGAGCGTACCGAGTGACGGAAGTCGACGATTTTCTGGGAGACACCCGGCTCGAGCTGTCCGAGATGCTCAGCCACATTCTGGACAAGGGCGTGGTCTTGCGGGGAGAAGTGATGCTAGCCGTTGCCGACATCGACCTGATCAAGCTCGATCTCGGACTGCTGCTAACCGGTGTCGAGACTGCCTTGCGACGACAGTCCAGAGCCAAGGAAATCGACGCGGCTAGCGCGGACGTCAGGGAAGTCCCCGACGCCGCGGAAGGGATGGCGGTGCGCGCGCTCAACGCTCCGAGGGATGTGCCGATCGCGCCACTGGCAGAGGTTGCAGAGGGGCTGCCCCCGCGTCTTAATACAGATCCGGAAAAGGTTGAGAACGGGCTCGCGAAGCTCGTCTTGACCTTGATTGAGGTATTGCGTAAGGTCTTAGAGCACCAGGCAGTCCGGCGTATGGAGGGCGGTCACCTCAGCGAGGCCGAAGTTGAAAAGCTCGGCGTCGCTTTGTTGCGCCTCAACGACCGGATGCAGGAGATGAAGGAAACCTTCGGGCTGACCGATGAAGATCTCCAGATCGACCTGGGCCCCCTTGGCAAGTTACGATAACCGGCGCACGAGCCGAACGGAGACGAGTGCTTGGCAGACCTAGTATCCCCGTCGCGCAGCTACGGCCTCGTCGACGTCCTCGACCGTGTGCTCGACAAGGGACTCGTCGTCGTCGGTGACATCAAGATCAATCTCGCCAACGTCGAGCTCCTTACCATTCAGGTTCGTCTTTTGATTTGCTCCATTGACAAGGCCGAGCAAATCGGTCTCAACTGGTGGCGTACCGATCCGCGACTGAGCACGCACGCGCGACCGGCAGTCACTGAATCTTCAACCACCGCCTCGGCAGCAAGACCACAGGAGTAAAGAGATGGCAGTCGAACGTTCCCCGAGCGGTAGCTCGCTAATTGATGTTCTTGATCGCGTACTCGACAAAGGTATTGTCATCGACGCATGGGTTCGGGTGTCACTGGTCGGTATCGAGCTCGCCACCGTCGAAGCGCGTATTGTCGTCGCATCCATTGATACCTATCTCAAATACTCCGAGGCAGTGGGGCTCAGCGCGCCGGTATCGCGGCCGCGCGAGACGCTTACGTCGGGGGGAGCCGAAGAGCTCGAGCGGATGCGATCTGAAAATGCAGATCTAAAGCGGCGACTTGAGCGACTCCAAGCGTGAGAGTGCCGCGGTAGCGCCGAGCCCGCAACTCAGCGGAGAACGATTAGCCGAGCTTCTCTCCGCAATCTCTGAGGCACCCGATTTCCGAACTGCGGCGACCTACATGATCGCCCAGTTCGCCGACATCGTCGGCGCACGACGCGCACTCGCGCTGACGCTCGACAGTCCGCCGAAGTCCTTCATCACGGTGGCCAGCGTTGGTTTCGATGGCGACGAGCCACCGATTTTGTCGCTGCCGACCGAGGATTTGTCGAATCCACTGACCGTATCAGCCCTCTCCCTGCATGCGGTGAGCTGCGACCAGGCAACACCCGCACCCGGGCTCCCGTTCAGCGAGTGGACGGCGATACCGTTTCCGCAGCCGCAGTTCCGCGGCGCGCCCCATCTTCTCACCGATGCCGAGGTCGCCTCGGTGCAGGTGTCACGGTGCGAGGTGCGGAGGAATCTGGTCGCCGAGCGTCGTCGTAAGCTGGGTCATGCCCCGGGAGGGGTAGCGCTACTCGAAGCGTCCGTCGACGACGAAACGATATCCGCGCTGCTACACGCTGCGGCGCTTGCCGGACCAGTGCTGTCGCGCATGGCGGCAGTCGAAGAGTTCCGCCTTTCGACGGCGCGCCTGGATCAGCAGCGCGAGATGCTGAGCACGATCATGAACTCGCTGCCCGATCCGATCGTGATCATCAACGAGGACAGGCAGATCATCTCGCAGAATCAGCGCGCCGAGCATCTGCTGTCCACCAGCGATCACGATTCCGAGGGCCGGAGGCGTGCAGTCGAGATCAACAATCTCCTCTTCACGTCGCACCTCTCGAAACAAGCGATGGGCGCGACTGAGGCAGCAATTTCGCGCGAGCTCAACCTCGTCGACCCCGACGAGGGAACCGATCTGTTGTTCGAGGTTCTTACGCACACGTTGCCGTCCAGTGACTCGCGCACGGTCTCGACGGTGACTGTCCTTCGCGACGTCACTGACCTGCGCCGCGCGGCGAACGAGCTGGAGCGGCAGGTGCAGCGCGTGCGTCTGGCGGAGATCGATGCCAAGCGCGAGCGCGACCGCCTCAACCTGATTCTCGAGAACGTCGCCGACCCGATTCTCGTCACCGACGACCGCTCGAACATCATCCTCATGAACAAGGAGGCTGAGCAGCTGTTCGAGGCGGACGATAGCGCGAACTGGGAGCGTGCCCAAACGGTTCAGGCAAACGATACCAAGTTCACGACCTTCATCTCCGACTTTGCCAACAGTCCACCGATGGCTCGTCGCGAGCAGATGAAGCTCCACATCCCTGATTCGGGGACCGAGCTGCCCGTCGAAGTCGTGTCCGGAAAGATTCTCAATCGTCGCGGGGAGCCGTTGGCGATCGTGTCGGTACTACACGACCTAACGCAGCAGGTCGAGAACGAGCGCCTATACGACGAGCTCAAGACTTTCTCGAGTGAGCTGGAGGAACGCATTCGCGCCGCGACTGCAGACCTCGCCGAGCAGAACACCCGACTGCAATGGCAGTCGCGCGAGCTGGAAAAGGCGAATCGCCTGAAATCGGAATTCCTCGCCAGCATGTCGCACGAGCTGCGCACGCCGATCAACGCACTGATCGGATACGCGTCGCTGATGCTGGACAGGATTTACGGCGATCTGACGCCGCGCCAGGAAGAAGGCCTCAATCGCATTCAGGGAGCCGCGCAGCACTTGCTCGCGCTCATCAACGACATCCTCGACCTCGCCAAGATCGAGGCTGGCAGAATGCCGCTGCACCTCGACGATGTGAAGCTGGGCGACATCATGACGGAGATCTCGCAGCAGATCGAGCCACTGGTGAAGAAAAAGAAGCTTTCATTCAACGTCGAGATGCCGAACGGCGATCTGGTGCTGCACACCGACCGCACCAAGGTCAAGCAGATTCTGCTCAACCTGCTGTCGAATGCGGTGAAATTCACGCATCAGGGCGGCATCACAGTAGCGATCTCGAAGGATGAGGCCGACCTCCGCTTCGATGTGACCGACACCGGCATCGGAATCCGCGCCGACGACCTCGGCTCGATCTGGGAAGACTTCCGGCAGGTCGATCAGTCGCGAACCCGAGAATTCGGAGGCACCGGACTGGGCCTCAGTATCACCCGGAAGCTCGTCGACGCACTCGGCGGACACGTCTTCGCGCAAAGCGTGTTCGGCAAAGGATCGACTTTTACGGTGATCCTGCCAATCAGGAGCGTCGTGCGGCCGGACGATCCGCCGCGCGTGGTAGATGAAGTTCCGGCGCCGCCGCCAGCGGCTAAGGACTGAACGGCCAGAAAAAAATACCAGCTTGCGGCTGGCGGCTTTCAGCCAGCGGCTTCGAGCTTAAGTTCGACTCGCGCACCAGCTCGTCGCGGCCGGCCGACAGCAGCAGGCCGCAAGCTGGTAGTTTTCTTTTTGTAGGTCAAACACTTTTCCTGACATGTTCGACAACAATACCCGTACGATCGTGGTGGTCGGTGCCCAGTGGGGCGACGAAGGCAAGGGAAAGCTCGTCGACGTCCTCTCCGAACGTGCTGATTGGGTGGTGCGCTACCAGGGCGGCGCCAACGCCGGCCATACGGTCCATATCGCCGATAAGTCTTTCGTATTGCACCAGATACCGAGCGGGATTCTCCATCCCGGGGTTCGTTGCGCGATTGGCAACGGCGTGGTGCTGGATGTGGAAACCCTGTTCGCCGAAATCGACGAGCTGGTGTCCGATGGAATCGACGTCGAGGGCCGGCTGTACGTCAGCGATCGCGCGCACCTGGTGCTGCCGTATCACAAGCTGGTCGACAGCCAGAGCTCCGCGAACAAGGAGATTGGAACGACCGGCCGCGGCATTGGTCCCGCCTACGAAGACAAATTTGGCCGTCGCGGGATTCGCGTGCTCGACCTGCGCAATCCGGTGCGCCTGAGAAAACTGATCGAGCGGGGCGTCGCGCACGCCAACATCCAGCTGGCGATGTCGGGCAGCAAGCGAGCGGACGTCGACTACACGCTCGGCGTGCTAGAGAAATTCACCAGGCGGCTGCTACCGCTCGCTGAAGATGTCGGACTCAAGATCCACCGCGCGATCGTCGGAGGCGCGGCGGTATTGCTCGAAGGAGCGCAGGGATCGCTGCTCGACATCGATCACGGGACGTATCCGTACGTCACCTCGAGTAGCACCATCTCCGGCGGTGCCGCGACTGGTGTTGGGATCGCGCCCGGCGAGCTCGATTCGGTGATCGGAGTCGTGAAAGCGTACACGACTCGTGTCGGCAACGGTCCCCTCCCGACGGAATTCGATGAGCCGCTGGCAACGCAGGTTCGGAAGCTCGGCAATGAGTTCGGTGCGACGACCGGCAGACCCCGTCGCTGCGGCTGGTTCGACGGCGTCGTGGTTCGATATGCGGCGCGAGTGAACGGTCTCACCGATCTGGCCGTCACCAAGCTCGACGTGCTGGACACTCTCGATCGCATCGGACTGTGCACAGGGTATGAGGCAAGCGGCGAGGTCTACGAAGAGTTTCCTGGCGATCTCGAGCTGCTCGAACAGGTGAAGCCGCGGTACGAGTGGTTCGAGGGCTGGAAGACCAGCACCGCCGACGCGCGCAGCCTGACGGATTTGCCGAGCGAGGCGCGGCGATATCTGGATCGGATTCAGTCGCTGGTGGAGACTCAGATCACCTACGTCAGCGTCGGAACACGGCGCGATCAGATCATTGGTGTGGAAGGTGCGCTCCCTGCCGGCCCGGTTGGTGTCGCCTGATCGATCCATAACCTGATGGCCAAAGACGCAGATCTGGTAATCGTCGGCGGTGGGCCGTGCGGGCTTGCCGCGGCGGTCTCGGCGCAGCGCGCGGGTCTCAAGCCGCTTGTGATCGAGAGCGGCGTGGTGGTGAGCACGATCGAGTCGTACCCGACGTACGTGCGGTTCTTCTCGACGGCGGAAAAGCTGACGATCGGCGGACTACCATTCGTCATCGCGACTGAGAAACCCACTCGTCGCGACGCGCTCGCGTACTATCGAGCTGTCGTCACCTATTTTCGGATTCCTTTGCGCCAACGGGAACGAGTCGTCGCAATTCGCGGCAAGGCAGATGACTTCAGTGTGGTGTCTGTGAATGCTGCCGGCGAGGAAGTGCACACGCGGACTGGGGCGGTCGTGGTGGCAACTGGTTACTTCGGATCGCCCAATCGCCTTGGCGTTCCCGGCGAGAAACTGCCGCACGTGACCCATGTTTATCGAGAGGGCCACGAGGCATTCCTGCAGGAGGTCGTCGTCGTTGGCGGTGGAAATTCCGCGGCGGAAGCAGCCCTCGACCTGTGGCGCTCCAACGCGCGCGTGACCCTCGTGCACTTTGGCCCGACCTTCGACAAGAAGATCAAGCCGTGGGTGTTGCCCGACTTCACCAACCGCGTGAAGGAAGGCCAGATCCAGGTTTGTTGGGAGAGCAGAGTAAAGGAGATCTATCCCGACGAGGTCCTGCTGACGACGCCGACTGGTGAGCAGCGACTGAAGGCCGATCGGATCTACGTCATGACAGGCTTCGCGCCGAGTCTGGATTTGCTGCGCGAAACAGGCGTGCCGATCAATCCCAAAACAGGGATTCCCGCGCACGATTCGCAAACGCTCGAGACAGCGGTTCCTGGCGTCTTCATTGCCGGCGTCGTGGTCGCCGGTTACGACGCCAACAAAGTCTTCATCGAAAACGGACGCTATCATGGCGACCGCATTGTGGCGCGGCTGCTCGGCCAGCGCGCGCCGGCGGAGCCGAAGCTGAGCGCGGAACTCGACACATAGGGAGCACCCTATTGAGTACCACGGACCAAGTGCATCGACAATCGCGGACTGATCGAGGACTCTGACCAGAACTAAGGAGCTTAGGTAGGCGTGTCAGCGATACTTGATTCTCAATCAGTCCGCGATTGTCGATGCTATGTTAGTTCGCAGTACTCAGTTCTACCCGCCCCTCCGCCCACCCCCTCCCTCTCCCCGCTATTTTTCCCGGATGCCCAATCACCCTGATGTGATGGACAAGCTGGTGTCGCTGGCTAAACGACGCGGCTTCATCTTCCAGTCTTCGGAGATATACGGCGGCACCGGCTCGGTTTGGGACTACGGTCCGCTCGGTGTCGAGCTGAAAAAGAATCTGAAGGATCGCTGGTGGCACGCGATGGTCCGCGCGCGCAACGACATCGAAGGCCTCGACGCCGCGATCCTGATGAATGCTCGCGTTTGGGAGGCGAGTGGTCACGTCAGCGGCTTCGTCGATCCGCTCGTCGATTGCCGGAATTGCAAGAAGAGATTTCGCGCGGACGATCCGCGCATCAAGGGGACGCCCGGCACTCCCGACGCTCAGTGCCCGTCGTGCGGAATGAAGGGGACGCTCAGCGAAGCCCGTCAGTTCAACTTGATGTTCAAGACCTTCATGGGGCCGGTCGAGGATTCAGCCTCGGTCGTGTACCTGCGGCCTGAAACCGCGCAGGGCATCTACGTGAATTTCCTGAACGTCCAGCAGTCGACTCGGCAGAAGATTCCATTCGGGATCGCGCAGATCGGCAAGGCGTTCCGCAACGAGATCACGCCGGGAAATTTCATCTTCCGCACGCGTGAGTTCGAGCAGATGGAGATGCAGTTCTTCGTCGAGCCCGGCACCGACATGCAGTGGTTCGAGTACTGGAAGCAGCAGCGGATGGAGTGGCATCTCGCGCTCGGACTCGAGCGTGACCGCCTCCAATTCCACCAGCACACCAAGGAGGAGCTGGCGCACTACGCGCGGGCTGCGTTCGATGTCCAGTTCGACTTCGGCGGTACGCTCGGCTTCCAGGAGATCGAGGGCGTACACAACCGCGGCGACTTCGATCTGACTCAGCATCAGAAATTCTCCGGCAAGAAGCTCGAGTACTTCGATCAGCCGAATAATCGGCGCTACGTGCCGTACGTCGTCGAGACTTCCGTCGGCGCCGATCGCACGACACTGGCGGTACTGGTGAATGCCTATCACGAAGAAGCAGTGCCGGGCGAGTCTGAAGGCCGCACGGTGCTCAAGCTCGATCCGTCACTCGCGCCAATCAAAGCCGGTGTGTTTCCATTGGTGAAAAAAGATGGGATGCCTGAAATGGCGACGCGCGTCGCGGACGATCTGCGCAAGTCGTTCCCGATCTTTTACGACGACAGCGGCGCCATCGGCCGCCGTTATCGGCGGCAGGATGAAGTGGGAACGCCGTTCGGCATCACCATCGACGGTGAATCGCTGACCAATGCGACCGTCACCGTGCGTGATCGCGATACGCTGCAGCAGGAGCGGATCGAAGTCGGCCAGCTCAAAGACTACCTCGCCCGTAAGCTGACGCCGTGACAGCGCTCGACCTTCAGCGCCTGCGAGCTGAAGGCCAGGCGTTCATGGAAGCAATTTCGCGAGAGAGCTATCTCGCGTTCGCCGGACTCAAGAAGTCGGCGGAGCTCCGACCAATCTACGAGCGGTACGACCGCGTACTGAGTCGCGAAGCACTGGACCTGACGCTCGACTTGTTCAAGTCGGCGCCGGACAAGAGTGAAGAGCAGCGATCCGCGCGACTGCTGCTCGAGTGGGAAATCGAGTCGCAGGCAGCGAAGCCACTCGCCGAGCTCGACGAGCGCGAAATCGAGTGGGAGAACTCGGCCGTCGTGCAATCGCCGGACGGCCGAGTGATCCAGTACCAGGCGGTGCCGATCGAGCTGGCCAACACCCGCGACCGAAAGTTGCGACTCGGCCTCGACGATGCGCGCGCCAAGCTGGTCAAAGCCGAGCATGCGCCGTTACGCCTCGAGCGACTGCAGCGGGAGAAAGATTTCATCGAGTCGCTGGGTGTCGCGGCCGATTACAACGCGTCGTTCGAAGCAGTCACAGGTATCTCGCTGTCGGCCCTCGCCGCAGAGTGCGAGCGATTTCTGCGCGAGACTAAGGCAATGTGGGACGACACTTTGCCAGGGTTTCTGCGCAAGTCGCTCGGCATCTCTGCGTCGGAGGCCAAACGCCCCGACGCGCTGGCACTGTTTCGCGCGTCAGAGTTCGACGATGCGTTTCCAGGCGGCGAGATGGAGCCGGCGATCCGCAGGCAGGTCAACGAGATGGGAATCGACCCTGTCGCGGAAGGCCGGATCATCTTCGATGTCGGTGAGCGGGAAGGGAAACGCTCGCGTGCCTTCTGCTCACCGGTGCGAGTCCCGCAGGAAGTCTATCTGGTTCTCCGTCCGCACGGCGGACAGAGCGACTACAACACTTTCCTGCACGAGCTCGGGCACGCGCTGCACTTCGGCTATGCAAGTCCCGACTATCCGTTCGAGTTTCGCTGGCTGGGTGACAACTCGGTGACCGAATCATACGCCATGCTCTTCGATCATCGGATGCAGGACAAAGCCTGGCTGCTTCGCTACACCGGACTGCGCGGGCCGCGCGTCGGCAAGTTTCTGCGCAGCGCCGGCTTCGAGGAGCTCCATTTCCTGCGACGGTACTGTGCGAAGTTGTTGTACGAGCGGACGCTTTACAGTGGTGAAGTACCGTGGTCGGAGCTGCCCGATCTTTATGTGTCGTTACTTAGTAACGCAACGGGCTTCGAGTACAACGCGGCTGACGCATTTGTCGATGTCGATCCGCGCTACTACTCGGCACGCTATCTTCGGGCGTGGCAGCTGCAATCGACCCTCAACGAAGGCCTCACCGCTCGCTACGACAGCGACTGGTGGCGAAATCCGAGCGCCGGCCCGTGGATGGTGCGCGAGCTGTTTGCGCAGGGCCAGCGCGAGAGCGGAGAAGAGATCGCAGCGCGCGCGGGCGCCGATCGCCTGTCGTTCGATCCGTTGATTCGAAAGATCGAAGAGCTGCTCGATGCCTGACGCGGATAAAATTCGCGCGGAGACCGTCGAGCGACTACAGACCATCATCAGGTTTGACACGACCAACCCGCCCGGTAACGAGCTGCCACTGGCGCTGTATCTCGAGAACGCTCTCAAGAGTGAAGGCATCGAGACATCGCTGCTCGTGCCCGAGAAGAATCGCGCTCAGCTGATCGGCAGGATCCGCGGCACTGGCAACGAGCGCCCCGTGATCGTACTTGCGCACACCGACGTGGTCAGCGTGCAGCGGGCGAGCTGGACTCACGATCCGTTCGGTGGTGAAATCGAAGACGGCTATCTCTACGGGCGCGGCGCCATCGACGACAAGGGAATGCTGTCGGCGAACCTGATGACGATGCTAATGCTCAAGCGCGAGCTCGCATCCTCACGTCGGTCTCTTTCCCGCGACGTGGTCTTCGTCGCCACTTGCGACGAGGAATCGGGCGGCGAGATGGGAATGGGCTGGCTGGTGGAGAATCACCCCGAGGTGCTCGACGCGGAGTATGCGATCAACGAAGGCGGGCGCACGCGGATAATCGAGCAGGGGCGCTGCTATCTGGCGGTCCAGGCCGCGGAGAAAATCTCGCACGTGGTGACGGTGACGGCGCACGGGACTGCCGGCCACGCCGCGATTCCGTTGCCCGATAACGCGATTGCGCGATTGGGCCGCGCGATCGCGCAATTGTCGAGGCACGTCGAGCCGCTGACACTGACCGACATCACGCGCCAGTTCTTCGCGCGACTTGCTGACATCTGGCCAAATCAGGTCGAGCGCAACGCCATGCTCGATCTGGTCGACGTCAACGACACACGTTCGGCGGACGGCGGGCGCATTCTGTCGGAGATTCCGGTGTTCAACGCAGTGCTGCGCAACGGCATTTCGCCGACGGTCATCGAAGGTGGCAAGCAGTTCAACGTGATCCCCGATTCCGCCGGCGTGGTGCTTAACGTGCGGACATTGCCGGGCCAATCGGTCGACGATGTCGTGGCGCGCCTCCGGGCAGTCGTCACCGAGCCCGGTCTAACGATCGAGGTCACCCAGCGCGGTGTCGAAGCGCCAGCGTCCAATCCGAGTTCACCGATGTTCGCCGCGATCGCCGATACCGCGCACGAGCTCGATCCTAAAATCGCGGTCGTGCCGTACCTCAGCACCGGCGTCACCGACAGCGCGCGTCTGCGCCGACTTGGCATCCAGGCTTATGGAGTCCTCCCGTTCCCCATGGTGCAGTCCGATGAAGAAAGGATGCACGGCAACGATGAGCGCGTCCCACTCGAATCTTTGCACTTCGGCGTCCGGCTCATTCACGGAGCCATCGCGCGCATTTGCGGACTGCGCGCTTCGTAGAGATCGCGGCTTGGGTCGGGGCGGGGTATCCGCTACGGCAGCCTCTCGCTTACACGCTGCGAGCCTCGCTTAGTACGAAGCAGTCTTAGAGGTCCGTGTTGAATCGCGAGTCTCTTGCTACGCGAGGGGCTGCCTTAAGCGGACACCCCACCCCTCCTGCACAGATCCATAACTGCGCGCGCGCTCCGCGCGCGAGCGGCTCGGCGACGAGCCGCAGGGCCGGCGCAGCGCTCTCCCTCTCGCGGGCTGTTACGAATCTCGTTAAGGAGAGGGGAGGGGGTCCTCTAAGGCGCCGTTAAACTGAGCGCGAGGAGGAGACCCGCGACCGAGCAGAGCGAGGGAGCGCAGTTAGGGGCTCCGACCAAGCGAACGTGGCGCCGTGAGGACCCCCTCCCCTCGACCCAAGCAGAGATGCTCAGGCTGCGGGGAGGGAGTTCGCAGTCCTATCGGCCCTGCAGCTCGTCGGCGATGCGCGAGCCGTCGTACATCTTGCGCAACGCCTCAGTGATAGCGCGGGAGTGGACGCTCACGGTGCGACCCACCTCGGTGGTGAAGATGAACCGGTTCGACACGCCCTCGATGTTCGAGTCGAACACCAATCCGACCACCTCCGCGTTTCTATTGATCACCGGGCTACCGGAATTCCCGCCGATGATGTCGTTGGTCGAGACGAAATCGTACGGCGTCGACATGTCGAGATTCGCTTTTCGGTCGACCCACCGCTGCGGCAGCTTGAACGGATCCTTGTTGTCGAACGCTGCTGAGCGCTCATACAGGCCGTAGAACGTCGTCTTGTACGGTGCGATGGTGCCGTTCGACGGATAGGATTTCACCAGGCCGTCGCTGATGCGCAGCGTGAACGTCGCGTCCGGCGGCAGATTGGTCCCGTACGTCGCAAACATCGCCTGGCCGATCTTCTCACTGTTCGAGGCGATGATTGCGTTGAGTGCGTTGGCACGAGCGAGCTGGGTGCGCGCAAGTGGGTCAACTGCGCGTGCAAACACGATCAGCGGATCGGTCGATGCCGTGATCGCCGGCAGTCCACCCTGTACCAGCTGCTGACGCACCGCTGGATCGGTGATGCGGGTGTTGCGGACGAGATCGGCGGCGGCCTGCTCCGGCGTCTTGCCGTTCAATGCGGCGCGCAGAAACGGGTCGTTTGCAGGGAGCGCTGCCTGCGCGGCGCGGAGCTGCGCAGCAATCGCCATCCGCTCATAAGCGGTGTCGATCGGATTCGGCATCACGATTTGCCGCTTGATGTTCTCGAGTCCGGGACCGCGATACTGCATGAGCCGTGCGGAGTCGGGCTTGCCGGCTTCGGTCGCGACGCGTACGAGACCGGCGGCCAGCTGCAAGAGCTGGGAGTTCCCACCGAAGCCGTAGTAAAGAAGCTGCGGGCTGAATGAAGCGAGCTCTGACTGGGCGCGCGCAATCGCGTCCCACGCGCCGCCGTACTGTGCCTGCAATTGCGGATTCGCAGCAACGCGCGCTCTCAGCTCCCGCTCGAAGGCGCGCTTCTTCGCCATGCTCGCCGTGTCGAGGAGGCCGGCGCGATAGCCGGTTACCGCTTTCTGCGAGTTCGCAATTCCGAATATCGTGTTCTGATACCGACGGGCCGCCGAAGTATCCGTCTGCTCCAGCACTGGATAAATCGCGAGCAGTCTCTTGTACGCCGCGAGCGTGGCCGGATAACCAATGTCGCGCAGGTATTCCATTTGTGCGACAGTGTTCAGGCGTCCAGTCGAGCCGGGATTTCCAACCACGAACACCAGCTCGTTCTCCGTCGCACCCGCCGGACTCCACTTCAGGTAGTCCGTCGGCTGGTACGGCTGATTGTTTTC